>NZ_CP136051.1:2552000-2871000 GCF_032999765.1 Imperialibacter roseus | reverse complement strand
ATCCAGCTCGCACACAGCTGGCGTGGTACGCATTGGCCGTACCGCCAGAAAGATTTTAGGGAAGCAGCCGGAGGAAGCGACCATTACCTTCTTTAATTCCTTTGCCCGCACCTACGAAGGCCACGGCAGCGACAGAGCCATTGTGGCGGGCTTGCTCGACTACAAAACAGATGATAAGAGAATTAAGGAGGCATTTGAACATGCTGCCAAAGAAGGACTGACATACAACTTCAAGTCGGTGGGTAACGCCCTGACACGACACCCAAACACGGTTAAGCTCGACCTGAAAGCGGGAGAAAAGGCGGTTCAGGTGATCGGTGAAAGCAGGGGAGGTGGTTTGATCAAAATCACCGAGGTGAACGGATTTTCGTCTGGCTTTACGGCCAACCTTCACACAATTATTATCACTGCCACCGACACAAAGGGAAGCATCGCTTATATAGCCAATATTCTGTCTCACGACGACTGCAATATAGCTACTATGACGGTTTCCCGAAAAGGGAAAAACGAGTTGGCTTGCCTGATTATTGAGATGGACTCGGGTCTGAAAGCTATTTCTCTTGAGTACCTGAGAAACCTCGACTGGATAAAAGAAGTCATATACATACCAGATATTGATAAATAAATAAAAAGGTCAACAATGAGAAGATTACTTTTTTTAGGACTAATTATTACCTCTCATTTCCTTTACGGTCAATCGAATACCCCTGCCATCGACGGAGGAAAGATGGTGTTGGATTTGCGACAGACGGTGGACATAGCCCTGGAGCGAAACCTGAACATTAAAAGGAGTGAATTGACATTGAGAGGAGCAGAGGTCAATCTGACGCAGTCGAAAATGAACAGGCTTCCCAATGCCAATGTGGGAGTGGGAGCAGGTCGGAACTGGGGTAGATCAGTCGACCCTACAACCAATCAGTTCATTACGCTTCCACTCTATTTCGCTGGTGTGCAGGGAAGTAGCAACATTACTTTGTTCAACGGCATGCAGCTCCATAACACAGTGAAGCGCAACGAGCTGACCAAAAACGCTAACGAATTTGACCTTGAAAAGTCAAAAAATGATGTGATCGTTACCGTTGTTACATCCTATCTGAACGTCATTCTAAACCAGGAGTTGGTAGAGACGGCCAGGCTGCAGGCGGAGTCAACCAGGAACCAACTGGACAGAACCGTGAAGCTGGTTGATGCAGGATCGCTGCCAATCACAAACCAGCTTGACCTGGAATCGCAGCTGGCGAGCAATGAACTGGATCTGATCAACGCTGAAAACGATCTTGCTTTGTCGCTGCTTAGCCTAAAGCAGGCTTTGCTACTGCCCAGCACAACGGAAGTAGAACTGATTGTGCCTGAGGTGGACGTTCCTGACGAATTGAATATTGACGATGACGTGGAAGGCATTTACAGAACTGCATTAGAGGCCATGCCTGAGATAAAGAGTGCGGATCTGAATGTCCAATCGGCCGAAGTGGGTTTGAGAGTAGCGCAAGGCGGCATCATGCCTACCTTAAGCTTGGGCGCTAGTTTTAATACCAACTACTCCGAAATTGCAGATAGAGAGCGGGAAATATATGACGGCACAACTTTCGCTGAGTTTCCGATTGGGTTTCTTGAAAACGACAGGTCTCAGCTTGTGTACACTCGCCAACAGGTACCCAATGTTGTGAGAACGGAACCCGACTTTCCGGTTTTTGATCAATTTTCGGAATACCTGAGCAAGCAGATCAATTTAAACCTTTCCGTCCCAATTTTCAATAGGTTCACGACCCGTTCCAATGTGCAACGGGCCATTATTACCCAGAAAACAGCTGAGATTTCAGCACTTGAAACCAGAAACACGCTGAGACAAAATATTGAAACTGCCTACAACAATGCAAATGCTGCCTTGAAGTCATACAACGCTTCCGAGCGGCAGGTAAGCGCATTGGAGCAGTCTTTTAAAAACACTGAAAATCGCTACTCATTGGGTGCTGTCAACTTTGTTGAGTACCAGGTAGCCAGCAACAACCTGTTCAGGGCACGCTCTGGTTTGGTGAGAGCTAAATACACCTATTTGTTTCGTTTAAAAATATTAGAATTCTATCAGGGAAAAGAATTAACCTTCTAAATCATGGCTAAGAAAAAGAAATCAAATAAGTTAATATACATTCTTCTCGGGGTTGTTGCTGTACTGATCGTAGTGGTGCTGGTTGGAAAATCGCAGGGCTGGATTGGCAAAAAGCAATCCATGGAAGTAGAATTTAGCAATGTCGCCAAGAAAACTATTGTCGAAAAAGTTAGTGCTTCTGGGGCCATACAGCCTGAAATAGAAGTAAAGATGACCCCAGACGTTGCTGGCGAAATCATTGAACTGAATGTGGAAGAGGGAGACTCTGTGATGATCGGTGATCGCCTGATAAAGATACGTCCCGACAACTGGCAGTCAGCTGTGGACAGAAGTCTCGCCAATCTTAACCAGCAAAAAGCCAATGAGGCAGATGCAAGAGCGAGACTGGAAAGGGCCAGGGCTAACTTTGACAGAGCGAAGCTGGAGTACAACCGCCAGAAGAAGCTGTACGAGGAGAAAGTAATTTCTGATGCAGACTGGGAGCTGGCCGACTCTAACTACAAGGTGGCGCAAACGGATCTTTCTTCTGCAGAAGAGAATGTAAATGCGGCCGAGTACATCGTAAAAAGCTCTCAGGCCTCGGTGAATGAAGCAAAAGAGAACCTTCGCCTGACAACAGTACTGTCGCCTATGAATGGAACGGTATCGAAGCTTAGCGTAGAAAAGGGAGAACGTGTGGTTGGTACTCAGCAGATGGCCGGTACAGAGATGCTTCGCATTGCCGACCTGAACAAGATGGAAGTAAGGGTGAATGTGAACGAGAATGACATCATCAGAATTGCTGTAGGTGATACGGCTCTAATTCAGGTTGACAGCTACACTTACCTTGAAAAGGAGTTTAAGGGTGTTGTGACACAGATTGCCAACACAGCCAATGATAAAGCATCTGCCGATGCAGTTACCGAATTTGAAGTTCGTATCAGGGTACTTAACAGCTCCTACAAAGACTTGATAAATGAGAAGGGCATCAAGAATCCGCTGAGACCAGGGATGACTGCCAGCGTTGATATTATCACGGAGAGGAAAGACAATGTGTTGTCTGTTCCGCTGGCGGCTGTTACTACCAGAAGCAGCAAGGATGAGAAAGCCGGCGAAGGCAAGGAGGGAGAGAACACTGAAGCAAGCACTCCAGCTACTGGCGAGAAAGATGAAGTGTTGCAGGTGGTGTTCCTTAACGATAATGGCGTGGCCAAAATGGTAGAGGTAAAAACCGGCATCAGCGACTTTGAAAATATTGAAGTGCTGAGCGGGGTAAAAGAAGGGGATGAAGTCATTTCCGGGCCATTCCTGGCTGTTTCCAAAAGACTGAAAGATGGAGAAGCAGTACAGAAAATGGGAGGTGAGGACAAAGCGGTTGCCAGCAAAGAAGAAGAAAAATAGTCAATAGCAATTAGCCTAAAAACAGAAAACCGTGGTGAGCGCCACGGTTTTTTTTGTTCAAAAAGCAGAAAATAAACGCCATGCAGGAAATTTGCCATTTATCGATCCTTATGACCCAACTTTGATCAAATAGTAATTCTTCTTTCCCTTCTGGCAAAGCAGGTATTTGCCCTGGAGCAGCTTGTAAGCTGGCTTCTCGTTGGGGTCGGTTGCTTTTAGCTTGTTGATGCTCACACCACCCTGCTGGATCATTTTGCGTGCTTCGCCTTTCGATGGAAAAATTTCGCTGTTCGTTTCTGTCGAAAGCAAATCCGTTATGGTAGCGGCACTGTCCAGGGTTGTCCGGCTGATCTCTACCATCGGCACACCCTCAAACACTTGTAGCAGGGTTTTTTCGTCTATTTCTTCCAGCTCGGCCGTTACATCTTTGCCAAAAAGAATACCTGAGGCCTTCACTGCCATATTGTAATCAGCTTCTGAGTGCACCCTGGTTGTTACATCTTTGGCAATGGCCTGCTGCATAATCCTCAAATGAGGCGCTTCGGCATGTTCTTTCTCTAGTTTTTCTATTTCGTCCTTGCCAAGCAGCGTAAACACCCTGATCAGCCGGTGGCTGTCGTCGTCGGAGCAATTGAGCCAGAACTGGTAAAATTTGTACGGGCTTGTCATCTCCGGATCGAGCCATACGTTGCCGCCTTCACTTTTGCCGAACTTAGTACCGTCGGCCTTGGTCACCAGGGGCGTGGTGAGCGCATAGGCTTCGCCGCTGGCCTTTCTGCGGATAAACTCTGTGCCGGTGGTAATATTACCCCACTGGTCGCTGCCACCCATTTGCAGCTTGACCTGGTGCTCGGTATACAAATGATAAAAATCGTAGCCTTGCAGCAGCTGGTAGGAAAACTCAGTAAAGGAAAGGCCTGTTTCCAAACGGTTCTTTACCGAATCTTTGGCCATCATATAATTCACCGTGATGTGTTTGCCGGCATCTCTCAAAAACTCCAGAAAACCGAATTTTTTGAACCAGTCGTAATTGTTGACCATCACCGCCGCATTCTTGCCGCTATCAAAAGCGAGGAACTTCTCCAGTTGCACCTTAATGCCTTCCTGGTTTTTGCGAAGTGTCCCTTCATCCAACAGGTTTCGCTCTTCCGACTTGCCTGAGGGGTCGCCTATCATGCCCGTGGCGCCGCCTACGAGTGCGTAGGGTTTATGCCCTGCACGCTGGAAGTGGACAAGCAGCATGATAGTAGCCAGGTTGCCTATGTGGAGTGATGCTGCAGTTGGATCAAAACCTATATAAGCCGAGGTCATTTCCTTTTTCAGCTGGTCTTCTGTTCCGGGCATCATGTCGTTCAACATGCCTCTCCACTTAAGCTCTTCTATAAAGTCGATCATACTGCTTTTTTGATTTCAGGGCTCAAAAATAAAGGACTGAGCTTAACCATTCTAACGCAAAGTAAATTTTTCTTCGGGTGTAAAATATTTAGTAGCAGATGCAGGTTTAACTTAAGATACTAATTATATTGGGCTAATAAAATTAGTAAATGAAAGGAAGAGGAACAGGTTTGCAGCCTAACAACAGGTTTGCCAGTCAGGAGAGAGGCAATTACCACGAAGAGGGAATTGATGAACAGTTGCTTCAGGAAAGAGTGCCCACCGAATACATAGTCGAGCACCCTAAGACTGTGATGAGTAAGAACGAAAGCCCTGATATTCCTTTTACCTATTCCATTAACCCGTATCAGGGTTGCGAGCATGGTTGCATTTACTGCTATGCCCGCAATTCGCATGAATACTGGGGATATAATATGGGATTGGACTTCGAACGAAAAATCGTCGTGAAGCCTGACGCTCCCAGGCTGCTGGAAAAATCTTTCCTGAGCCCTTCATGGAAGCCCCAGGTAGTAATGCTTTCAGGCAACACCGATTGCTATCAACCAGCGGAAAGGAAGTATGGCATTACGAGAGAATTACTGAAGGTCTTCCAAAAATATGGGAATCCGCTGGGCATTATTACCAAGAACGCACTGATCGAAAGGGATTTGGACGTGCTGTCGGACCTTGCCTCGGAGAACCTTGTTCACGTGATTTTCACGATTACGTCGCTGGATGAGGAATTAAGAAGGGTGTTAGAGCCGAGAACTTCGCATCCGCTGAAGAAACTGAAGGTGATGGAGAAGTTGACTCAGAGGGGTATTCCCTGTGGGGTGATGATGGGGCCAATTATACCCGGCCTCAACAATACGGAGATTCCAAGGATACTGAAGCTTTCGTCAGAATATGGGGCGCTGACATCCACTTTTACCCTTGTTAGGCTCAACGGTCAACTGGGGATTCTATTCAGGGAGTGGCTGGAAACACATTTTCCCGACAGGGCTGCCAAGGTGTGGAACCAAATCTGCTCGATTCATGACGGTCAGGTGAACGACAGCGAGTTTGGTCGCAGGATGAGGGGAGAAGGGCCGCTGGCTGAAAGCATTCATGCAATGTTCTCAAAAATGCAGAGCAAGTATTTCAAAGACAAAAAAATGCCGGACTACGATTTTACTCGCTTCCGGCGCAAAGGGGTACTTAACCTCTTTTGATCAGAACCAGACTATATCAACTTTGACACATTCAAAAAATCTGCCTGTTTTACAATCATGAGGCCTAAGCCGGGCGTCCCAAAGAGGACAGCCAGATTTTTCTCCTGACTTTCCTTAGGGGCGGGGTAAATCAGGAGAAAAATCACAAGCTGCTTCACCTGTCAAAGTAGAGCCATCAGGCCTTCTTGATTGCCTTTAGAAAAAGGTTGGCGGCTGCTGGATTGGTGGCCAGGGGGATGTTGTGAACATCACAAATCCTCATCAGCATCTGAACATCGGGCTCGTGTGGGTGCTTGTCGAGCGGGTCTCTGAAAAAGATGACCATATCCAGGTTTTTTTCCGCCGCCATGGCTGCAATTTGAGCATCCCCCCCAAGCGGGCCCGATAACATTTTGTGAACTTGCAAGCCAGCATTTTCAATATGCCGGCCTGTGGTACCCGTGGCAATCAGTTCAATGCCTCCGAGCAACTCCTTGTTGCCAAGCAGAAAAGCGACCATTTCTGGTTTTTTACCGTCGTGTGCTATCAGTGCTAATTTCATAACTTCTTTGTGTTGGGGGTAAAGTTACCCTTTCAGTAAAATAATTAGCGTTTGTTCACATTAAAATCTGACTAGTTTAAGTAATCTTTGATGTGCGAACCCATGAACGTATGCACTCAAAAATTTCTTATTTCAAAATACTGAACCAGCCAGATGACGAAACATGCGGCCCAACCAGTCTGCATGCGGTTTACAACTATTATCACGATTTTATCAATCTGCAGCAGGTAATAGATGAGGTAACATTTTTGGAAGAAGGTGGCACCTTGGGTAACCTATTAGGCATTCATGCGCTGAAAAGGGGGTATAAGGCGAAAATGCATTCTTATAACCTCAATGTTTTTGACCCTGTTTGGTCCACGCTGACGCACGATGAGCTGATTGAGAAACTAAAAGCCCAGCTCAAGTATAAAAGAGGTAAGAAATTTGAAAATGCTACCCACTCATATATCGAGTTTCTGACCAGAGGCGGTGAAATTGCTTTTGAGGATTTAACGGTGGACTTAATCAGGAAGTACCTCGACAGAAGACGCCCTATCCTCACGGGCTTGAGCGCTACTTACCTGTACGATTGCAAAAGAGAATACGCCAACGACGAGGGTCGCTCGGTTTACGACGACCTGAAAGGATACCCCATGGGGCATTTCGTAGTGCTTACTGCCATCGACGAAAACGGAATTGTTTCGGTGTCCGATCCCTATCAGGAAAACCCACTTTCGGGAGAGAACGAATATAAAGTCGACGTGCACAGGCTTATCAACTCCATTTTGTTGGGTATTGTGACCTATGATGCTAACTTGTTGATTTTAGAACCGACAGATAAAGAATGAGAAAAATTGTTGTTATCAACAACCCTAAAGACTGGCAGCTTAACATTGAAGGAGTAGAGGTGGTGGCAGTTAGATCTTACCTTACCAACCCTCAATACGCTGACATAAAGAACGTTAGAATTTTCAATCTGGCCCGAAACTACTGGTACCAATCGGCGGGATATTACGTCTCACTGCTGGCTGAGGCCAGGGGGCAGAAAGTGATCCCCAGTGTAACAACGATTCAGGATTTGAAGTCAAGCACCATCGTGAGGGTGATCACCGACGAAATTGATGAATTGATTCAGAAGAGCCTATCCAAGATCAAATCGAACCAGTTTGCCCTGAGTATTTACTTTGGCAAGAATCTCAGCCCTCAATACGATACACTAAGTAAAGCGCTGTACAACCTGTTTCAGGCACCAATTCTCAGGGCTCAATTTCAGTTTCAGAAAAAATGGGTATTACAGGGCATAAGCCCCATTTCAGTAAAGGAAATACCGGAAAGCCACAAGCCGTTTCTCGAGGAGTCTGCTAACGAATACTTTAAGAAAAAGCGCTATGATGGAAAACGTAGCTCCAAAACCATCTACGATTTGGCAATTTTGGTCAATCCAAATGAAAAGGCACCACCTTCGGACAAAAAGGCTATCCAAAAATTTATCGACATAGGGGAGGAATTGGGCTTTTATGCTGATCTTATCACCAAGGAGGACTATAGCAGGGTCTCTGAGTATGATGCGCTGTTCATCAGAGAGACTACCGCTGTCAATCACCACACCTACCGCTTTGCCAGGCGGGCTTTTGCAGACGGCATACCGGTGATTGACGACCCCATCTCGATTATGCGATGCACCAATAAGGTGTTTTTAGCAGAAACATTGGGCAAAGCTAAAATTTCGACACCAAGGACAGTCATTGTACACAAAGACAACCGAAATGATCTGGAGGCGATGCTGGGCTTTCCTATTGTGCTCAAGCAGCCGGACAGCGCCTTTTCTGTGGGAGTGATGAAGGCAGTTGACCGAAAGAGCCTGGACGAGATACTCGACAAAATGCTCAGTGATTCGGATTTGGTTATCGCACAGGAGTTTTTGCCTACTGACTATGACTGGCGTATTGGCATTTTGGATAACAAGCCGTTGTACGCTTGTAAGTATTATATGGCGAAGGATCATTGGCAGATATACAATTGGACGAAATCGAAAACTGACGATCAGTACGGCAATGCAGAAACAATGCCTGTAGAAAAAGTGCCGGAAATTGTTCTCGAGACTTCTTTAAAAGCCGCCAACCTGATAGGAAGTGGACTGTACGGCGTGGATATCAAGCAGAAAGGGAATAGCGTTTATATCATCGAAGTGAATGACAACCCGAGCCTTGATCATGGCATAGAAGACTACTGTTTGAAGGATGAGCTTTACAGGAAAGTGCTGGGTTCCCTTTTACGGAGAATAGAGCAAAAGAAAACCCTCTAAGTCTATGGCGGAGCAGAAGCGAAACTTACACTTGTTCGACGGGTTTGGGGTGGAAATGGAGTATATGATCGTTTCCAGAAAGGGTCTCAATGTCCTGCCAATAGCTGACAAGCTTTTCAAGCAAGTGACTGGGGAGTTTGTTGCAGATGTGTATCGGGGGGGCATAGCCTGGTCTAACGAATTGGTGTCTCACGTAATCGAGATCAAGACCAATGGACCAACAGCCACACTCAACGGCCTCGACAAGCCATTTCACGAAAACATCCAGGAAATCAACAGGCTTTTGGCACCTTTCGATGCCATGCTGCTTCCCGGCGGTGCACATCCCTGGATGGATCCGTACAAGGAAACGGTTATCTGGCCACACGAGAACAACGATATCTACGAGCTTTACAACCGCATCTTCGACTGCCGTGGGCACGGATGGAGCAATTTGCAAAGCACCCATATCAACCTGCCTTTTCAGGGGGATGAGGAGTTTGCCAGGCTGCATGCCGCCATCAGGGTGTTGCTGCCCATCATTCCGGCATTAACTGCATCGTCGCCCATATTGGATGGTAAACTGAGCGGCTTCGTCGACACGAGGCTGGAGACCTACCGCCACAATCAGGAGAAGGTGCCGTCTATTGCTGGGAAAGTAGTGCCGGAACAATTGTTCACTCAAGCCGAATACGACAAGCAAATTTTTCAGCGAATCAGAGGAGATATCAACAGCTACGATACCGACGGCATTTTGGATCAATATTTCCTGAATTCAAGAGGGGCTATTGCGAGGTTCGACCGTGGTGCCATTGAAATCCGAATTATAGATATACAGGAATGCCCGGCAGCAGATATCGCTGTGCTGCAAGTCATTGTGGCCCTGCTAAAGGAACTCGTGAACGAAACGCTATGTAGCTTCGAAGAGCAAAAGAGCTGGCATGAAGACGATTTGGCTGCCATTTTTTTGAGTGTTGTGAAAGAGGGGAGCAACTATACCATCACCAATAGACAATACCTGAAGCTTTTTGGGATGGAGCAAAAGGCGGCTACTGCTGCCAAATGTTGGGAGCATTTAGTTAACATGGCCGACAAGGATCAATCGAATGCCATCGTAAGAGCTATCATAGCACAGGGAAACCTGTCGGAACGAATGATTAAGCACCTGGGACAGAGCTTTAGTCATGAAGCCTTACTTGGTCTTTACGAAGAGCTGGCAGGCTGTCTCGAAAACAACACAATGTTTTTGCCGTCGGCCAAAAGATGAGTAAGGTAAAATTCATATTGACCTGCGAGCATGGCGGCAATGAAATTCCCGAGGAGTATGAGTACCTGTTCAACAAAACACCGGAGGTGCTGAAGACCCACAGAGGGCTTGATATTGGTGCTTTGGCATTATTCGAGCAGTTGAAAGCGATAAAGGCCGATAGTTCTTATTTCTCAACCACCTCACGGCTGCTTGTCGAGCTCAACCGGTCACGCAATCATAAGTCGTTATTTTCTGAATACACCAAACCGCTACAAAAAATAGTCAGGCGGCATATTTTGACCAAGTATTATACACCTTACCGAAACACCGTTTATGCTCAGATATACAAATGGGTAAGCAAGGGCAATAGGGTGGTGCATATTTCGGTGCACACCTTCACCCCAATATTTGAAGGGAAGGAAAGAAAGGTTGACATCGGGCTGCTTTTCGATCCGAAAAAGAAACCTGAGAAAGAGTTTTGTGGTCAATGGAAGAGTGAAATGAAATCACTCAGTGATATGTTTGCAGTGAAGTTTAACGAGCCCTACCTGGGCAAGTCCGATGGCTTTACCACCTTCTTAAGGAAGGAATTTGACAGCTCGTCCTACACTGGGATAGAATTGGAGGTCAATCAGAAGTTCTACATTGCCGGCGGTCATCAATGGCCTGAGGACATTCTGAAATTGATTTTAAATAGCTATAAGGCTATGGTAAAGAAGGTTGGGTAACCGGCTAACTCAATGTCTTAAGATAGGCTACCAACTCATCGTAGTTTTTCTCCAGTGCATAATCGGTTGGGGTTTTCCCGCTTTCATCTGCAATTTTATGGTCAGCTCCGGCAGCTATAAGTATTCTGACGATTTCCAGGCTTCCGTTGTGGGAGGCTGAATGAATGGGACGAATGCCTTTTTGCTGGGAGAGGTTCACGTTGGCACCAGCGGCTATCAGCAGATTTACAATGGGCACACTCGAAATGGCGCAGGCCGAGTGAATGGGTGCCACCCGAAAGTCGTTGTTGGCAGCAATGTTCGCATCAGCGCCAGTTTCTATCAGATAGGCGGCCAGATTTACGTGCCCAAAGAAACAGGCAAGCCCAAGCGGCGTAAATCCATCTGCGGAAAAGGAGTTCAACACCTCTGGTGCTTTATGAAGCTGCTCTTTCACAGTCTCTAATTCTCCAATGCAGCAGGCTTCGTGAATAGTGACATCGTCAAGATATGCCCGTATTGTTCTTATGGCTTCCAGGTTTCTGTAATAGGCAGCAAATGTGACCAACGACACGCCCATGGAAGTGGTGAGGCGAGCTTTTTCCGGGCTTTGTTTTAGTGCAACAGCTAATTGTTCATTCGCTCCGGAGGAAATATGGTTTTGAATTTGATCGAGCGGCATGGCCTGAAGTTTTGAGACGAAATTGGACAGAGTAGGCTCTTTGGCTTCTGCTTATACTTTATTTATCGCAATACGCACAACCGATTGATTCAATGCGTAGTTTTGCAACTATATAGCAATTATTTGTCAATATATAAGAAAGTTGCCGCTGTTGAAAGGGTTTTCGACGGCCTGCAAAAAGAGATTAGCGCCTTCCAGGCACAATCATCCTTAAAATGCCTTACCGGCTGCGGAAAGTGCTGTACCAAGTCTGATCTTACCGCCACAATTCTGGAGTTTCTCCCATTGGCCTATCACCTCTACAAAACCGACAAAGCCGAGGAGATGCTTGCTAAAATGAATGAAGAAAGCGAATCGACTGTTTGTCATTTGTTCAATCCATTGGTAGTTGGTGCTGGTTCAGGCTTTTGTGGCAACTATAAATACCGGGGCCTCATTTGCCGACTGTTTGGCTATGCGGCTTCCCGGGATAAAAATGGACAGAAGAAGCTTGTTACATGCCAATTGATCAAAGCTGATCAGCCAGTACCGTATCAAACAACGGTGGGAGCCATCAGTGACGGAACCATGGCTGTGCCAATGATGTCCGACTATCAGTCACAGCTGATGGGGATAGACTGGGAGCTGGGTAGCAAGTTTTATCCTGTCAACACGGCTATCAGAAAGGCTGTTGAAATGGTTTTATTTTACTACCAGTTTAGGGGGCGGAGAGCAAGCTAGAAGGGCTGGTTAAGATACAAGTAAAAAGGCCCGTTTAGGGCCTTTCTTATTACTGGATAGAGTCAGTCTGAACAATTTCGGTTGAATCCGATGCCAGCGTGCTGTCAGCCGGTGAAATTTCCTCCATCACCACAGTAGAGGTTTCAAGGGTTGTGGAGTCAGCTGCTGCTTCAGCGGTTTCCGTTTTGGTTGATTGACAAGAACAAATTGCAATGAAACTGGTCATAGCCAGCAACATAAGCGTCTTTTTCATATTAGGTTTTGATTTAGGACGCAAATGTATGAGTAAGTTATTTCACTTAATGCAATGGTGGATATAATTATTTTTTAATCGATATCGTCGTCAAATCCCTGGTTGTAAGACGGGTCGCTTGAAGAGTCATCAGCATCGTCAGCATCGTCCGCCCCGGCAACTTCATCTACGTCGTCTGCGCCCGCATCAAACCCATCATCGTCATCGTCGTCGGCAGGTGTGGCTTTACTCTTCATCGATTCAAGCGGTACCTTAATAAGGTAGTTGGCTTCCTCAGTTTCCAGAGGTACAGCAAAATAGGTTTCATTTTGTGCGTTTGTGAGCCTGATCACATTGCCGGTAAATCCAGAAGGGTAGGCCTCCAGAAGCAGGTCCTTCATCGCCTGATCCAGCTTCTCATAACTTTTGATTACTCTCTTTTTGTCCATTTGAAATAAACAGTACGGGCTTTTGAATTTTGATGTAATTATAAATCGTTTACACCACTATTTGTCAAGCATTTTCGATAATTTTTTCGACAAGTAGCTTAAAATTTAAATTTAGGCATATTTTGCAGCCATGAACGAACAACGAGAGGCTGGTGGAAGGGCCTGGCAAATGGTCAAAGCCGGAAGTATGGACAGGCTGCTAAAGGTGGAAACGACGATAGCCGAGCCGGATGATAGCAGTGTGTTGGTGGCCGTTAAGGCGATAGGCTTAAACTTTGCCGACATTTTTGCCATGCTGGGTATTTACAGCGCCACTCCTAAAGGGACTTTCGTACCCGGGCTGGAGTTTTCGGGCGAAATACTTCGAGTGGGTAAAAATGTGACCAAATTCAAAGCAGGCGACAGGGTGATGGGAGTGACTCGCTTCGGTGCTTACACAACGCATATTGTACAGTCCCCTGACTACCTCAGCCCAATTCCAAAAGCGTGGTCGTTCGAAGAAGGGGCTGCATATTTGGTGCAGGCTTTAACCGCCTACTACTCACTTTTTTCATTGGGCGATATTCAAAAAGGCTACAAAATTCTGATTCACAGTGCTGCCGGGGGCGTCGGCATACTGGCAAACCGCATCGCAAAAAAGATGGATGCGTACACCGTCGGAACGATTGGGTTACCTGGCAAGAAAGACCTTCTCATCAGCGAGGGTTACGATGAGGTGCTGGTGAGAGACGAATCATTTGAAACTAAACTGGAAGCGACGGCAAAAGAACGTCCGTTCAATATGGTGCTGGAATGCATAGGAGGGAAGGTGCTGGACATGAGCTACAATGCCATGGCCGCTCAGGGCAGAATGATTATCTACGGATCGGCGCATTTCGCCGAAACCGGTAGCAAGCTCAATCCAATAAAACTTGCTTTGAAGTTTTTGCGCCGACCAAAAATAGACCCGCTCAAGCTCATTAGCGACAACAAATCGGTGATGGGCTTTAATTTGATCTGGCTGTATGAGAAAAAGGAGATTTTGCAATATTCGCTTGGTGAGCTGGAGAAGCTGGAGATTGGGCCGCCCATGGTTGGTCATACCTTTGGTTTCGATGAAATGAAGGAAGCGATTGCCCTTTTCAAAGTGGAAAAACAACAGGCAAGGTGGTGATAACGGTAGCATAATGGAACTGGTTGTAGACATAGGTAATTCAGATGTTGTTTTTGGTTTGTTTACACAGGAAGAGCCCCGGCTTGTTTTCAGAACCCCGTCACAACGTGACCTGCCTGCTTCCGAGTACGAAAAGAGAATCAGGGCCTGGTTTCTCGAAAACGCACTTAGCTATTCTGATATTAGTGGAATAATAATTAGCAGCGTAGTTCCCAACCTCACACCTGTGATGGAGGAAGTGGTGGAGAGGTTATTTTCTGTGCAACCGTTGCTTGCTGGTCCGGCCATTTACAAGGGCCTTAGCCTGAAAATAAAGAATCCCTATGAGATAGGTTCTGATCTGGTAGCCAATGCTACGGCCGCCTTTACCTATCACCAGTCGGCAGCTATTGTCGTCGACTTTGGCACCGCTTTGTCATTTACGGTTGTGTCAGCAAAAGGAGAAATACTGGGAGTAAACATCGCTCCGGGGATCAAGACTGCCATGAAGTCTCTTTTTCAGGAAACGGCACAGCTACCAATAATCCCCCTTGAGTACCCAACGACCTTCATCGGTCGGGACACGGTTCAGGCGATTCAGGCTGGCATCCTTGTGGGCTATGTGGGGTTGGTCAAAGAGGTGATCAATAAAATCAAAGAGCAGGAGCCTGGTGAATCATTTAAGGTGATTGCCACTGGTGGGCTATCACTTGTGCTGGAGCCGCTGAAGGAAGTTTTTGATCAGACTGATCCTCACCTCACATTAAAGGGACTGCACCTGATGTACCAAAAGCAATTTTGATGCGGCCCTGTTTAGTTGTTGCAAATTGATTCGATCGGTTTCACGGCTTCTTTCACACCCAAGCGTCCAGCTTTCATCAAGTCCTTGCAAGCCTCATCGGTTTCGCCTGTTTTGCTCAGTGCAATACCACGATTGAAATAAGCAGTGCCGTAGTTGATGTCGATGGCCAGATAAAGGTTGTAGAACGAAATAGCGTCTTCATACTTTTCTTCCAGAAAAAGTATGTTGGCCAGGTGTAAATAGGCTTTTTCGGAAAACCCAGACAAGGACACCACCCGTAACAACTCATCTTCAGCTTTTTCCAGTAATCCCACTTTCCCATAGCAAATAGCCCTGTTCATCAACCAGTCGGGGTCAGAAGGAACGATCTCCAGGGCCCTGGAATAGTAATTTATCGCTTCGTCATATTGCTCTCTGTTGTGGGCGTCAAACCCCATTTGCGCCAGCAGCTCCGGCACCATGATTTCAGTGACGATGTTCTCGTTTTTTTTCAGGTATTTCCTGGCTCTGGCAGCGTCGAGTGTAAACAAGTTGATCAGAGCGGTTTGGTTGTCAGGGTTCTTGACCAAAGCAGCCTCATAGTCAGCAATGGCCTTGGATTCCCTGCCCAGCTTCTGAAGTGCCAATCCCCGATTGACCAGGTAGTCGGACGCCCCGCCGGATATGCTGACGGCACTGTCAAGATCCCTCATGCCAGCCTGCTCTTGTTGCAAAGCAGCGAAGGCCAGCCCTCTGTAGAGATAGTACTCAGCGTTGAGTTGATTGTCGGCGGTGATGTTTACTTCGCCGGAAGGAGAGTAGCGATAGAAGATTGCCTTTGTTTCTTCGGACGAACCATTGCTTGCAATTAAACTATTGAGTTGTGCAATGCAGTCTTCGTGAAGGTTGAGTTTGTAGAGACAAACCGCCCTCCGAAACAGGGCGCCTTCAAAAACAGGTTGAAGATCGATGGCTTTTTCGTAAGCATAAAGTGCCCTGGCAAAATCATCTATTGCTTCGTAGCTGCTTCCCTGGGAAAAATACACATCGGCCACTTGCGGATTGTAGTGGACAGAAGAGTCAAAAGCAGACGTTGATTCAATAAAATGACCGCTTCGTTGAAGTTGCAGACCACTTTGGTAGAATTTATTAGCAATTTCTTCTGACTGTTTTCTATTTTGCACAGGATTGGTTTGAGCAGACACTGTAATTGGCCTGAGAAAGACGAGAATACAAAGGGCGATATAATTGGTGCTACTCATAAACGACTCCCAAAATAATTTTTAAATTTAATAAATAGAGGCGTTTGCCCGGGTGTTTGTTATACCTCTAAAATAGAGAACGAAATCGTGAGGAAATTAAATTCAACTATATGAAAAGAAGACTACTATTAATGGGACTCGCTGGCCTGGTGTTGCTGGCATCTTGCGGAAAGGACGACGAGCCAAGGGTTCCAGATCCATTAGAGGGCAAATGGCTGCTGTCAGAGTTTCAGCTGACCAATGCGCCTGTAGAGTTCACTTCCTGGGAGGGAGCGGTGCTTCCGTTGGGACAACTGGTTACCTGGGAAAATTATCAGATTGAGTTTTTGGCTGACAATACGTTTAAGAGAAGAATATTTTTGCCTGGAGCCGATTCAACCGACGACGGTGTATGGGCGAAAGACGGTGAAACGCTGACAATTACATCGAATGACTCCGGTGCGATTGAGGAAGAATACAATATTGAAAATGTTGATGAGGTAGAACTGATTTGGAGTGAGGCGGTTTCGCTAAGACTAATCAAAGATGCTGTTGCTGACACTCTGACTCAGGCATATGTTGACAGTTTGACTGACGCTGAATTTGATGCGCTGTTTGTTCCGGTGAATATTACGCTCAACTACGTTTTTGCAAAGTAGATATTAGCTTTCCAGCGGATCGGATACCTTTAATAGGGCCAAATTGGTCCGTAAAATAGATTTAGAATGAGATGAAATGAGGGCATGTTAACAGCATGCTCTCATTCGTTTACCTCACAATCAGCTTCTTTCTGTGAAGCTCGGTTCCTGCCCTAATCTCCATAATTACCGCACCTCTCATCCCAGGCAGTTCCAATTTTTCCTGAAATGCCGTACCTGACTTCATCCATTGGCGAGAGAAAAGTTTCTGACCCAGCACATTGTATACAGTAGCACTCACCTGTCCAATATGTGCATTGGAGAATGCGAGTGTAACGGCTCCATCCACTGCAGGGTTAGGGTAAATCGTCAGTTCAGTAGTCTCCGGTTGTGGAACGGAGGTGACGTCACGCACGTAGATCGTGATTTCTGCTTCAGAAACGCAGAGATCGCCACCGCTGGCCAGTACTTTGTAAGTCGCCGTCTTCGTGGGCTTGCCTATTACTGTTGGACCTAGCGTTGTAGTCAGGCTGCCCTCTGTAGACTCCCACTGAAATATGGAGGCGCCGGTGGCGCTCAGGGTAACGGGCTCTCCTGGGTTCACAATCAACTTATTTGTTTTCAGCTGCACCGAGGCGTCCATCCCCACTTTGGGCACCATTTGGTGGCTCATCGTGAGTCCCCACGAAGTACTGAACGGGCTCCAATTCCCATCACTGTCTTTTTCCCATGCCGTTGGTATAGCCACCTCGCTGTCTCTGGAGCTTATCAATGCCAAAGTATCACCTCCTCCATAATCTAGCTCAATGCCTACATGGAAGCCAACACCGAACAAGGGTACTCGTCGTCCAAAAACAATACTGGTTGGTTTGTTGGCGGCAATGTCATCAGCAATTTCCCTGATCAAGATTTCCCGCTGTTCCAGAATGGCCCCGGGGCTGCTTTGCGGGCCCCTGGCATTCCACACTACTACACGTGCTGTGGCTTCGGGATCGGCAAAGACGGCTTTCCCAAAATGAATAGACACACCGCTAAGGTTTTCGTAGCCAGGCTTGTTCTCAAAAAACTCCGAGATCGCCGAGGTTCTGATACTATTGTGCCCCGACAGGTAACCCTTCGGGTTGGACAGTGGATTGTCTTTATAAATCGTTGGCAGGGGCTGGATGGTTGGTGTTGATGTTCCAAAATTGTCGAGCGAACTGCAAACTCCTTCGCTGGAAACGACGATGTAGTTTTCTCTTGTCAAAGTGTCGGCAATGCCATATTCGTTGGATACAACTAGTTTCACGGCATAGCTACCCTCGGCGGTGTATTTGATAAAAGGGTTTTTCTCGCTTGACAGAGTAGGAGTGCCTCCTTCAAAAATCCACGACCACTTTGTGGGGAAATTAGAGGAGAGGTCTGTAAAACGAATGCTGCCGTCACGGAGCGAAAGCTGCTTGTCTGCTGTGAAGTCAGGAACGGGGGCTGCCGCTACCAGCTCGCCACAGACCTGCGAGTTTATCAGCGACTTTCGCCGTGGGCTAAGCTCCATCACCGCAAGAATTCTCGATTTCTGCCCCTTGGTAAAGATATTCATACAGGCATCGTCAGAATAGTCCATATAGTTTTGCACCATATCCACAGAACCACAAGAAGTTTTGCCTGCCGGGCACCCTCTGGTAGGTTCGGCAGCTTCGGGAGTGTCTGTCACAAAATCGTCGGAACCACATGGCCCGTCGCCCCAAATGTGGCGCAGACCTAACCAGTGACCGACTTCGTGTGTCAATGTCCGGCCTTTGTTGTAGGGAGGCGACATCACCGAAAAACTGCCTTTTTCTGATGACCCAAAGCTGGAATACCTCACCACCACACCGTCAGTGGAAGCTGATCCGCCGCTTGTTGGAAGGCCTGTAAGTGCTGATTCGCTTGGGAACTGCGCATATCCCAGTAATAGCTCACTTTCCCCTTCAAAGTCAACCGTCCAAATATTGAGATAGTCGTTGGGATTCCAGATGGTATTCGGCTTGAGGAAACCCTCGATGTCGGTGCGAGTCCAGGCGGCTTTATTGCCATTGTATCTGTGAATACCCGCTTCTGACAGCTCAACGCCGTTGGGGCCAAGCGATGCCAGGCAAAATTCAATTTCGATATCGGCACCTACCGGATTATTATTGAAACCATTGGTGCCGGTCGCCCTTCTGAAATCTTCGTTCAGTACCTCAAGTTGAGAGGCCACTTGCGCTGCACTAATGTTGCGACCCTGACCGATTTGCTCTCCATTGTGGACGACATGCACCACAACGGGAAGTGTAATAATACCTGCAAAGCCCCTGCCGCTGGCTTGTTGCAACTCTATTTCTTTCGTCTTCTGCTGAATCCTCGTTTCAAAATCAAGCCTGTTGCGCATGTCAGCATATTTCAGCTGATTCAGGCTGTCTTGCTCCATCGTTTCGCAGGTCCGCATGGGAGGGTTGGGCTCAGTTTCTTGCTGAACCTGGTACACATTGTCGGAAAACCCGGTGAGCAACAAGGCTATGCAAGCGACGATAGATATTGAAAACCTCATTTTGTCTTAGTCTTGGGTTTTTACTGCCTGAAGTACGAAACGATAGCTGCCGCCATCAAAGAAAATTTCCATTGAAAGCCGGTCGTCTTTGAGGCTTTTTACAATGAAGGGAAGCCGGGTGTCGATTGAAAGGATAGGTAATATCATTTCCAGGGTGGCATTGGCATTGGAAAAAGCCCAAATATCAGTCACTACTATATCTCCCTCCGATTCATCACATTTGGTAGCGCCATTCTGTACCTCGAACTTCTTTTCTTCATTCGCATAAAAGACATACCTGTCGTCAAAAGCGCAGTCATTGTCTTGCACGGGAATATTTTGCGTGGGTGCGCCATCCTCGAGAATGGAAATACCTGTCAATCTCCAGGTTTTGGACACCTTGCCTGTAAGGAGTTGCGAGTAGGTGAAAGGTTCCGGCTCAAATTGCTCTCTGCATGAAAAAAGGGCGGGCAGAAGCAAGCAAGTGATATATGCAGATAGTCGAATTCTTTTCATCACCTATTGTCGTTTAAATGTTACCGTTTGAGGCTCAATATCCTCCACGTCCACAAATTCTATAGTGAGGGTGATCTCACCCGTCAATGGATTAACTATACCCGACCCACGTATTGTTGCCTGGTCTTCTACCAGCGTTTGTTCTTCCTGTTCCGGTATAGTGAGGGTATTGTCGAAGTTGTCGTTGAAAATGAGGTCTCTTTCTGTGCTGGAATTGAAAATAGGCAGATTAATATCCCAGTTGGAAAGAAAGTATTCATCACAGTCCGCACTGGTGATGCGAATGTCTTCGATAGGAACTGTATTAGAAGGGCCGTACCCTGTGTAATAGCCTCCAAGAATACAATCATCAAAAATGGTAAATGTCAATGTTCTGCCGATTTCACTGTCGCCTTGTCCGATGGCTAAATCGACCGGAGAAACACCCTCCAGGGTAAATATGATGTCCTGCGATTCCAGGATGTTGTTGGCGTTATTGATCAGACGAATGGTGATATAACCAAAACTTTCGTTGGCTGGAATTTCCACGATGCCCTTTTCGCTCAAAACCTCGTAGTCAATGCCCTCCCGGGCATCCCCGGCAATTGAGTAGCTCATCTGTATTTTTTCGCTTCGTTGCGGGCCTACCAGATGCACCGAGAGCGCTATGTCCTCGCTGTAGCTTTCAAGCTCTGAAGCAGTTTCCTCTGTGAACCTAACATGATACGGCCCCTTGAAAATTAACCTCTCAGGCTCACACCCGGCCAAACACCACATAAAAGCGGCCGCTATCACCCATCTGTATGTTTTCAATTTGCTCATAGGTATCAGTAGCCTGGGTTTTGTGCGCCCTGAAGCGCTGGGTTATACTGAATTTCTCTTAGTGGAATAGGCCACAACTCAAACTTGTCCTGCCAGTTGGTGTTGAAGGCTGTCATCACCACTTTTGCCCTTCCTGTTCTTACCAGATCGTACCAGCGGTGGCCTTCGTAGGCCAGCTCGTACAGTCTTTCTCTCTCAATTACCTGAAGTATCTGCTCTCTTGAATTGGCTACAGCCGGAGCGCCATTGGCCCGGTTTCTCAGTACGTTAACATCTTCAAGCGCACTACCGCTTCCGAAAAGCTTGTTTTGCTGTGCCCTTGCTTCGGCCCTTATCAGATACATTTCACCCAGGCGGAATATGATGATGTTGTTATTATCTTCATCGGCTGTGCCGTATTTGGCGACAGACCAGCCATTGTCAACGCCGCCCAGTTCGGAAAGATCAAATGAAATATTACTGAACCGGTCGCCGGCCTCATCATTGTTCAGTGCAACCACCGTTTGATTGCTTGGAATGATTTCTCTCCTTCCTCTGAAGAGGTCGTTAAGCCCATAGTTGGCATCTGTGCCGGGGTCGTCGTTCACCGTGTAGCCAACTTCAAGTATTGCCTCGTCGGTAAAGTCGCTGAGCACAATGTCGCTGTAGTCGTCAACAAGCGTGTAGTTCTCGCTATCGATGATTTGAGAAGTCAGCGCCTCAGCTTCGGCCCAGTTTTGCTGATAAAGGGCAAGCCTGGCTCTCGCTGCTACCACGGCACTTTGGCTAACAAAGCCTGCATTTACCGGGCTTTCCGGAAGAGCGTCGCCGGAGGCAGCCGCATAGTCCGCTTCAATAAATGCGAGCAAATCTTCAACGCTTGACCTGGGCACATTTCTGTTTGATTCAAGGTCTGAGGTAGTGGTGATGGGCATTGCGCCAAAAGTATACACCCCAACGAAATAGGCGTAGCCTCTCAGGAAACGTGCGGTGGCTGTGACTTCGTTTCGCTCGGCTTCAGTTACACCCGGCACTCCCGGCAGTTTTTCGAGGATGAAATTGGCGACATAGATGGTGCGGTAGATGCTTCCCCACAGCGCAGCGGCTGAAGCATTGGTTGACGTAATCTGCTTATTGGAGAACTCCCGGTACTGATTGAATGTGCCAATATGAATCAGCATGTCGGCAGTCATATCGCCGGCAATAACCTTCGGCGCTGCAATGCCTCTGAAGGCACCGTAAAGCCCAATTTCGACAGAAGGTACATCTTTGGCCTCATTGAGCGCCAGGTCGTCTATCAAAAGAGCGACGGGCTCAGGATCAAGAAAATTGGTACAGCCAAAGCCTGTAACCAGGAACAATATGATCAATGTTGCTTTTTTCATTTTCTTAGCTCCTAAAATTTCACGTTAATACCCAGCATCATTGTTTTTACCTGCGGCAAAGTAAAGAAGTCGATTCCCTGCGCTGTGGTGGAGCCGTCAAGTGTGCTCACCTCAGGATCGTTGCCCGTATAATTTGTCCATGTAAACACGTTGGTGGCCGAGCCGTAGATCCTTATGCTCTGCGCCTTTATTTTTTCTACGTAGCGTATCGGAAGATTATAGCCAAGCGAGATGTTTTTTACCCTGAGAAATGAGCCGTCTTCAAGAAACCGGTTGCTGTGCCAGTTGTTCTGCGTGTTTCCCAGTTCATACCGTGGCACATCGGTGATGTCGCCGGGCTTTTGCCATCTGTCGAGGGCCTTTCGAACCTGATTGTTATTGATGTCCTCCCCAGAGTTTAGCAGGGCAGAGTTGCTGAAGTTAAGTAGTTCATTTCCATAACTAAACTGAATGAAAACACTCAAATCGAATCCCCGGTAGGAGAGGTTGTTGGTTATTCCCCCAACGAAATCGGGCTGTGCCGTGCCTATCACCTTGCCATCATCCGGGCTGATTTGTCCATCTCCGTTGATGTCCTCATAAATGGCATCGCCAGTGGCTGGGTCAACACCAAGGAAGTTGAGACCCCAAAACGTGCCGAGAGGATACCCTGGCTTTACAATATTGGTATTGCCGGCGCCATTGGCAGTGTAACCACGAAACAGGGGCAAGGTGTCGGCCAGAGATTTTACGAGGTTGTCGTTTTTGGCAATATTGAGGTTGGTCGACCAGCGAAAGTCGCCATCAAAGTTGATGCTGTTAACCGATAGCTCCACTCCGAGGTTCGACACTTCTCCAATGTTTCCCTGAATGCTTCCAAAGCCTGTCGTCAGTGGTATTGGCTGGCTGAACAGTAGTTTGCTGGTCAGGTTGCTGTAGCCATCCACGCTTGTTTGCAGGCGGCCGCTAAAAAGGGAGAGGTCAATGCCAACGTTGGCTTCTCGGGTCACTTCCCACTGGAGGTCGGGGTTTTCCAGGTTGGCGGGAGCTGTTCCAGTCACCCCATTGTAAGTGGTGGAGGCGAAGGTGCCCAAGAAGGCAAAGTCGCCTATTCTTTCGTTGCCGGTAAAGCCATAGCTACCCCGGACTTTCAGGTCATCAACAATGGTGTTTTTAGGAAAAAAGGCTTCGTTGGTGATCCGGTACCCAGCCGAAACCGAAGGGAAGAGACCAAATCGGTTGTTGGTGCCGAACCTTGAGGAACCATCGTATCGAGTGGTGACGCTGGCAAAATATTTTTCTTTGTAGTCGTAGCGGGCTTCTGCAAAATAGGAGTTAAGCCCGCTGTTCACTTTGTCTGAACTTCCGGCATCCACAATACCAGCAGAGGTGATATAGGTAAAGTCATCGCTGGGAAAAAGCCTTCCCTGAACAAAGTTGGAGGTTTCCGTCCGCTGTAGGAATTCTGTGCCGGCAGTTGCATTGATGACGTGGTCCCCAAAAGTCTGATTGTACGTAACAGTGTTGGTGTTAATATAGGTAACGTAAGTGCCGGTAGAGTTAACACCGTAGCCAAGGCCACCTACTGAAGCCAGAAAGCCACCAATGGCAGTGCTCGATGGCTCAAATTGATCTTCGGCCACGTCGTTATAGTCTACACTGAATTTAGCTCTGGCTCTGAAATGTTCGTTGAACTGATACTCGCTGAATACACCAACAAGCACCTTCAGGGTATTCGTTTGGAATCGGGGCAACACTGCCTGTCCCACAGGGTTGAAATTAGGGAAACCGGCGTAGTTAGAGTTACCCGGCCCGATAATATTGCCTTTTTCGTCAAACGGAAAGTAATATGGGAGACTCTTAACGGCACCTGAATAAACACCGTCAAGGAAATTGTCACCTTTGATTCGATCATTTCGGGTCTTGGAAATGGTGAGGTTGTTGCCAAACTTGAGTTTATCGGTCACTTTGTGGTCGATGTTAAGCGTGCCGGCAAACCTTAGGAACTGGTTGTTCAGAATGACGCCTTCTTCGCCCCGGTAGTTGAAACTTGAGTAGAAGCTAGTCTGCTCATCGCCACCACTGATACTCATTTGGTATTGCTCCATGATCGCCTGGCGGGTCACCTGGTCAATCCAGTCTGTATTCACAGCATCTGTCACACCTTTAATAATCCCAGACTCGTCAGGGTTCTGTCCCGCATTGGTGATGGCCTCCCGCTGAAGAGTCACCAACTCTTCTGATGAGAGTAAGTCGAGCTTGTTGGTGAGGTCGATAACACCCCTTTGCACATCAAAGGTCACGGAGGTCTTGGCACCTTTGCTACCTCTTTTTGTGGTAATTAACACGACGCCGTTGGCTGCTCTGCTACCATAGATAGCTTTGGCCGATGCATCCTTTAATACTTGAAATGACTCAATATCGTTAGGGTTCAGCGTAGAGAGCGCATTGTCGTTCTGCCCTCCGAAGCTTCTAAGTGCCAGGGCTCCATCTTCTACCGGCACACCATCAATGATAAACAACGGCCTGTTCGAAGCTGAAATGGAGGTGTTTCCTCTCACCCTCACAGTGATGCCGCCGCCAGGCGTTCCCGATGACTGTGTCACCTGTACTCCGGCCGCTTTGCCTTGAAGTGCCTGGTCTAAGCTCACTACCGGTAGGTTTTTGATGTCTTCGGCGGAAACAGACGCTATGGCTCCAATAATATCTCTTTTCTTTACATAAGAATAGCCCGTCACAATGACCTCGTTGAGCTGGCGGGCGTCTTCTTCCAGCTTCACATCAATTGTGGCTGCTGCCGTCACGGGCATTTCCTTCGTCAGGTAGCCTATGTATGAAAAAACAAGCACGTCGTTTGTGCCACCCACTTCAAGCCTGTAATTTCCTTCAATGTCGGTGATGGTTCCCGTGGTGGTTCCTTTGATATAGATGTTTACCCCCGGAAGTGAGAAATTGTCGATGTCAGTTACCTGGCCGGTAATGACTCTTGATTGGGCTTGTGAGCTGGTTGGGGCAACTAAAAGCAGTGTCAGACCAGAGAAAACCAAAAGTAGTAGATGCTTCATTCAATGCTTAACAGGTGTAAAACCAGGACCAAAGTACAAACCCCTCGAAATTAAATAAGTTTTAGAGTTTCCTCTATAATGGCATAAAACATTCTTGGGTATTCAAACCCTCATTCAATAAACTCAATTTTACCTTTGATAATCAAGCAAAGCACTTGAAATAATGTGTATTTGATTTGATAGTAAACCCAATTACATTGCCTGCATCACCGTTGGCGCTCCGGCCGAACGGGAATTCGCACACTGTATATTGAAAAGGTTACTGGCCATATTTCTTCTTCTTTGTATTTCAGCTCCCTTCTGGCTGAACTACTCAATTTTCTATTGGAGCAGGATGAATATTCAGGCCGATGTGATCGAGAGAATTTTTGAGGGACTGGGCGAGTCAGAACAAACGGTGCTTAAGCTATCCAAACAAGAGGCTGAAAAGGAGCTTGTTTGGGAGCACAGCAAAGAGTTTCGCTACAAAGGGCAATTCTATGATATTATCTCCGTGCAGGAGTTGCCTGATTCGGTTTACTACACCTGCTATTGGGACAAAGAAGAAACTTTTATTACCGACGTCTTTGAGGGGATACTGTTTGAAGAATTGACACACGATTTTCAGGATGACAATGCAGCCAGTCACCTTGTTCAGGTGATTAAAACGCCCTACAAACTGGATCAATTTAGCTGGTCAGCACTTGGCCAGCTGCGCCAACCTGGAAAATACGAGCCAATCCATCTATTTTACAGCTCAAAATACGCAAGCACTCCGAGCCCACCACCCAAATCAGTTTGATTTCTGCATTTTAGTCAAGGCCTGGCCTCTTCTGAAGAATTGGTGCCAGCGCTTATTTGTATTTCGATTAAACTGACTATCATAATATGAGAAGACTGATACTGTCATGCCTGCTCACAAGCCTGGTGCTGGTGAGCTATGCGCAGATTTTAACAATAAAAGACAAAGAGAATAATGAACCTTTAGAGTTGGTGACACTCTACAGTGAAGCGCCAAGGGCTACCGCCATGACCAATTCGTCAGGAATGGTCGACATTTCTGAGTTTGAGGGAGCTGATAAAATAGAAGTCAGGCTGGTAGGCTACAATCGGATTGTTAGCTCTTATGCTGAGCTGGCGGCTGGTGATCGGGTTTTGGTGATGGAGCCTTCCAATATTTCGCTGGATCAGGTTGTGGTTTCTGCCAGCAAATGGAGCCAGTCGACAAGGGATGTGCCTGTGCACATTGCTACTATTACGCCCAAGGATGCTGCCCTGCTCAATCCGCAAACTGCAGCGGACTTGCTTGGAGCCTCTGGCCAGGTTTTTATCCAAAAAAGCCAGCAGGGTGGAGGAAGCCCTATGATCCGGGGTTTTGCCACCAACAGGCTTTTGCTCACAGTGGATGGCGTACGCATGAATACCGCCATTTTCAGAGGTGGAAACTTGCAAAACGTTATTTCGCTGGATCCTTTTGCCACTGAAAATACTGAGGTATTCTTTGGCCCCGGGTCTGTTATTTATGGAAGTGACGCCATTGGTGGTGTGATGAGTTTCACAACGCTCACACCACACCTTAGCCTTAACGAGGAAACGCTTGCTAAAGGAAGTGCTGCCACCCGGTTTTCATCTGCCAACGGTGAAAAGACGGCGCATTTGGACTTCAATGTCGGATGGAAGAAGTGGTCGTCGGTGACCAGCTTTTCTTACAATGACTACGGCGACCTGCGAATGGGTACCAAGGGGCCCGACGACTACCTCAGGCCTTTTTATGTGCAGCGAATCGATAGTGTGGACCGGGTAGTGACCAACGATAATCCACTTGTGCAGCGGCCAAGCGGCTACCAGCAAACCAACATGATGCAGAAGCTGCGTTTTGCTCCTAACAAAAGGTGGGACGTGGTTTACGCATTTCACTACTCTGAAACTTCTGACTACGCCCGTTACGACAGGCATATCCGTTATAAAAAGGGACTGCCCAGGTACGGGGAATGGTCGTACGGCCCGCAGAAGTGGATGATGAACAACCTGACTACCTCCTATACCACCAATACGGGGTTATTTGACCAGGTCACACTTAGGTTGGCGCATCAGTTTTTTGAAGAAAGCCGGATTGACCGGGATATTAATGGCTCAACTCGGGCCATCCGTATTGAAAAGGTAAACGCCTATTCTGCCAATCTCGATTTTTCCAAATCGCTCTTAGCCGGACAAAAACTCTTTTATGGCCTGGAGATGATTTACGACAAAGTGGACTCTGAAGGAATGGACGAGAATATTTCGACTGGAGAGAAAGCCGTTGGCCCTGCAAGGTACCCACAGTCCGATTGGTCGTCGTATGCGGCTTATGCCACTTACCAGAATCGATTGAGTGACCTGCTCCTTGTGCAAGCTGGTGCCCGCTTCAATAGCTTTGGACTGAATGCTACGTTCGATAGTTCATTTTACCCATTTCCGTTTTCAACGGCTGACTTGAACAATGGTGCCTTGACCGGAAGTGTCGGCGTGGTGCTGACGCCAGGTGAGAAGCTGTCAATCAGTGCCAACCTTTCCACTGGCTTCCGTTCCCCGAATGTGGATGACGTTGGCAAGGTGTTCGACTCAGAGCCAGGGGCGGTGGTAGTGCCCAACCCTGATCTTGAAGCAGAGTATGCTTACAATGCTGAGGTGGGTGTGGCAAAGGTATTTGGTGACTTCCTCAAGTTGGATGCTACTGCCTTCTACACAGTGCTTTCGAATGCCCTCGTGCGCCGGGACTTTACGCTAAATGGTCTCGACAGCATCGTATACGACGGCGAGCTGAGCCAGGTGCAAGCCATTCAAAATGCTGCCAGAGCCACCGTTTATGGTTTTCAGGCGGGCCTTGAAGTTAAATTGCCTGAGGGTTTCACTGTGTCGTCCCGCTACAATGTGCAAGTTGGAGAAGAGGAGTTGGATGATGGATCGAAAAGCCCCTCCAGGCATGCTGCGCCGGCTTTTGGCGTCAGCCATTTTATGTATGGTGTGAAAAACCTGAAACTGGACTTTTACGCTCAATACAGTGGGGGTGTAGGCTTTGCCGACATGCCTGAGGAGGAAAAAGGAAAGACGGAGATTTATGCGGCAGATAAGGAAGGAAACACTTATTCACCATCGTGGTATACACTTAACTTTAAAGTGAGCCAGAAAATATCCGATGATATTATCATTTCCGGTGGTATCGAAAACCTGACCGACCAACGCTATAAGCCCTATTCGTCAGGAATGGCTGGTGCAGGGAGGAATTTTATTATTTCACTCAGGACAAGTTTTTAAGTCCTCCAGTGGTTCGCCTGAAGCTGTCTTGTGCAGGCAGTCGCCAAACGGCTTCAGGCTTTTCTTTTTCTATAGCATCTTAGTCAGCGCAAATTACCTTGGTTGCAGAATATTGCTTTAATTTGCAGCTTTTAAAACACAGGTTGGGCTCATGGCTGAAAACACGGAAGAAAAGAAAGAATTGATCAACTTTATTCATCAAATCATTGAGGATGATAACAAAACGGGAAAGTTTGCCGGTAAGGTACACACTCGTTTTCCTCCCGAGCCCAATGGTTACCTGCATATTGGCCATGCCAAGTCAATTTGCCTCAATTTTGGAACTGCCAAGAAATACAATGGGCTTTGTAACCTAAGGTTTGATGATACCAATCCGACGAAGGAAAGCGATGAATATGTAAACTCCATCATGGAGGACGTAAAGTGGCTTGGATTCGATTGGGAAGAAAGGCGTTATCATGCTTCCGACTACTTTGATCAACTTTACGAATACGCACAGCAGCTGATAAAGAAAGGCAAAGCTTATGTGGATAGCCTTTCTTCGGAGGATTTCGCTAAAAACTATAAAGGAACTCCTACAAAAGCTGGCAAGAACAGCCCGTTCAGAGAAAGATCGGTCGAAGAAAATCTGGACTTGTTTGAGAGGATGCGCAAGGGTGAGTTTCCTGATGGTGCGCATGTCGTTAGGGCAAAAATAGACATGGCGCATCCAAACATGCACATGCGTGACCCATCTATGTACCGCATCAAACATGCCCACCACCACCGCACTGGCGACAAATGGCATATCTACCCCATGTACGACTTTGCGCATGGCCTTTCGGACAGCATTGAGGGCATCACACATTCCTTGTGCACGCTTGAGTTTGAGGTACACAGACCGTTGTACGACTGGTTCATTGATGAATTGGGTGTGTACCACCCTCAACAGATCGAGTTTGCCAGGCTTAATCTCAATTATACAGTGATGAGCAAGCGCAAGCTGCTTGAACTGGTGGAGGAGAAGCACGTCGACGGATGGAACGATCCCCGGCTTCCAACGATATCGGGCTTGAGACGAAGGGGGTATACGCCTTCGTCTATTCGCACCTTTGCTGACAGGATTGGCGTGGCCAAAAGAGATAATATCATTGATGTTGGCCTGCTTGAATGGAGTGTACGGGAAGACCTTAACAAAATCGCTCCAAGGAAAATGGGGGTTTTGAAGCCGTTGAAGGTGATTATCACTAATTATCCTGAGAACAAAGAAGAATTAATGGATGCCACCAACAACCCCGAGGATCCGGAAGGCGGCACCAGGAAGCTTCCTTTTTCAAGAGAGATTTATATAGAGCAGTCGGACTTTATGGAAGACCCACCGAAGAAATTCTTCAGGATGGGGCCCGGTCGGGAAGTGAGGCTGAAGTATGCGTATATCATCGAGTGTGTTGATTTTAAGAAAGACCCTGCTACCGGAGAGATTCTCGAAGTTTATTGTACCTACGATCCACTAACCAAAAGTGGCGAAGACCAAACTGGTAAGAAGGTGAAAAGCACCCTCAGTTGGGTTTCTGCCAGGCATGCCTACAAAACAGAGGTGCGCCTTTACGACCGATTGTTCAATGTGGAAGATCCTTCGGACGTAGAAGAGGGAGAGGACTGGAAAAAGAACATCAACCCGGGCTCTCTTGAGATCATTGACGCTGCTGCGCTGGAGCCATCGCTCGCTAAGGCTGAAGCAGGTGTTGGTTACCAATTTGAGAGACAAGGATATTTTACAGTTGACACCAAATACTCAACGGCTGACAAACTGGTGTTCAATCGAACCGTAACGCTCAAAGACGATTGGGCCAAGATTCAGCAGGCAGGTAGTTAGGCGTGTAAGCGAAACAATTGTAACTAGCCCTTTTCGAAAGAAGAGGGCTTTTTTGTTGAGTGCGTTTTTTTTAGTATTCCTAAAACTGATTTTTTGAACCCTGCAGCCTCGGATTGATAGCTCGAGGAAATTATTGTCATTGTTAATAAAGACATTTTGTCATTATTTTACTTAAAATCATCTGTAATCAAGACATTATGTCTTGATTTTATTCGTTTTTTCGCCTTTTTCTGCGTTGGCATTCCTCTTGTATAGTTGGTGTCATAGATGTTCAACTAAAAACTTTAGAGAGATATGAAACTAATTAGAAGAAACCCCAATTTGTTCCCAGAGTTTCCAAGCGTGTTTGACAGCTTCTTAGGAAGGGATTTGTTCGATTTTGAAAATGGACTGGTAAATTCTCCAGGTGCAAGTGTACCTGCCGTGAATGTGAAGGAAACCGAAGAAGGTTTTGATGTGGAAGTGGCTGCGCCGGGCTTCAACAAGAAAGATTTTCATGTTGAGGTTAACAACAACCTGTTGACGATTTCATCTGAAAAAGAGACAAAAAATGAGCAAAAGGACGAAAAGGGTCGCTACACAAGAAGGGAATTCGGCTACAGCTCATTCAAAAGAAGCTTCACGCTTCCTGAAAATGTGGTAAATGCAGAAAAAATTGGAGCAACTTACGAAAATGGCATACTTCATGTTAGTATACCTAAGCGTGAGGAAGCCAAACCAAAGCCTGTAAGGCAAATTGCGATTGCTTAAATATTATTGACATAATTGAATGGAAAGCAGGCCGTCATTGATGGCCTGCTTTTTTATTGGCGTAGCCAGCAGCTATCCAACTTTGGCACTATTCAATTTGCAACGGCCATTTTTCCACCATGCCTTTTCCGTTGGGTGTCACAACTTCCAACATTAGCCAATAGTCGCCAGGCACACTGGTTAGCCGAATAGGCAACTGCACCACTCCCTTGTCGTCGGGGTTTATATTGGTGACCCAAAAACCCACGGGCGAAAGGTAAGGACTGTTGGCTTCTCCTGTTGGGCCAATGGCGATGGGGTTCGAAGCATTAACGCCCGTGTACTTGAATTTGTGAAGCCCTTTGATTTCTTTTTGGTTCAGGTAGTCGACATTGGTCACTATGTGAACAAGCCCCAGGTACACTTCGTGACCAAGAGTGAAGAGACCGTGATACAATTCATACTTGGTGACAAGGGCAGGATTAATACTTAATACTTCAGCTTGATTGAAAATGGGTACTCCGTCAACAATGACCAGCGCAGGAACGTCCATTAATCCGGTAACAACTGCATTTGAAGGTAGCTGAATAGTGTTGTGCACCATGCGTATCAGCGGCTTCCCTTTCTTGAACCGTAAATAGGCACTGGGCAAAATCTCTTTGAAAACATCCTTCATTTCGTTGAAGGGCACATATACGAGAGGGTCGATTACTTCCGTTGGTTCGAGGAAGAATCCGGCAATTTTGCTGATGAAATTGTTCTCCTGGAAAACTTTTACGACATCGGATGTGCCAGTGTACACGCTGTCGATAATGCTTCTCTCCAGCGCTTCGTTTAGCAAAGCCGTTTTGTTACGTGAAGCGATCTTGGGGGGACTTGCAACTGACCTTTTAAACTGGGGAAACACGGGCTGGTCAATCACAATATCCACATCATGATCATAGTATCTCTGGAGAGCCAGAAAGAGCTCGTTTTCACCCTCGAACGTAAGGTTTTCAAACTTGAAGAACCCGTCTTTCGTCGTTTTGGCAAACCGGAATAGCGAAAAGTCGCTGGTGTTAGCCAGGGCCAGTGGACAGTATTGTAAAGGCTCTCCGGTTTCTTTAAAAGTTATTCTGCCCGTTATTCTAAAACCTTTCTGGAATGGGTCAGGCGCCAGCTGTATCGAGTCTGACACCAGAACCGGAGGTTTGATGGTGACCTTGCTGCGGTTGGTCTGAACCCAGGCCTCTTTTTGACTGGCAGCCAAGTCATCAAACGCCAGCGGAACATCGTCCGAAAATATCCCGGCTCTTTTTAGCTGATAGCTGGCATAGGTTTGTCCGGCAGTTTTCAGGTTGTTGCCGTTTAGCGTAGGAAGCCTTTCATCCACCAGTTTGACTGAAAGATAGGCCTCCGAAAAATCGATACTATCCACATTGACCACAAACAGCAGGTTAGGGGTGCTTCCTGATGGCAGCTTACTCCGCTGGTTGATCCATTTTAGTTGCTGCTCAATTGGATCCTCAACAAAGACAAACCTTTCGAGTAACAATTTCTTTGCCTCGTCCCGAACAATGATTGAATAAGCTGCAGTTCTCTCTGAAGCACTGGCAGGCACAAGCATTGTCATTATGGGCTGGTTAATACTCACTATTCTTTTGAAAGCGAGCAGGTCGCCCTGCCTGATTTCCAATTCTACTTTCTTGGATAGGTCGAAGGTGCTGTAGATTTTTAGCTCAAGATTTTTAGCACTGTCGGTTGCCACCTCAAGGGTGATACCAGGGGTTTCTTCTGGTTGTATAGTTGTGGAAGCAACCACGGTTGCATTGTCCCACAATTGCAAGGTAATGGGCTTGTTAGTAGTTGGATGGACTATGAAATCCCCCATCAATTCGCCAACTGTAGAGACGGTGTCTTTGGAGCCGTTGTCCCTTTCAACAGTAAGCTTATACGCTATCCCTGGCTCTGGATTCGTCACTCTGAAAAAGACCTGGTTGGGGAGATGAGAGTATATTCTTCCGTTGTCAGGAGAAATAACCAAACCGGGCTCCTCTTTTGTAGCCAATTGGGCTATTGAGTTTTCTTCAATGGCCGACGAGGGTATTTGATAAGTGCTGATGGGGATAGAGGCTTCCACCCATTCGGTATTGTTAAGAAGGGCAGGAGTAAACACATGGAGGTAGTGTATCGCTTGTTCATCGAATAGGAGAGGCAGCCGAAATTCTCCGCTGGCAACGCCATTTACCCACAAGAACCTGGCCGATCCTATCGTTTCTCCCCTGGCGTTCAATAGTTCCGAATAGATGACGTCATTTCTTTTCACCACCTTGAACGTTTTGTTGCTCAATGCAACAGCCTGAAAAATCAGTCTTTCTTCTTCGAAATAGAAAGGCTTGTCCGTTGTCAGGTGAATGAATTCGGGAACAAGCTTTTCCGGTGAATCGTCTTGTGCACTGGCTTTGGCCAGACCAAGAACGCATAACGGAAGTAGCAGTAGGTATTTCATAGTTATTCAAAGTAATAGGGCCTTGGACTCGCTCCCTCTTCGGCATAGCAGCTAAAGCAAAAGGATTCTATATTGTTGATCCTCGCTCCTGCATAGCAAATGTCGAGGTAGGTAAGGAACTCGTTTTTGATGTTGCTCTTATAAATAGTAATTGGAATCTCTGATAGCCGTCCTACCTCAAACAAGCCGTAAACATTTATGTCTTCCTTCTCTTCCACGTACAGGTTGCCCTTGATAATTGCCGGTGGTGGATCGAAGATGCTGCCGTTCAGGTTTCTTTGCTGATCAATAGACTGATAGAAATGAAAAGCATTCCTTGTAATGGCAATCTGACGAACCAGCATGGTAAGCCGGAAGCTGAATCTCTTATCAAGAGGTAGAAACGTAATGAGGTGATCTTTAATCGATTTACCTTCCGATTCCGTGGCACTGGTAATGTTCAGGAACTCGTCTGAACCTGAGATAATATAGCAGTTGAGGCAATCACACCTTGGGTCTCTAAAGGGTGCCTCATTGATATGGGCGGTTTCGAAGTCGTATCTCAGAAAGGTGTTTGGAGTCTGAAAAGTACCCGTATTGACTTTGAAGTTAATTCCATTTCTTTTTATCGTCACACCATTGTCGTTCACAAACTCGAAGGTGTGCGATTCCCAGTAGCCTCCTTCAAGTGCTATAGCATCTGGTACCTCTTCCCAGTCTGACACAATTTTTGTCTCTTCATCAGTATCGATCACCAAACGATACTTGTCTCCTTTGGCAAGCGGTACAAACACCAATGGGGTGTATAACCCTTCGCCTCTCGGTTCAAGTGCTATTTCCATATCGTCGTTGTCTGATTGGAGAACGATCCTTGCATCGTCGAATGGTTCCGACTTTCCGTCGAGGTTGATTTTTGAAAGCACCACCTTCTGAAACCTTGCGTCGTCCAACAGGAGGGCCTCTACCACAAAGTTTTGCGTTGACCTTGGTATATCGAGCTCAAATTTCTCCACACACGAGGGAATAGCAAGCAGCAGCAGTGCCAGTATTCTTACGGTATATCGATATGAGGTTAGTCGTTTCATCTAGAACCAGTGGGGGCGTTCATTTGTAGCACCTTCTTTCACACGGCAGTCGGCGCACTGCGGATTAGTGTATAAGTTATAGGGGGTGCATATTTCATCAAATGTGCGCACTGCAAAAGGCGCACTATTGCCATTGGTACTTACCGAAGCTTCATCAACGCTGTTAACTTCAAAGAAGCCATAGATGACTCTTTCAGGGTTCCTTACATCTTTTAGGTTAGTTTTCGCTATAGCCGGAGGTGGATCGAATATGGTGCCTTTCAGGTTTTTTTGTTGTTCAATGGTAGCGTAATACTCGTATGTGTCTTCGTTAATGGAGTGTTGAAATATCCGGAGGGTTTTTTTGATGGAATACTCGTAGGAGGAGTTGATGAATGCAATCTGAAAGTTTAAAAGTCTCTTTCTGCTGCCATTCTCCACAAATGCGGTTTTTATGAAGTCCTTTGCATTGCTGACAATGTAACAGCCAGTGCAATCCCAACAAAGGGAGCTCCGCAGTGGCGACTCCATGATGTAGGCCGACTGGTAGGAATAGCGGACAAAGGTGCTCGCAGCATTGGTGTACTCAGAGGTGACATAGTAGGAAAAGCCGTAATAGGGTGTTAAGTATCCATTGTCATTAACAGATTGCTCAATGGTAGGCGACACATGTGCCGTCTCTATTTTGAGCGGCGGCGGAACACTTTGCCAGTTTGATACTATTTGCACGGAATCTCCCAGGTCAACGAGCAGCCGGTACTTCTCTCCATTAGTGATTTCTATGGGAGTGGTAGGGTAATAGGTGCCTGCTGCGACTTCTGAAAAAGAAAATTTTATGCCGTTCGAATTTTCAACCTTTACTATCGCTCCTTCTAATTCAATAAAACCAAGAGGGTCGTTTGGTGTCTGAAGAAGCTTTACCGATTGTAACTCGGAGTGGTTAGAGAGAATTGCTTCCACAATTATCTGGTTGGAAACACGCTCAACGTCAAGAGAAAACGGTTCAATACACCCGGCAAGTAGCAAGAGCGTGAATAAAGGGCCATATGATAGTTTTCTGTTAATCATAAGATCAAAAGTAGTCGGGCCTGACTTTGGTGGCGCCTTCCCTTGCCCGGCAGTCGAAACAGTCAGCCCCAGGGTTTGGAACCAAACAATTTTCATAAAACGAGGGTATCAGAAAGTCTATGTCGGATTTCGTTATTCTGGCCGAAGCCTCGCTGTATTTTCCCACCTCAAAGAAGCCGTAAACTGTTTCTGTGGGCCTGAGGTTGTTGCTGACATTTCCCCTTAGCACTGCCGGTGGCGGATCAAAAATGCTGCCCCGTGCTTCATTGAGTTGATTGATGGATTTGTAGTACTCGTAGGCTGCTTTTGTAATGGTAAGTTGCTTAACCAACACGGCGAACCTGATCCCAAACCGTTCGTCGAACTCAACAAACTCAATTGACTTGCCGGAAAGAACTTTCCCCTTGCTGTTCAACACTTCTGCCAGTTCGATAAAGTTTCCCACTTCCTCCTGTATGTAGCAGTATTGACACTCGCTGCAAAGGTCTGATGCCATGGGTGCATCATAGGCGTAGGTGTCTTCGTAAGTCCAGCGCAAGTAAGTGTTTTCTGAAGCAACTGGCTTTGTTGCCACAAAAATTTCGATTCCTTTCGAAGTTGTCTCAATCCCTCTGTTGTTAACGACGGACCGGTATTTCGCCTCCATGAAAGCGGTATCAATTTCCGATGGCTCAGGAACCTTTTCCCAGGTTGAAACGGCTCTAATCGAATCTCCGATAGCAATCTCCAGTTGGAATTCGTCCCCGGCCGCCACCTCAATTCTGCCAGAAAGGGGGACGTATGATCCGTCGTAGGTGACGACCAGCGGCCAGGAATCCCCCGCTTTATTTGAAATGCTGACTGTAGCATTGTAGATGATCTCACGAGGCCCGTCCTGATGTTGGAAATACAACCTGGTTCGCTGATAGTCAGGATGATCCAGCAACATACTTTCTACAATAAGGATATTGTCTTGTTTGGGAAAATCAACTTCATAAGGTTCAATGCAGCTAACACATGCCAATAGCAGCACGAATGCGCAGGACAGCTTCGATGCCATTCTTTTGCGAACTCCTTCCGGCGCTGTTTTCAATCGGTGCATTAGGTCTGTGAACCGCATCTGCTCTACAAAAATTTAAGATTGAAGGTGACTGAAGGGAACGGAATCCCAAGCACGGCAAGTTTGTAGGGAGTTACAGGCGGGTCAGAGTTTCGTTGGCTAAAAAAGACCGAATAGGCGTTTTTGCGACCGTAAACATTGTATAGCGAAAACGTCCACGAGGTTTCCACCTTGGCTTTTCGCTTGTTGGTGCCGTCAACTGAAAATGCGATATCGAGCCGGTGATAGTCTGGCACCCTGAACTGGTTTCTCTCTGAAAATTGAGCCACCACAATCCCGTTGAATACATATTTGTCAATTGGGTAGGAGGTAGGTCGCCCGGTACTGTAGGTGAAATTCCCTGAAAACCTCCAGAGCCTAGAGAGTTTATAAGTTGAAACAATATTGAGGGTGTGGGGCTTGTCGAAGTCCGCAGCATATTCTTTGCCCCTGTTGATCTTTTGTTCTTCCAGCTCTCCGTTTATTGTTCTCAGGCTTCGGGAGTAGGTATAACTTACCCATCCTGTAAGCAACCCAGCATCTTTTTGAACGAGAAATTCAGCACCATAGGACCTGCCAAAACCCTGAAGCAATTCTGTTTCAATATTGTCTTTTAGGAAGAGGTCAGCATTATTCTTGTACTCGGTCACATTTTGCACTTCCTTATAAAACAGCTCAACCGATGTTTGCAGCTTATTTTTTGTGAAGTTCCTGAAATAGCCGATGCCGTACTGGTCTCCGATAACAGGCTTGAAATGAGTGCTGCTGGTGGTCCAGATATCGAAAGGGGTGACGGCGGCGGTGTTTGAAACAATATTAATGTACTGCCTCATCCGGTTGTACCCAATCTTAATCGACTGCTCTTCGGCTATTTTGATGCTTGCAGAACCTCGTGGCTCAAAACCTGAGTAAGTATTAATTACATCACCTTTGGCATAGCTGGTAGAGTCTATGATGGCGTCGTCATCCCTGGCCAGCGCCGGATCATAGGAATAAATTTTCAATGGCCCTTTTTGATCGAAGGTTGTATACCGGCTGCCTGCCGACAAGGTAAGCCATGAAGCAGGCTTCCACTCGACAGATCCGTATACGGCCTTTTCTATTCCGTTCATGTCCTGAAGACTGCGGGCTGCCTCCAGTGAAGAGATGGTAGTTGGCTCCAATTCACCTCGTTCAATATTGTACTTACCGGCCAACACCCCCACTTCTGCCTGAAAGCCGTTTCCGGGGTCGTAAGTGAGGTCTGCTTTTACATCCTTGTAATGAATACCGCTTTGCATGATGTATTCACGCAATGTTTCGGTGTTCTCCACTTCAAAATCGTAATCGCTGGAGGCACCATTTACTTTGAGATAAATGTTTTGCGGAAAGGAGTGTGTCCATGAAACTGAGTAGATGTTGTTCTGATAGCTGTAAATAGCGTCCTGAGCAAATGAGAATCTATCGCCGCTCATATAGCCGGAGAGCCTCAACTTGTCTTTGTCGGTAACAAATGCGTCGATGGTGCCCTGAAAATCAATATACCTCGCTCCGCTTTCCCGAAGTTCAATACTTCTTGTTCGCTTCAAAATCCAGTCGGCGCTGGCCACCCGAACACCGAGGGCAAGCGACGCCTTGTTTTTTATCAGTGGCCCTTCTGCAAAGGCCTTGCTGGTGATAGGCCCTAGTCCCACATTACCATTCCACCGTTTCTTGTCACCTTCTTTGAGCCGAATGTCCAGCACGGAGCTTATCCGCCCACCGTATTTGGCTGGAACTCCGCCCCGGTAGAGCGTAAGGTTATCCACCATTTCTGAATTGATGAGAGAGAAGAAACCCAGCATGTGCGACGGATAAAATACAGGGGCACCGTCCATGAGGATAAGGTTTTGGTCAAAATTTCCTCCTCTCACATTAAAACCGGAAGAACCCTCACCCACGGAACTTACCCCGGGAAGAAATGTCAGGCTTTTTATCACATCGGCCTCCCCGAGGAATGAAGGTAATCGCCTGATAGAGGCCACATCTATCGAATTGATACCCATTTTGGCATCTGTCACGTTGTTTTCAAACGCTCTCTCCCGGATCGTAATCTCCTCAAGCTCGTAAGTGGTGTCAAATAGTTCGGTGCTTAGCTGCCCATCGCCGACAATTGCCACCGGTTTTCTTTCTTCAATGTAGCCAACAGTTGTAATGAGCAGGTCGTACAGGCCAACAGGCACCTGGAAGGAGTACTCGCCTTTTTCGTTGGTGCTCGTAGATCGGTTGGTGCCTACAAGCATCACATTCGCCCCGATCAATGGGTCACCACTGTTTGCGTCGATGATACGGCCCCGAATAGTGGCATTCCTTTGAGTTCCGAACGATTTTAGGTCGCCTATGATGGTGACTCCCTCAGGAATTTTTAGTTGAGACCCATAGTCTTCCGAGCTGGAAGCAAATTTTCTGGCAGTTGAATCGGGCAGTAACACAACCAGCTTTTTTCGGTAGGTGATATATGAAAGGCTGAGAGGTGCGAGAAAGGCCTGCAACGCTTGATCCCTTGGAAGAGAAGTGTCGGGGATGGTCACCTTGGAAGCGTCAACCCATTCATTCCGATAGTATATGTCGATGCCAAATGCCTTTTCCAGCTGCTCTATCTTTGTTTTCCAATCAGGAGTACCTTGCGCATTTCCGTCAAATACAAACAATAGTAGCAGAACGAAGCAGTAGTAGTTTTTTTTCATAGGCATTGTTTGGTATCATAAGCTACAACAGGCTTTCCATTCGAAACCACTATTGCATTTTGCTTGTCATTCGATTATTTCAACCGAATTACATATTCTTCTTCAGGCGAGAGGTAGCCAAATGGCTGTAACTGCATTCCTTCAATTTTCAGAAAATCCTCGAAAGCTGAAACCTCATTTTCATCAACGGCAATCAGCAAGCCACCGCTTGTTTGCGGGTCTGCCAGAATAGATCGCTGATAGTCGGAAATTTCACCTATTTTGTGACCATAGCTATCCCAGTTTCTTACCGTGCCTCCGGGAATACTTTTCTGATTCAGATAATCGTCGAGGAAATCAAACTTTGGCACCTTGTCGAACTCGATGGTGGCAGATACGCCGCTACTTTCGCACACCTCAGCCAAATGCCCCAGCAAGCCAAAACCGGTTACGTCTGTCACGGCCGATACATAGGGTAGGTTCCCCAGCTTTGCACCAAGTTTATTGAGGGTGAGCATGCTCTTTTTTGCAGTTGCCAGGTGTTCGTCGGTGACGATGCCTCTTTTTTGCGCAGTGGTGATGATACCAATGCCCAGGGGCTTGGTCAGGTACAGGTACGACCCTGCCGTTGCCGTTGAGTTTTTCTTAATATTCGTTACTGGTATGGTACCAGTTACTGCTAGTCCAAAAATAGGTTCGGGTGCATCGATGCTGTGCCCACCCGCCAGGGGAATGCCTGCTTCTTCACAAGCTTTTCTGCTACCGTTCAATACCTGATTGGCCACCTCTGGTAGTAATTTATCGATGGGCCAACCGAGAATGGCTATAGCCATGATGGGCGTACCTCCCATAGCGTAGACGTCGCTAATGGCATTTACAGAAGCGATGCCACCAAAGTCGAATGGATCATCCACGATCGGCATAAAGAAGTCGGTAGTGCTGATAATGGCAGTACCATTTCCTAAATCGTACACCGCAGCATCGTCGTTGGTATGATTGCCCACCAGCAGGGAGGGAAAGAATGTTTTGTCAGTTGACTTGCTCAGGATGGTTTCCAGCACTTTGGGCGATATTTTGCAACCACACCCTGCGCCGTGACTGTATTGGGTAAGCTTTATTGGTTCAGACATATTGAGTTTTCGTTTTTTCTATAACTAGTTCAGCCCATTTGGCAAAGTCTTCGTGATCGGCTTCAATCTCCAGCAACAAGTCTTTTTTGTGCCGAATCAGGGCATTTTTGTAGGCCCTGTCGTAATACACTAACAGCAGATCAGCTACGCCTTCGAAATCTCCGGATCTAAGTAGTCCCAGAGCACTTTTGGCGTGCTGTCCTCCCAGTTTCCTTTCAAGCATGTTAATTTTTTCGTCCAGGACTTTCTCCGGGAAGCTGGCATATTCCGACACCAGGCGTTTGATCCTGATATTTCTATCCATATTGAAATGAACACGGGGGCTTTTGCCCATTTGCCGCCAGAAGGCTTCAGGGATCATCACTTTGCCAATGCCTATCGACTCATCTTCAAGCCAGACGGGTTGAGAAAAATCAAAGTCCTTGATGGCCCAGAAAAGCTCGTTTTGGAAATGCTCTGAGGAAGGCTGCACCTCTTGTCCCAATTCCCCGAAAACAGATCCCTTGTGATGGGCAAGGCCTTCCAAATCTACCACCTGCTGACCATTGGCTGCCAGGGCCTTGATTAAATCCGTTTTGCCGGAGCCTGTGGGGCCAGTGATGACCATAAGCTCCATCTTTTCAGCGAATTTGTCCAACACATGATTTCTGAACCGTTTGTAACCGCCTTTGAGTGTAACCACTGGCAATCCATACGTCTGCAGCAGCCACGCAACACTGCCCGACCTCATGCCGCCCCGCCAGCAGTGCACTAAAATATGGTCTTTGAAGGTGAGCTGCTCGGCAAATTCAACCATCGGCCGCATTTTTGGGCCCACTATTTCCAGCCCACGTTTCACCGCCAGGTCCTTGCCTTGCTGCTTGTAGAGCGTGCCAATTTCAGCTCTTTCGTCATCCTCAAAGAGGGGCAGGTTCACGGCTCCAGGGATTCTTCCGTAAGTGTACTCCGACGGCGACCTCACGTCTACCACCGGATTTTGCCTGCTAAGCTCCAGAAACTCTTCAATATCAACGCTTTTGACCATTTTTCCTCGGGCTCTCCTGTCGGCTGTTCCTATTCAATCCAAAAATTAGCGATTATTAAACTACTTTCATGAAACTTATCCGTTAAATAACAGTAGGTAAACAAAGGGGCATTCCATACGACGGTGTTTGTCGGTTCAGAAGGCTGTCTATGCAACTTTTTTTTGGCTATATTGTCTATTGATTATTGATAACATAAATAATAAGTAATGAGTATTACTAATCTTCTCTGGTTCCTTGTTCCCGTTCTTGTGTTGCAAATTGTGATGTTCTTTGTGATTCGGCAGAAGAAAAAGAAGATGAAGAAAAATGATGTCCTCGCCAAATATGGCATATCAAATCGCAGCGACCTGTTCCGCATGCTGCAAAATCCCCACTTAACGGATGAGGACAGAAACAAGCTGCAAAACATTTACGAAAGCAGGGTATTGGGCTAATGTAGGCTGCCTAACCAATCTCCGGGAATAGCTGGCTCTATGGAAACTATTGGGCTTGGTTTGTGTTATTTGGTAGCGCATTAGTGCAAGTAGCAAACCATATCAAAAAGGAGATAACATTGGAAAAGGCAACGTTCGGTTCTGGGTGCTTTTGGTGCACCGAAGCAATCTTTCAAAATATCAAAGGAGTTATAAAAGTGGAGTCGGGCTACTCTGGCGGCAAGGAGAAGAATCCAAGCTACAGAGAGGTGTGTGGTGGAAGAACAGGCCATGCCGAGGTGGTGCAAATCACCTTTGACCCGAAACTAGTTTCATTCGACGAGCTATTGGAAATCTTTTGGAATACGCATGATCCCACCACTCTCAACCGGCAGGGTAACGACGTAGGGCCACAATACAGGTCAGTTGTGTATTACCACAATCAGGAGCAGATGGAGCTCGCCGTCAGGTACAAAGAGCAACTAGACAAGAGCGGTGTTTTTGCCTCGCCAATAGTTACGGAAATAAGCCCGTGCAGTGAATTCTACGTGGCGGAGGACTATCATCAGCACTATTTTGAGCTCAACGGGTCTCAACCGTATTGTTCATTTGTTATCCGCCCCAAGGTGGAGAAACTCAAAAAGAAATTTGGGGATAAACTTAAGTTGAGTCAGGCCTGAGCCATCGGCACGATCACTTGATTTTAGGGCTTAAAATTCATTAAACAAGTTGATTTTATTGCATGAGGTAATACCTTGCGGCTTCGTAGCTTTTGCTTAGGTGTTGGCGTGTGAAAAAGAGACTATCTATGAATTTTAAGCCCTTTCTTTTAATTGCAATGGTGTTTGGTATTTCTTGTAGCCCTGGGAAGGCGAGGGAGGATTATCAGAAAGCTTTTGAGGCCCATGAGGAATTGCTGGCCACCGAAGCCGAAACAAGGTCTATTTTTGATTCGATGGAGCAAATTCTGGCCAGAGACACGACGCTGGTTGTTTTTTCGGAGGAATTGAAAGCACTGAGTGCAAAGCTGGAAGCCTGGGAGGAGAAGGTGGTGGCCGTTGGAGAAGAAACAGACCACAGAGACCATCATCACCCACACAGCCACCAAACTTCTCAGTCCCTCACCGACACACAGCTATCGCAATTGCAGGAAACGCTGAAAACTGAACTGGATGAAATTACCAGCGAAGTGTCGGCACTGGTTGAGAAGATGATGGATCGATAAGCAGGAGGCCCAAATGCTGAGGACTAATTAGGTAAATTGCTGACCTCTATCCAGTCGGAACCCCAGTAAACCGTACTGTCGGTGCCAAGCCCTCTCAATCGCACATTGAACCGACCATTTCTGGGGTACTTAAGTGTGGGCGCTGGCGTGTTAGTAGTAGCCTCAATGCCGTTGTCGTTGTTGTAGCCAAGGTACCACGTAAACTCAAGCATGCCACTTGAGTAGTTGTTGAAGCGCACACTGCCCGGGCTGATGGTGCTGACCCTCAGCCGGAATGCCAGATTCGGCAAGCCGTCCGCAAAGGTCTGAGGTTGCCAGTCGGGTGCCGGAGCCTCAAGCGGATCGAGGCAGGAGGAGAGGAGCAGCAGGCATATGACTATGGTAATTCGGCCCATCGCAGCGAGGATTTTGCTACTCAATATACACACTCCTCAGATGAAAGGGAATAGAGCACTCCCGATTATCGACCCTTTTGTCGGTCAGATAGCCAATGGAAAGGCACTTTTATAAAGAATTAAGAAAGCTGATCAGGTTGTTCCTGTCTTGTTTGGAGACCGCTTTCACATAGTTTTTCGACGCTTTGGCCTCATCATCCTGCCACATAATGGTGGCAGACATTGCAGTTGGCTACTATGAAAAATACAAGGAAGAGGGTAAAATGCGTTTTGGTCACCTGGCAAAGTCGTTTCGTCAAATTATTTCGGAGTTGATAGGCCCAACTTTTTTTTTTACAGAAAAAACTCATGGAACGACGACACGACATTGACTGGCTGAGAATCATTGCCATACTGCTGGTGCTTTATTTCCACGCAGCCATGCTTTTTGCTGCTGAATCGGGCTGGCATATCAAGAATGCAGAGCAAAGTAACCTCTGGCTGGAGTTCAATTTCTGGCTTTCGAGGTTTCGCATGCCACTGCTGTTTTTTGTTTCCGGCTATGGCACATTCTTGGCTTTAAGGAAAAGAAGTCCGTGGCAGTATGTGAAGGAGAGAAACAACCGATTGATGGTTCCGCTGCTGTTTGCCATGTTTGTGGTAGTGCCGCCTCAAATATATTTCGAGAGGCAGTTCAACGGCGCCAACTACTCCTCAATTTTTTCATTCTACCCCAAGGTTTTAGAGTTCATTCCTTACCCGGCAGGCAATTTTTCGTGGCATCACATGTGGTTTGTGCTGTACTTGTTTGTCTACTCGGTGGTGTGCTTGCCTCTATTTCTTTACATCCGGTCAGAGAAGGGTAAAGCACTGGCCACCAGCCTGGTTGCTGCCATGGGCAACTTCAAAATTGCATTGATCATGCTGCCAACCATTCTCATAGGTGGCTTTTGGGCCTTTTGGAATCCCGATACCCACGACTTGGTCAATGATCTGCCATGGCATTTTTACTGGTGTTCTTTCTTTGTGGCTGGCTACCTTGTGGGGGCTGTTCCCAGCCTATGGGACACCGTGGAGCTTCATCGCCGAAAGCTGCTAGGTTTGGCTATCCTGTGCATCACCATCATCAATTTTTTTCGATGGAATAAGATTGAACCCTGGGACATAGAAGGCATTAATCCTGCATGGGAATACCTGGGCACTTGTATCCTCGCAGCGGATGCATGGTTGTGGCTGCTGGCAGCATCTGGCTACGCCAAACGATATTTGAACAAGCATCACCCCATCATTGACTATGCCAACAGGGCTATCTATCCGTTTTACATACTCCACCAAACAGTGATCATCGCCATTGGCTACTATGTGATCCAGGTGCAGGAATCCATTTTGGCCAAATATCTGTTCGTCAGTACATTGTCTTTGATCGGCTCGCTCGTGATTTATGAGTACCTGATCAGACCGTTCCGTATCGCCAGGTTTTTGTTTGGTGTGAAGGAGATCAAAGCCGATAATACACAACCTCAGACCTGACTTGCGGTACTACTTTGTTATATTTCGAGTCTGATGTCAATTGAATCACCACCACGCAAAACGAGTAACTGGCAGCGGATACAGCCGCTGATTTTCGGGGTTTTGGTTTACGTGTCGATCAGGATCATTGATAATCCTGATCATGGCGGGTTTCCGTCAACCAGGCCCGTCAGCATGTACCTGGGCGAGTTTGTAATGGCCATTACTGTTGGTTATCTCTTTGAGTTGTGCTTTGTGCTCCTGGAAAAGCGGTTCAACAAAGACTTTCATCCATCGTCAAAGTCGCTGATCAGAGAAATCATCATTTCTTATCTCGTTTTTGCCCTGGCTGTAAATGCCTCCATAACTCCCTTTGTTGCCCTTACGGACGATGGGCTGTCCCTGCGTGACTTTGTGCAGATCAATATCATCCCTATCCTGTATCTGCTGCTCATCTTTACGATCAGGCGAGGCCGATACTACCTCAGAAGCCTGATGCAGCAGGCGCAGCGCCTGGAGCAGATAGAAAAAGACAGTGTGGAAACGGAGCTTGCCTTACTTAAGAGTCAGTACCATCCGCACTTCCTTTTCAATAGCCTGAACACCATCTACTTTCAAATGGATGAAAGCGTGGGCGATGCGAAGCAAACAGTGGAAAAACTGGCGGAGCTCCTGCGTTACCAGCTTTATGAGGAAAAGGATAAAAAGGCCACCCTGGCAAAGGAACTGGATCACATCAATGCCTTTATCGACCTGCAGAAGGTGAGGCATGGGTCTAACCTGCAGGTAGATCTGAACCTGGATGCTGGCATTGTGAACAAAAAAGTGTATCCATTGCTTTTCATTCCTTTGGTGGAGAATGCTTTTAAATACGTGGGTGGCAAGAAGTTGATCAGCCTGAAGATGTCGGATGCCGGCAACGATGGGATAGAATTTTGCATTACCAACACCACCGAGCCCATAGCATCGCACAGTGCACTGATAGAGGAGCCAGGGAGGGGTGGGCTTGGGCTGGCCAATCTGAAAAGGCGGCTTGAATTGCTTTATCCTGGCAAATATGCACTGACGACAGAGCAACGTGAAGATGTTTTTACCGCAAAGCTTAAACTGACACTGGATGAAGATTAAGTGTATCATAACCGACGATGAGCCTTTCGCTGTAAAAGGCATAAAAAGCTATGTGGAAAAAGTCGACTACCTGGAGCTCAGGGGTACCTGCGAAAATGCCTTGCAGCTTGATGCCATGCTGAAGTTGGAGACGCCAGATTTGCTGTTTCTGGACATAGAGATGCCTCACATCACAGGTCTCGACTACCTGGCGTCACTCAAAAATCCACCTTTGGTGATCATTACTTCCGCCTATGAGAAGTACGCCTTGAAAGGATATGAGCTCAGCGTGATCGACTATTTGCTGAAGCCCATCTCATTGGATCGGTTTCTAAAGGCGGTGCAAAAGGCCTTTGACTACCTGCAAGCCAATACACAAAAAGAAATAAAGGCCGATTACTTCTTTATAAAGACTGGTCAGAAAATTGAACGAATCAGCCTGGCGGAATTGGTGTATGTAGAAAGCATGCAGAACTACGTGAAGGTGCAGACGCTGACAGAGACGCATATTGCACATTTGACTCTGAAAAAGGTGATGGAGCTGTTACCGTCGAATCAGTTTATTCAAACGCACAAATCGTATGTGTTGAATATTGATAAGGTGAAGTCTATCGAAGGAAATGAGATCGCCACTGAAAAGGGAATCGTGCCCATCAGTAAACTTTGGAGAGAGGCTGTGCTGGAGAAGATTTTGCAGCACAAGCTTTGGAGCAGGGAGTAGGGTCGGCTATTGCTGAAGCTTCTTTAGGATTTTACCTCCACGGCTCTTAAAGCCAGCTGAGCCATAAGGTATCTGGTCTTCGATGATGATCCTCAACTCATTCTTCAGCTCAGGCAGCTTTTCGCACAGGTTGGCCAGCACGGTCATGCCAAATACTTTTACAGCCACAGGCTCTTTCTTCGACTGAAGCAGCTCGAAGCAGTACTGAACAGTTTTGTCCCAATGCTCTTCCGGAATGTCGACAAACTGCATGGTGCGGAGGATATTCCTTTTCAATGAATCATGCACCTCTTCATCCAGCAAGTCAATCATTTTGCCCAAATAGGGGAGGATCAGGTGAGGATGGAGGTCGCAGCATTTGCCGAGCAGGTGGGCGGAGTATTGGGTGGCACGGTAGGATCCATCGAAGAAAATATCCATTAGTTGGCCAAACTGTGCTGGGTCATCACCCATTTGGTTTGCCATGCGCTCGATGTTTTGTTTTGAGCGATCTCGCATTAGCTCTTCCTCCATGCTCGCCTTTGAATACGTCATTATTTCATCAAAATCTTGGACTTCCTTAATAAAGTATCCATAAAATTTCTAACAATAAGCCTCAATGATAGGTCTGGCGATAATTTTCATATCTTAAAGAAAACATTTATTCGCCTTTTATGAAAAAGCATTCTTTCCTGATTGTTCTTCTACTGACAGCCTATTTTTCGTACGCACAACGTCGCTCATCAACGCAAGCCCAAAGTCCGGCGTCGCCACTGGAGAGTGTGTCCCTGGGTGGGTTAAAATTTCGGAATATTGGCCCGGCGCTTACTTCAGGCAGAATAGCTGATATAGCAGTAAACCCCAGCAAAACGAAGGTGTACTACGTGGCAACTGCTGCCGGCGGTGTATGGAAAACCGAAAATGGGGGAGCCACCTTCGACCCGTTATTCGACAGTGAGGGAAGCTCCTCTATTGGTTGTGTGGCGTTGGATCCTAATAACAGCAATGTCGTTTGGGTAGGTTCTGGTGAAAACAACAACCAGCGTGTAGTGGGCTATGGTGATGGTGTTTATAAATCGATTGACGGGGGCAAGAGCTGGGAGAATATGGGGCTGAAGATGTCTGAGCACATTGCCAAAATCATTGTTGATCCCACGAACTCTGATGTGGTGTATGTAGCTGCCATTGGCCCACTTTGGAAAGAAGGTGGGGAACGGGGGGTGTACAAAACAGAAGATGGCGGCAAAACCTGGACGGCGGTGCTAACAATCGATGAGCACACCGGTGTCACAGATATGGTGATGGATCCGAGAGACCCCAAAGTCATATATGCCGCAGCTATGCAGCGACGTCGCCATGTATTTACTTATATCGGTGGAGGGCCGGGTTCGGGTATGTATAAAACGACGGATGGCGGGCAGAGCTGGTCAAAAATCAATAAAGGCCTTCCTACCGTTGATATGGGAAGAATTGGCCTCACTATTTCACCGGCAAATCCCGAGGTGATTTATGCCATTGTAGAGGCTGCACAGAACAAAGGAGGCTTTTTTCGTTCTACCAACAGAGGGGCATCGTGGGAAAAAAGGAGTGATTATACAACGAGTGGCAATTACTATCAGGAAATATTCTCTGATCCGGTGGATCCCGATAAAGTGTATGCCATGGACGTATGGTTCAAGGTGTCGAAAGATGGCGGGAAGTCATTCAGTGTTGTGGGTGAAGACACCAAACATGTCGATAACCACGTGATGTGGATTGACCCGGCTGATACAGAGCATTGGCTGGTGGGTTGCGATGGTGGAGTTTACGAAACCTATGAGGCGGGAAAAACATGGTTTTTCAAAGCCAACTTGCCCGTTACGCAGTTTTATAAGGTAACCGTTGACAATGCGTTGCCGTTCTATAATGTGTATGGAGGTACGCAGGACAATTTTAGTTTAGGAGGCCCGTCACGAACAATTACCAACCACGGCATCCTTAATTCCGATTGGATCATAACCCACGGCGGGGATGGTTTTGAGTCGGCAGTTGACCCTAAGAACCCCGACATTGTTTACGCTCAGTCTCAGTATGGCGGATTGTCACGCTATGATAAAAAAAGTGGTGAAGAGGTTGGTATACAGCCCAAAGAGAGAAAAGGAGAGGCGAACTACCGATGGAACTGGGACGCTCCGTTGCTAGTGAGCAGACACAAAGATGGAAGGGTGTATTTTGCTGCTAACAAAGTGTTTCGCAGCGACGACCGGGGCAATAGTTGGGACGTCATCAGCGACGACCTAAGCCAGCAAATCGACCGCAACAAGCTCAAGGTAATGGGCCGGGTATGGGGAATTGATGCCGTCTCAAAAAATGGGAGTACCTCGCCCTTCGGTAGTGTGGTGGCGTTGGCAGAGTCACCTGTCGATGAGAACCTGTTGTACGCCGGCACCGACGATGGACTGATTCAGGTGACAGAAAATGGGGGGCAAAGCTGGAGAAAGCAGCAAAATTTCCCCGGCGTGCCTACTATGACCTACGTCAATTATGTGCTGCCTTCTCAGCATGATGCCGGCGTCGTGTATGCTGCGTTCAATCACCATAAGTATGGTGATTTCAAGCCTTACATCTACAAGAGTTCGGATAAGGGAGTTTCGTGGGCGTCGATCACCGCAAATTTGCCAGTAAAAGGCACGGTCTACAGCATTGCTGAAGACCATGTAGACCCCAATTTGCTATTTGCAGGTACGGAGTATGGTATTTTCTTTACCAACGATGGCGGAAAGAGCTGGAAGCAATTGAAAGCGGGAATGCCCACCATTGCCATCAAAGATATCGATATTCAAAGAAGGGAGAATGACCTTGTGCTGGCCAGCTTCGGCCGGGGGTTCTTTGTGTTAGACGACTACTCTGCCTTACGCCAGCTAGGACAAGCGACACTGGCAAAAGACGGAGCCTTGTTTCCAATCAGAAATGCTTTGGCCTATGAAGAAAGTATGCCACTGGGCTTACCTGGCAAGGCCTTTCAGGGAGATGACTATTACGCTGCTGAGAACCTTGGCCCCGTGGCAATATTTACCTGGTATTTAAAGGATGAGGTAAAAACAAAAGAAGAGGTGCGTCGGGAAGCCGAGAAAAAGCAATTGGAGAATAATCAGGACTCAGCTTACCCATCTTACGAAGCGCTGAAGGAAGAGAAACAAGAGCCAGACCCTTATTTGTTGTTTACCATCAGAGACAGTCAGGGCAATATTGTGAGAAAGCTGCAGACAAAGCCAGTCAAAGGTGTTAATAGAACCACCTGGGACCTTCGCTATGCGCCGAAAACGCCTGTTTCTCTTAACAAGCCGTCGTTTTACAATGCCTTCGCAGGTAAAGAAGAAGGGCACCTTGTGGTTCCTGGTCGCTACACAGTGCAGCTCTCCAAAAGTGTAGATGGCATGCTCACCAACTTGTCGGAGGAGGTGGGTTTCGAGGTGGTGCCATTGCAAAACACTGTTTTGCCTGCCGCCAACCGGTCGGCGATGGTCGTTTTTAAGAATGAGGTGGCTGAGTTTCAACGGGTGGTGGAAGGCACCCAAAGCGTTGTAAATGAAATAGGAGGACAGATGCGTTACATCAGGGAAGCTATTTTACGAACCGAAGCCGCACATGGACAATTGATGGCTGGCTATGAAGCGCTGACTAAGCAGCTGGCGGATATCAGGTCGAAGCTCAACCGTGATGGAGTGGCCTCAGAGCTCGACAAAGAAGTACCGCCCACTATAGCCTCAAGGGTAGGGGCTGTTGCTTATGAGCAGATGCACTCAACATCCGACCCCACACAAACACATAAAGATCAGCTGGCTATTGCCAAAGAGGAGTTTGACCCGATTTACACCAATATATCTCAATTGATCACTGGAAACCTGAAGAGCTTGCTGGAAAAACTGCAGAATGAGCATGCACCGTATATTCCTGCCGCCCTTCCTGTGTTGCCCGTTTATAATAAGTAGCGCTCAAAGTCATAAAATATTGAAGACGAAGGGGTTGCTTGCCGCTGTTGAGCATTCGCTGATATTCTTTCAATAAATTTGAAAAAATTTATGATTTCCGTTTTGCAAAAGAACTACAAACGTATACTTTTGCATCTCGATTTACGGAAGGTAATCGAGACACAACGAAAGGAGTGGTAGTTCAGCTGGTTAGAATGCCTGCCTGTCACGCAGGAGGTCGCGGGTTCGAGTCCCGTCCATTCCGCAAGAAGCCTTAGAGAGATCTAAGGCTTTTTTGTTTTATCTCTCCCATGTCAGCTGGTTAGCATGCCTGCCTGTCACGCAGGAGGTCGTGGCGGTTCGCCGGTGCGATTCGAGTCCCGTCGCAATGGACTGGCCTTAGAGAGATCTAAGGCTTTTTTGTTTTATCTCTCCCATGTCAGCTGGTTAGCATGCCTGCCTGTCACGTAGTAGGTTGCGGCGGTTCGCCGTTGCGATTCGAGTCCCGTCGCAATGGACTGGCCTTAGAGAGATCTAAGGCTTTTTTGTTTTATCTCTCCCATGTCAGCTGGTTAGCATGCCTGCCTGTCACGTAGTAGGTTGCGGCGGTTCGCCGTTGCGATTCGAGTCCCGTCGCAATGGACTGGCCTTAGAGAGATCTAAGGCTTTTTTGTTTTATCTCTCCCATGTCAGCTGGTTAGCATGCCTGCCTGTCACGCAGGAGGTCGTGGCGGTTCGCCGGTGCGATTCGAGTCCCGTCGCAATGGACTGGCCTTAGAGAGATCTAAGGCTTTTTTGTTTTATCTCTCCCATGTCAGCTGGTTAGCATGCCTGCCTGTCACGTAGTAGGTTGCGGCGGTTCGCCGGTGCGATTCGAGTCCCGTTGCAATGGACTGGCCTTAGAGAGATCTAAGGCTTTTTTGTTTTATCTCTCCCATGTCAGCTGGTTAGCATGCCTGCCTGTCAGGCAGGAGGTTGCGGCGGTTCGCCGGTGCGATTCGAGTCCCGTCGCAATGGACTAGCCTTAGAGAGATCTAAGGCTTTTTGTTTTCGGGGGTTCTGGTGTCGAGACACAACCGAACCAGAAAGCTTGTGAAGACACAAGCCCCAACGCAATTCGGTTGAGTATTTCCTCAATGAAAACAAATCGTTAGCAATCAAGTTAATATTTAATGTAGATACATTTAATGTATCTATTTCATTAACTTTGTATTTCAAACCAATTACAACTATGAACTTGACAAGCACAAAAACATTATTTGCGTCATTGATCGCAGCGGGATTCCTTACTGCCTGCGGCGGTGGAAACGCAACAACCGAATCATCGACAGAAACTGCCACTACTGAAGAAGTAGCTGCTGTGACTTACTCTGTAGACCCTGCCAGCTCGGTAGTAGCCTGGAAAGGCGAAGTGGCTGGCGTTTATGGCCACAATGGCGTGATTGAAGTCGCTAACGGATCAGTAACAGCCGAAGGCACTCAAATCACAGGTGGCGACATCACCATCGACATGACAACTATCGCTCCTTTGGATTCAGCGTCTTACAAAGACGAAGAGGGTAGAAGAGCAAGCGACCTGGTGGGTCACCTGTCAACCGGCGATTTCTTCCTTGTTGAAGAATTCCCTACGGCCACTTTTACTATCAAATCTCACGAGGGAAGCAAAGTGACTGGCGATCTTACTATCAGAGGCATTACAAAGGAAGAAACATTGGAGCTCTCTTCCATAGAAGTAACTGACGGAGGCCTGACTGCCGAAGGCGTATTAGTGTTTAACAGACAAGATTACGATGTGAAGTGGGTTCACTTCATGAAAGACATGGTATTGGCTGACAATATCGAAATCAAAGTGAACATCAAAGCTGCGAAGTCGTAAGTAAAGCATTGCTGCAAAAGCAAAAAGGCCAATTCTGAGGAGTTGGTCTTTTTTTGTGCTCATTGGCGTACTCTTCTTCGCCGTGACCATTCATGTGGCCGCCTGCGCAAGTTCAACCCTGTGAATGGGCTAAGGGTGGAGTAGGGGCAGTTTGGGTAAAGTAGAGCCGACTGGCCAGCCCGTCGCAGACTACAAAAGGTTGTAGCCCCGCCTTCCTGCGAATTCGATACCAGGCTGCCGCCTCATAGGGCCAGCCATTATCTGCCGAAACTTTTGTAGTCTCTTTGGCTGAAGAAACATGTCTTCATTCAGCATGCATCCCGATACAAGCGTGGCATTTACAAATTTTTTTAACTGCTTCGTGAACAATTACTATTCACTGACAAAAGCGGTCCACTAATCATCGTTTTTTTTTCTTTCTTAGAGACTTTTAGACTAATTCAATAATGCTATGAAAGTCTTAAAACTCGTCTTTCTAAATTTCCTTTTTTTAACTTTAACAGTTGCCTGCCAGCAGCAAAGCGAAACACCCGAGCCACTCGACTACGGCTACTTATCGCTTAATCTGTCACTCACTATCGCCTCCGAACCAGCCAATGGGCGGACCCTGGCAGTCAACACCGACGACTTCCGGGTGACCATTTTTGCTGCTGACGGCACGGAAGTGATGATGTTTGATCCCTTTTCAACAGCACCAGCCGAAGTGCAGCTACCCACCGGCGAATACTACGTAGAAGCCCACAGCAACAACCTGGTGGACGCCGCCTTCGAAAACCCCTACTACTTCGGGCGATCCGACAATTTTACCATCGACAAAGAAGAGCTGAAATCTATCGATATAGAAGCCGAGCTGGCCAATACCAAAGTCGCCATCAACTATTCGGCGAATGTAGTCAACACCTTCCACAGCTACACCGGCACAGTAACAGTGGTAAGCAGCGGAGCCAGCCTTTTCTATGTCCAGGGCGAAACGAGAGAAGGCTATTTTTTAACTTCACCGCTCCAAATAGAAGTAAACCTGAGCTATACCAAACTGGACGGCACCACCATCGACAGAACATACACAGCTTCGATTACCGATCCACAGCCTAAAACGCTGTACAATATCAATGTGGACGCCACGCTGGAAGACGGCAAAGTGGTGTTCAATATCACCGTGGATGAGGGTTTTGATACGGTGGATATTGAGTTAGGGGGAGCCGAAGTAAGCAGCTTTTCTCCCTGGTCAAGGAATTATGGAAGCTCTTCTTATGACAATCCCGATGGTGGTATTATCGCAACCAGAGACGGGGGGTACCTGGTTGCTGTTCAAACTTCAATGGCAGACTTCGATGTACCTGAGTTCAGAGGGGTAGCAGATATCTGGGTGTTCAAAGTGGATGCCGACGGCGTACTCTTGTGGTCAAAAGTGCTTGGGGGATCAAACATCGATTTCATCGGAGGATTGGTGGAAGGTGAAAATGGCTATCTTGTTGTTGGCAGTACCCAATCATCAGATGGCGACGTCTCCCAAAGCTTCGGTAGTATGGATGCATGGCTGGTCATGTTAAATGTTGACGGGTCAATTGCCTGGGAGAAGTCATATGGTTCACAGTATTACGAAATGGCGTATGCGGCAGTTGCTACCAGCGATGGAGGATTTGCGGTAACAGGGAATTCTAATCAGGTAACCGATATGTGGATATTCAAAATAGATGCTCTTGGCAACATGGAGTGGGAGAATACCTTTGGTGGTAATTCTGCAGTGGCAACAGCTAACGACATCGTGGCGGTTAACGACGGGTATCTGGCCTGTGGATTTATAGACGTAAATGGGAACAGAGACTTCTACATAGCAAAAGTCGACCTGGCAGGCGACGAGGTGTGGCAGCGACAGTATGGAGGCTCCGGTTCGGATGAAGCAAAAGCTTTGATAGACGTGGGAGACGGATATGTTGTCACTGGCTGGACTTCGTCTGCCGATGGGGACGTAACCGGATACCATGGAGGAAATGACCTTTGGGTTATTAAGCTTGCGGTCGACGGATCTCTGGAGTGGCAAAAATCGATTGGTGGTTCCGATCAGGAAACTGGATATGATATTGATATTTCTTACGACAACAATATAGTTATCACTGGGGACGCTGGTTCAAACGACGGTGATTTGACAAATGTGCAGCCTTATATTGGAGCGCAATACTGGTTGGTGAAAATAAGTCCGAGTGGCCAACTGCTGTGGAACCATACCTACGGACGTGGCTTTTCAACTGGCTTTGCCAAAAGCCACGATGGCGGATACATTTTGAGTGGGTCGGCGTTCAACCTGAGCGGAACTGTGTCAGTGCCCGGTGGCCATGGAAATTCAGATGTTTGGCTACTCAAAGTTGACCAAGATGGAATCTACCAACCCTAGTTTTTAATACAAAAACAGCGAACTGATGAAAAGACTCCTTTACATACTACCTCTTGCTTTTATTTTACTGAGTGCTTGCCACAGAGATGAAGTACCCGAAGCAAAAGACTACGGCTATCTGTCCCTGAACCTCTCACTCACCATCACCTCCGAACCTGCCAATGGCCGAACCCTGGCGGTGAATACCGACGATTTCCGGGTCACCATCTTTGCTGCCGATGGCACCGAAGTGATGGTGTTTGATCCCTTTTCAACAGCACCAGCGGAAGTGCAGCTACCCACCGGCGAATACTACGTGGAAGCCCACAGCAACAACCTCGTCGATGCAGCTTTTGAGAATCCTTACTATTTCGGACGGTCTGACAACTTCACCATCGACAAAGAAGAGCTGAAATCTATCGACATAGAAGCCGAGCTGGCCAATACCAAAGTCGCCATCAACTACTCCGCCAATGTAGTCAACACCTTCCACAGCTACACAGGCACAGTAACAGTGGTAAGCAGCGGAGCCAGTCTTTTCTACGGCCAGGGCGAAACGAGAGAAGGCTATTTTTTAACCTTTCCACTCGCCGTAGAAGTAAACCTGAGCTACACCAAGCTGGACGGCACCACCATCGACCGGACGTTCACAGCGTCCATTGCCGATCCGCAGCCCAAGACCCTGTACAATATCAATGTAGACGCAACGCTGGAAGATGGTAAAGTGGTGTTTAATATCATTGTAGATGAAGGTTTTGATACAGTGGATGTTGAATTGGGGGACGGGAGTGTTGAGCCCAACGAAAACTGGAGTCCTGGTGCAGATTGGATTGATACCCGGGATGGCGAGGTTTATAGAACTGCCCAGGCTGGAAGCCAGGTTTGGTTAGCTGAGAACCTTAGGTACGAGGCGGAGCCTTCGTGGGTTATGAATAACAATATTGAAAATGAGGCGGACTATGGTCGCCTATATTTGTGGGCAACAGTTATGAACGGAGAATCGCCAGGTAGCAGTGTCCCTAGTGGAGTTCAAGGCATATGTCCTGCTGGATGGCATATACCAAGTAATGCTGAATTGACACAACTCTTCGATGAGTATGGCGGTGCGGCAGTAGCTGGATCTGCATTGAGGGAAACAGGAACCGACCATTGGAATAGCCCGAATGCTAATGCCACCAATGCAAGTGGTCTCTCTTTTAGAGGCTCAGGTTGGTACCAATCAAACACAGGAACATTTCATGGATTTGGACAATGGGGACATACATTTTCTTCTGAGGAAATAGTTGGTTCTGGGGGCTATCAAATTGGTGTTTTCTACGCCAACTCCGCTGTAAGCGTAGGCTACGCAACCCCCTACAGCTACGCCCTCCCAGTTAGATGTATAAAAGATTAATGCTTACTGAATGATGAAATTAACGACCATTTTTGCCGCTTTAGGCCTGTTTTTAGTGATGGGATGTAGCCAACAAAGCGAAACACCCGAGCCTCTCGACTACGGCTACCTGTCCCTCAACCTCTCCCTCACCATCACCTCCGAACCAGCCAATGGCCGGACCCTGGCCGTCAACACCGACGACTTCCGGGTCACGATCTTTGCTGCCAATGGCACGGAAGTAATGGTCTTTGATCCATTTTCTACAGCACCGGCGGAAGTATCGCTGCCTACCGGCGAATACTACGTGGAAGCTCACAGCAACAACCTGGTGGATGCCGCCTTCGAAAACCCGTACTACTTTGGGCGATCCGACAACTTCACCATCGACAAGGAAGAACTCAAGTCCATCGACATTGAAGCCGAGCTGGCCAATACCAAAGTGGCCATTAACTACTCCACCAGTGTGGTCAACACCTTCCATAGCTACACCGGCACAGTAACAGTGGTAAGCAGCGGAGCCAGTCTTTTCTACGACCAGGGCGAAACGAGAGAAGGCTATTTTTTAACCTCTCCACTCGCCGTAGAAGTAAACCTGAGCTACACCAAGCTGGACGGCACCACCATCGAACGCACGTTCACAGCGTCCATTGCTGATCCTCAGCCTAAAACCCTATACAATATCAATGTGGATGCCACGCTGGAAGACGGAAAGGTGGTGTTCAATATCACTGTGGATGAGGGTTTTGATACAGTTGACATCGATTTAGGAGACGCAACAGGCAACCCAAATGCAAATTGGTCGCCGGGAGATGAATGGACTGATGAGCGGGACGGCGAAATATATGGAACTGTGCAAATAGGTGACCAAGTTTGGATGAGCGAAAACCTGCGGGCAGTTGCTTATCCCGACGGTGAGCCCATACCAGAAGTGCAGGACGATGTTACCTGGTGGTCCAATAATACGCCGGCCTATAGCTGGCTATACAATGATCAATTGACTTACGAAAGGCCGTATGGAGCTTACTATAACTATTATGTGATTGACCACAAAGAGCTTTGCCCGGCCGGGTGGCACATGCCAACCATGCAGGATTGGGAAGATTTGGAGAGTTTTGTCGTCAGCGATGGTTACCTTGGCCCGGTGGGAGAAGCGCTGAAAGCAACCTATAGCTGGGCCAACGATAACAACGGAACAAATGCGTACGGATTCTCGGCTGTTGCCGCTGGTGCAAGATCGTCAGTTTTTAGCTACGTAGGAGAGCTCACGTATTGGTGGGTAGCGCCGGACACTTACTATACCGGACCTTATTCATCCGGCATTACCGCTAATTTCTTCCCCTGGGGCGATTATACATACAGGGTTGGCCTTAACGTTCGCTGTATCAAAGAGTAGGTGCTGCCAGGAACGCTGAGTCTTCAGCAGACGTGGCTTCAAAGCGATTATTTGTGGTTGGACGGACGACCTCATACTACAAAAGTTTGCAGCCCCACCTTCCTGCGAGTATCATATCAGGCTGCTGACCCATCGGCGGTGTCGTACCAGCCGAAACTTTTGTAGGCTCTATTTACCCTAAGTGCCTAATGCAAGAGACGCTGAGTTTTACACTTGTGCCATATTGAGTATCCTTTCAACCACCAAACTGGCCTGATTTTCGTATATTCATACATACAGGAGCCATTCACCTTATTTCGCTCCTTTTCCCTTAAGCCCTTAGCAAACCCGTTTGTTGCGCATCGAAGATACCAGGGCTTCCTGCTCAGCGTTTACCGGCACCCGCTTATCTAGTATTGATACGCCCCGGACTTCGGGGCCTTGCCAGGACTGCCTTAGGCCGCTATTTCAAAATCCTCTGCAGCTGCCTGGCCGACTTAAATCCGCACTGAGCGGCTATGTAGTCGACCGTGTAGTCGGGATTGTGTAGCAGGGTCTGCGCATTTTCTCTTCTCAGCTTGGTGAGGTACTCGACGATAGTCGTGCCGGTGGCTTCCTTAAATACCCGGGTGAGGTTTCTCGGGCTCATGGCCACCATAGAGGCGAGCGTTTCTATGGCGTTTTCTCCGGAAATGTGATCTACGAGATAATCCTGAACGGCATGGATTTTTGGGTTGATGTGATTTCTGAAATCGAGGTAAACACTATGTTGGCTTTGGTTTTCACTTCGCCTGTGGTACACCACCAGCCCACGGGCTACCTGGTGCACAAAGTGGGGGCCTTTTAAGTCTTCCAAAATGCTTAGCGCCAGGTCGATGCCAGCACTGATCCCTGCACTGGTATACACATTGCCACTTTTTACAAACAGAATATCGGAAATGACCCTGGCCCTGGGAAATCGGACTTGCAATGCCTCCATTCGTCTCCAGTGTGTGGTGCATTCCCGCCCGTCGAGTAACCCCGCCTCTCCTAGAACAAAGGCGGCGTCGCAAACGGAGCAGACATTGACCAGTCTGTCAGCGCAATCGGATAACCACTGGAAAAATTCTTTTTCTGCCCTAAATTCCTCGCTCTCAATGTATTCGAACTTCATTCCTGGAATGATAACAAAATCGCCTGGCAGCAGCCTGGCCTCTTTGAAGTGCTTAATTTTGCCAAACTCAAGCCCAGCCGTGCTGGTTACAGCAGTTGTGTAAGAATAGAAGTCGATGCCAATGTCATAGCCAATGAATTTGGCCTCTGTGAAAACCTGCACTGGGCCCGCCAGGTCCAGTAGCTCCACGTTGGGAGGAACAATAAATGCTATATTCATGCTACCCGGTCACCTGAAGGGATATATTCAGGCCAATACAAGTTAGCGATAACGGCGAGTCGTTGATGATTCACCAGAAGTAATATTTTGCGAGCCCGGCTTTTAAGCGCCAGCAGCCAGCTCCCGCCGCAGCTGCGTCAGGTAGTCGACAAGGGTAACCCCAGTGGCAGCCTCAAATGCATACCTGAGGGTTTCCGGGCTCATTCCCGCCACGGCAGCCAGCTTGGCCATGGAAGTGTCGCCCGCCATGTTGTCAATCAGGTAGTCTTGCAGGTCGTGAATGTTGGCGTTGATATGGTTTCTAAACCGGAGATAGAAGCCTTCCTGTTGGTTGGCGCCACTTTTTCGATGGTAAACAACAAGCCCCCTGGCGACCTTTTGGGTAAACAGGGCCCCTGCCAGGTTCTCCAGAATGGACAGGGCCAGGTCGATGCCTGCAGAAATGCCGGCGCTGGTGCAAACATGGCGATGCTTCACATACAGCCTGTCGGCCAACACTTTTGCCTGCGGAAACTGTGCCTGTAGCGCCTCTACTCTGCGCCAGTGTGTGGTGCATTCAAGGCCGTTCAGCAAACCCGCATGCCCCAAAGCAAAGGCCCCATTGCACACCGAGCAAACGGTAATCCCTCTGTCCGCACATGCACTGAGCCACTGGAAAAACGTCTTTTCGGCCACGAATGACTCGCTCATTACGTAGTTTTGATCCATTCCGGGGATGAAGACATAATCACCTTCTGCTAGCTGGGCCTCCGAGTAGTGGGCCACTTTTCCAAACCCCAGCCCGGAAGTGCACACCGGGTCATGCTGATAAATAAAGAACTCCAAGTCCAGAGCAAAGCCATAAAACTTAGCCTCGGTGAAAACCTGCACAGGGCCTGCCAAATCCAGTAGTTCGACAGTGGGAGGAATAATGAATGCTATCTTGTTCATGATTTAAAGTCTTAGTTTATTTCTTAATCGATACTGAACAGCCACCAGGTAAAATCCCATCACAAAGTCAATAGATATGCAAAAAGCATCGTACTGCGGGGGTAGTAAACTTGACGACAGAAAGTAGGGGTAAGCCATGTCCCACAGGCCGTGAAGGAAATACCCAATGCCAAGCACGTACAGGTTCGTTTTCAAACCATAGTAGGTAAACAAAACAAAGAATATCACCTGAAGCCCGCTTGTGACACCGGCTGTTAAGTCTGTCCAGGTAAACCCGACATACAGGAAGGCAATGCCAGACAGAATCAATCCATAGAAAGTCGGCTTGTCTAAGCTCTTGATAAAGGCCGTTGATAAAATGATCAATAGCCCTAAGGAAATTCCAATTATTGCACCAGTCATATAGTTAGTATTTAATGTAAAAAGTTAGTTGAGGATGTTGTTTTTCCTCAGAGTCTCCTGACGTAAGGAAGGGACGCTGAGGGAAAGTCCCTTACAAATTGTTAGCTGTCTGTCCGCCGGTCGCATTCGCCTGCAGGCCTTGATTATTGCAGCAGCACGGCCTCTGATTTTCGTAGCAATCGCAGGCTGCCTCCTTCTTCATGGCCTTACTGGCACACCGCCAGCACGGGCGCACCGCAGTAGCGTTGATGGGCACCTGAATCAGCTCGGCACCGGCCTGGGTTCTTTCATCCACGAACCCGGCCTGCAGCACCACTTCATTTTTGTGGTCGAACATCAGGTCGCCAACGGGCTGGAACCCGGCCTTCATGATGCCATTGTAGGAGCTTTGGTTCTCCGGAGCCGAAATAATCCACAGCCGGTGGCTGATGGCTGCCTCGGCCTCCACCATCGTGCGCAGCAGCTGTACGTAGTAGCCCCTGCCACGGTACGCCTCCAGTGTTCTGAAATTCCACAGATAGGCATTGCCTTGGGGCACGTCAACCTCCCTGGAAAGCTCTCCAATTCGCACCCTGCCACGCCCAAGCCAGCCAAACGAAACATGCTCAGCTTCCAGCCTCACCACCCAGGCTTCATTTCCCTCCTGAAACCTTCGGGCAATTGCCTGTGGCTCCAGCTTCATCAGCGTAGCCAGGGTGGTTGTGTCCCACTCTTTTTGTATCGAGAGGTTGTTCGTGGTGCCCGGAGCTGCATGGACGTCGCCACGCCAAAATGTGAATAGTGCCATATCTGAAAATTGATTTGACTGCCCGACTATTTGATTTTGATGCCAACCCCTGCCTCCAAGGCAATATTATTTGAGTTGCCATCGATGTAGGTGATGTTGGAGCCCTTCGTGGGCCACGGAAACAACGGCACATACATGCGTCCTGTGAAAAAGTACTTCTTCCAGCCCCGCTTCAGGCTGTACATCAATCCGTAGTCGGGGCTTAGTGACTTGATGGAAGCAGTAGCAGTAGCCAGGTCAGGGTTGCGTAGCGTTTCCTGATAGGTGGTGTACTTCACGCCAGCCATCAGCAGAAAGGTTTGGGAAGTTTTGCGGCCATTCAAGGTGGTGCCAGCGCCAAACTTCTGGTTGATGGAGTAGTTGTAGTCCGTGGTGATGTGGTTGAAGTTTCGAGCTGTCACATTGTTGATGTTGAACGACGAATGCGAGGCGAAACTCAGGCGCTGGATCGGATTCCATTGTACCAGCGTGGTCATGAGAACGTCCGTGCCGAAATTGGTGTGGATGCCGATTCCAGGCTCAATGCTCAATAGTCTTCCGGTAGAAATGTTGGGTGCCTTTGAGGCCATTTCCTCCTGTGCGAAAGCATAAGTGCTGGCAATCAGGAAGAAGAGGAGTAATAAATATTGATTTTTCATGGTGGTAAATTTTAAATGGACGAGAGAGATACTGGCTGTGATTGGGCGTTACAGCTGCCTGTTTTGGAAGTAGTAGTTCAGCCCTTTCACGATGTTCGGCTGCCTGGAACCGACATGATCAAGGTGCTTCTCACGGTTTTTGGCCAGGCTGATGTCAGCATAGTTGTCACGCAGCGCTTCATAAAACGCCTCAAAAGGAGCCTGCATCCTGCCGGCATTCTCCAACTCACCTATGCCCAGGAATACCAGATGGTGCTGGTCCTTGTTGGCGGCACGGTACGCCTTTTCCAGCTGTAGCGACACTTCGTTGTCAAACCAAATAGAGGGACTCAGTAGCAGGTAGTTGCCAAACAGTTGGTTGTTCACAGCCAGCACACAGGCGCCGAACAGCCCGCCGTAGGAATGACCCAGGAGCACCCGGCCATTGCGGGTAGTATCCACACGGAAGCGCTCCTCCATTTGGGGAATCAGCTGGGTTTCGATAAAGTCCAGGAACTGCGTGCCACCGCCCGTCATCTCACTGGTTTTGGTAGGGGTGTAGTCGATGCTGCGATCCTGGCCATAGCCAATGCTGACCACCACCACGTTTTGCGTTGCCAGGCGCTCCGAAATCTCCCGGCAGTGGTTGGCCACGAAACCGAAATTTTCCTCTCCATCCAGCACATAAATGGCCGGATACCTTTCAGCGGAGGTATAGTAAGCGGTGGGCAAGGCCACCCTGATGGGGTAAGTGGCACCATTGGCCGCCGATTGAACGTCGAACGCCTGCGTAAGGCTAGGGTTAAAGTCCTCGTCCTGGCACGACCCCAGCAGCGTCATCAGCAGGTAGGCACCAATGATTACGCCCGGGTACAGCATGCTTGCTTTGTGTCTTTTCATGATCTTTTGTCTAATGATTGTTTTTTGATGCGACAAAGATCTGGCGCATTCACCTTCCGGCCTAGGTCAACAAAGCGTCATAAAAGGACAAGAATGGGAGGGGGGCGGGGCCTGGGCAACGACAGCGGTTAGGGGTCGGCACGGCGAGGAGGGCGATAGCAATGGCAGCCGTCAGACGCCGGGATGGCAGCAGTAAAGTAGCAGCCGGGCAGGATCCCGAAAAACGACACGCTCTTCTCCCAAAACTGGCCTGATTTTCGTATATTCATACATACAGGAGCCATTCACCTTATTTTCGCTCCGTTTCCACTAAGCCCTTAGCGAACCTGTTTGCTGCGCACCACTCACTACCTATGCTGCCTACCACCGACTACCTATGGTGCGCACCGCAGCCTCCTGTTAAGCCGTTATCAGACCTCCCATAAGCGCTTAACAGGAACGAAATAACGCCTTTACTAGGTATGTCATAAGGGCTTGTCACCTATCTGGACAAGGGCTTAACAGGTAGTCGCATAAGCGCTTCACTGGTGGCGACACAAGGTTTCCTCATCAGAGCAGTTGATTCACTCTTTAAATTGAAGGCCCTGTCAATCGATAGGGTTTCAAATTTAAACCCATTTTAGGCCGGCACACGAACGTAAGAGAAAAGAATACCAATGCACCTAAACTGAATTATAGTCCAGTCTCGATCAAATTTAGGAGCAATTTCGAAAGAATTGGAAGGTAGAATTTGAAAAAAGCTATATTACGAAAGCTAATTTATCGACCATGGAATTTTTTAAAGATTTCTTAGATGAAGTGGGCAGGAGATTTAAAAGTCCCTTTGTTGCCTCTTTCGGAATAGCTTGGGCTATTACGAACTGGCGAATTGTTTTGTCGGTGTTTATTGACAATCACCATATCATGGTTTTGGGGTACAATAACCTATTTAGTTTTATTGAGTCTCAGATTACGATTCAGAAAGCCTTATTGATACCGCTGGGAACTGCGATTGGCTACATCTTGGCAGCACCACAAATTAAGAGAGTCATAAGAATTTATATCAATAAAGTTCGTGTAAAAGAGAACAACCAGATAATCGAAGACTCAAATTCAGCAAAGGTTCTATTGTCCGAGTACAATGAGAAAGTCAAACTCTTGGAAGAAAAGGAAAGGGAGCTTGATGAATACATTGGGAAACACAAGGATGTAAAAAAAGAGCTCGAAAAGAAGGAACTCGAAGTCAAAAATATTTCCCGGGATCGGGATGAGAAAATTCAGCAAGTGGCTGTGTTAGATACAAAAGCTAAAGACAAGGACACCCTCCAAGAGAGACTAAAAATAGTTGAAGCAAGACTAAGAACCATAAACGACAGTATGATTCTAAATGGAAATTGGGCAGTAATAGTTGGCTCCCGTTTCGAATCAGACCCTTTGTCCATATCAATAGACAATCAAATTATTTCCGAATGGAACGGCGAAACTGTTGAGATCATTGGGCACATCTACGCATTTCACTACACAAACAAAGAAAGTGAATTGACTTTCATAAAAGTCCTTTTTAAGGATAAAAAGGTTAGGTTATTTCAGAACAATCTTAAAGTTGAACTCACTAAAAGCAGCATTCAATTGTCCGGCACAGAAATTGAATTACCGTGGGATACAGAGTCCTATCCGATACTTTACACGGCAGAAAAAAGTGATATATAATATCCTCCAATAAAGTAATCTTGTCTACACCGTGAATAAAATAAATGATTTTTTTGACACCCTTAAAGAAAGGTTCACTAATCCCTTTTTTGCATCATTCATTATATCGTGGGCTCTCATCAATTGGGAAATTACGCTTGCACTGCTTTACTGGGAAAATGGTTTTGATGGGTTAATTGACTACATCTCAAAAAAAGCAGATTGGTATTATGGTTTTGTATATCCTTTTATAGCCGCCTGTCTGTATCCATTCTTTCGGATCGCTGTAGATGCCGCAATTACTTGGATTAAGAAAATAAGCGACAATTGGAACATCAACATTTCCAAGGAACGAAGCGTTAAAATAAGTAAGTATTTGCGTGACCGGGAACGGTTAGATACTAGTCTTCAGAACCTTGAAAAAATTATTAACGCTGAAAACGTAACTGCTGACCAGCTCAAAAAACAAATCGAAATTGCCGAAACTCTTCAAGTGAACTTAGCAGAATCCCGCAATAGGTTGGTTGAGTTGGAACAGCAGGTAAAAGACAGTACAGCTTTGGAAAAGAAGTTCTCTAACGCTCAGGATCAACTTGCTAATATAACCAATAGCAATGTCTTAAATAGGACTTGGAAAGTTACAATTGGGCCCGTGAATGAAGGCAAAACAGCCGTTTTTAAGATAAATGGTGACTCACTATCAATGATGAAAAACAATGAGTTGATTGAAGTTGGAAGAGTTTATGGATTTCATTACATGACACCTTCAAAAAGAATAAGTTTTATTAAAGTGATCACCGAACAAACTCAAGATACTTTTCTTCTCAACGATTTATCAATCATAGAAGCCAAAGGGAAAATTCAATTGTCTGGAATAGAAATTCCAATTCCATACGGCAAAGAAGCATATCCTATTCTCTATTCCTCCGAAGGATTTTATTCTTAGTTTAAAATTACTCCTTTTTCTTAAAGCCCCCAATCAACGCTTTTGGGCTAATCTTCTTTTTTAAGAGCGCTATAACTGAATTGGGAATAACATCAAATTTCCCTGCATTCTCAAATACTGAAATGATGTTTTGACCAATCAGCATTGCATAGACAGTTGATCCCAGATAGCTATATATTAGGCTGTATATTCCTGCATTGAATGAAATTGAGATTAAGACAGTGCCAAAGAATAGACCTACTAAGAACCTTGCAAGTGTTTACTTTTGAAGTCCTTTCTGATGAAAATTGCAACTGCAACTGCAATAGTGAAATAAGGTATCCTAGTTATTGTGAATTTCAAATCTCCACTTGAACCAGCTACACCGCCTCCCACCCAATGACAATATTTGACTTTCACTCTTCCCCAAATAACCTTATCTTTAACATTATCCCTCTAACTAAACTACCGATGGCAATTTTCAAACTAACAATTAACGGACAACAAAAGCAGGTGGATGTGGATCCCGCTACGCCCATGCTGTGGGTGCTGCGAGACAATCTCGACCTGGTAGGCACCAAGTTTGGCTGCGGCATTGCCCAGTGCGGCGCTTGCACCATCCATGTGAATGGCAATGCCACCCGCTCGTGTCAGCTGCCTGTGTCGGCCGTAGGCGACAACAAAATCACCACCATTGAAGGCCTTTCCGAAAACGGAGACCACCCGGTGCAGCAAGCATGGCTACAGCACGACGTGCCCCAGTGTGGCTATTGTCAGGCAGGCCAGATCATGACCGCCTCAGCGCTGCTTGCGGCCAACCCGAAGCCCACCGATGAAGAAATTGAATCGGCCATGAATGGCAATATCTGCCGCTGCGGCACCTATGTAAGGATCAAAGCCGCCGTGAAAACTGCCTCAACACTCTAAAACCATCAGCTTATGACATTAGTAAGGACGAAATTTGGCAGAAGATCATTTCTGAAGACCTCGGCAGCCGCCGGCGGTGGACTGATGATCGGTTTCAGCTGGCTCACCCGGTGCTCGCCGGTGTCGGAGCCCCTGGTGGCCGTGCCCAACGAGTGGTTCAAAATCAACGGCTATATCAAAATTGGTGACACCGGTCTTGTGACCATCTTCAATCCCAATCCAGAGATAGGCCAGAATGTGATGACCTCCATGCCCATGATAGTGGCCGAGGAGCTCGACGTGGCCTGGGACCATGTGGTGGTAGAACAAGGCATGCTTGATGAGGATGCTTTTAAAAACCCGCAGTTTGCCGGGGGCAGTCTGTCCATTATGCTGGGCTGGGATGCCCTGCGCATGGCCGGAGCTACTGGTCGCAGGATGCTGCTGGAAGCCGCCGCCAAAGAGTGGGGCGTGAAGGTGGAAGACCTGACAGCCAGTGAGGGAATCATCAAAGAGAAAAACGGAACGAGGACCATAGGGTACGGAGCCATTGCTTCCAAGGCAGTGGGCATTGAAGTGCCCGAAGAAATAGCGCTGAAAGAACCTAAAGACTACAAGCTGCTGGGCAGCGCCCAAAAGAACGTGGAGGGCCCCAAAATTGTCACCGGCAAGCCACTGTTCGGCATCGACTTCAAAAAAGAAGGCATGCTGCTGGCCATGATTGAGCACCCACCAGCATTTGGCATGAAGGTGAAAGACTTCAACGTGGACGAAATCAAGGCGATGGATGGCGTGAGGGACGCTTTCATCATCGACACCACCATACCCGAGCCAGCCTGGTCGGATGTGAATGCCTTCAATCACCTGATTGCCATTGTGGGAGACTCCACCTGGCAGCTGATGAAGGCCAAGAAGGCGCTCAAAGCCAATTGGGAAACGGTCACGGAGCCCGAAAACACAGCCATGCATGTGCAGCGGCTGAAGGACACACTGAAAAACGGCGAAGTAGGCGGCAACAGAAAAGACGGTGACACGGAGGCAGCTTTTGCCTCGGCCGCCAAGGTGATTGAGCGGACGTATACGTCGCCATTCCTTGCCCACGCCACCATGGAGCCCATGAACTTCTACGCCAATGTGACGGCAGACGGAGCGGAGCTGGCAGGGCCTACGCAAACCCCCAAGGCATTGGAAGACTCGGCTGCTAAATTGCTGGGCCTTCCTGTAGAGAAGATCTCCGTGCAAATGACCCGCATAGGTGGTGGCTTTGGCCGTCGGTTGTACGTGCACTTTGGGTTGGAAGCAGCGGCGATCTCCAAAAAAATGGGAGCGCCCATCAAAATGATTTACACCCGGGAAGACGATATGACCCAGGGCACGTACCGACCAGCCTACCGCTCGACTTACAAAGCTGGACTTGACGAAAACAACAACCTGATTGCCTTTTCGGTGAGAGGGGCGGGGCTGCCGGAAGGCCCGGTTTTCCCCAACAGGTTCCCTGCTGGGTCGGTGCCCAATTACACCGCTGAAAGCATTGGCTCAACGACGAACATTTCGACAGGCGCCTGGCGGGCACCGAGGTCGCACTTTACGGCAGGAGCGGAGCAGTCCTTCCTCGACGAGGTGGCGGAGCTGGCAGGCAAGGATCCGATTGACTTCCGGTTGGAACTGTTCGACAAGGCCATTGCCAATCCTGTAGGAGAAAAATACGAATACGATGCCGAGCGCTATGCTGGTGTGCTGAAGCTTGTGAAAGAAAAGGCCAATTGGGGCGTGGAAACGCCCGGCGTGTTCCGTGGAGTGGCTGCCTACTTCTGCCACAACTCTTACGTGGCCCAGGTCATGGACGTGGTGATGGAAAACAACCAGCCCAAGGTGAAAAAGGTGTGGTGCGCTGTCGATTGTGGTATTTTGATCAACAAAGAGGGCGCCGTCAACATCATTCAGGGAGGTGTGGTTGATGGCATTGGCCATGCGCTCTACAGCGAGCTGACATTTGAAAACGGTGCGTCGGTGCACAAGAACTTCAATACCTACCAGCTGATCAGGCACAGCCAGGCGCCGGAGGAGATTGAGGTGTTCTTTGTGGAGAACGAGATCAAACCGACGGGACTGGGCGAGCCAGGGTTGCCGCCGGCGATTGGGGCATTGGCCAGCGCTCTTTACAAAGCCACGGGCAAGCGCTACTACCACACGCCTTTCAGCACGGCCGATCAATCGCCGGAGAAGATAGAGGTGATGTAGGGGCTGCATCAACCAGAAAACAAAAGGTGATCGAAAGGTCACCTTTTTTTGTGCCTGGGCCCTTCAGGACATGGAGAGGTTCGAAGCGAAATCGCTGACCTGCTCCCTTTAGGGGTGCCCGGCTCAGGGCCGGGGTAAAACTGCAGTTATGAGCTTGCTCATTGGTAATCCTACCACTCAACAGCTCTTGGATTATTTCATGTTTTTCCGAATCACTGAAAATCATCAATCCTGATTTCGATAATCGCATTTTTAAATCTGGTTGTGTCAATCTATTTCAGGATAAAACAATCAATCACCAGCAGGGGGTGATTTGCACTTTGGGACTGCTCCGCTAACACCAAATTAATGAAGTCACTATTCGCTTTGTGGCAGAGTGACCTCATTTATCGTTTCCGCTGGCAGCCCTCGAAGCAACGAAATTGCGTAAGTAGCCAACTCCCTCCAAAGTTTATTACCTTCACACCTTGCTATGAAAAGACGAGCGTGGGCGAATTTTCCGTTTCATCCCGGAAAGTGGCCTTTTTTTTACGGATGGATGATCCTCATCTGGGGATCTCTGGGCATCATCATGAGCATCCCCGGCCAAACCATGGGGGTGTCGGTATTTACCGATTCGCTGTTGGGCAGCCTGCATATCAGCCGGGATGAGCTGAGCTTCGCTTATATGTTGGGCACCATTGGCAGCTCCTTTATGCTGCCCTGGGCAGGTCGGCTGTACGACCGCCTCGGCGTGCGCCCTACAGCTGTGGCTGCCGCAGTTGGGTTGGGGTTAATTCTTATTTGGCTGAGTAATATCGACAGCTTGCTGTCGGGCTGGATAGCCACACAGGCCACTAGCGCCATCGTCATCACGTTGTTTGTCACCTTTCTGCTGCTGCGCTTTTTCGGGCAGGGTGTGCTCACCATCGTGTCCCGCAATATGATGATCCAGTGGTTCGATCGGCGCCGTGGATTTGCCACCGGGTTTAGTAGCGTCTTTGTGTCGCTGGCCTTTTCAATCTCCCCGCTGTTTCTCTTCACCCTTATCGAAGCGTACACCTGGGAAGGTGCCTGGATGGTGATGGCGTTACTGGTCGGCCTGCTGTTCCCGGTAGTGATCATCGTGTTTTTCAGGAACCGTCCTGAAGACAGTGGCCTGTTGCCTGATGGCCGCTCGCCGGGGGAGGAGGTTGCCACTTCTGCCAAAAAGAAAAAGATCCTTTTCCCGGTGATCAAAGAGTTTAACGCCGCTGAAGCCATCCGCAATTTTCCTTTCTGGGTTTTCGCCCTCATGATGGCCATGCAGGCTTTGTATTTCACGGGCTTCACTTTTCATGTCATGTCCGTTTTTGCCGAGGCCGGACTGCCCGACACGATGGCCATCACTATCTTCCAGCCTGTGGCCATCATCGCCGTGGTGGTTACGCTGGTGGCGAGCAGCGTCAGCGATCATATCCCCCTGAAATACCTGCTGTATTTCAAAGGAGGGGGCGCCTGCCTGGGCATCCTTGGTGTGATCTTTCTGGGCACGACCAGCTGGGGCTACTACCTGATCATTATTGGCAATGGATTTATGACGGGCCTCTATTCGGTATTGGCCACAGTTACCTGGCCACGGTATTATGGCCGTGCCCACTTAGGCGCCATCAGTGGGCAGGCTATGATGATGATTGTTTTCGGCAGTGCCCTGGGGCCAATGCTGTTCAGCCGGTCGCTGTCCTATTTCGGCACCTACAATGTGAGCGGCTGGCTGTGCTTTGCGGTGTACTTCATCCTTACCATCATGGCCTTTTGGGCGGATAATCCACAGAAGGTGCTGGCGGAGAGGCAGGGTTGAGAAGGGGAGTGGTGACGCTCCGAGTTTATATACGCTAACCCAAGCTCACCGGTAATTGCTGCCTGTCCGACTTTCGGCGGAAGGGAGCTAAGTAATTGTCAATTGCGATTGGCGGACTCCAGCGACTGAAGCAATCTGCTAGTTACGCAGCCAAATCGTGGACTTGCGTACTATGGGTGCCCTGCTCCAGAACAGGCTAGAACGGCGACTAGGACAGATTTTCTCTCAAGGTTTCTGCACATTTCTTAATTTCTGTCCCACTAAAGCTTAGCTTTTTGCCCTCAAGCCGGGCTGACTGTTACCGCATCGGCGGACCGTTTTTCTTGCCGTTCCCGGATGGGACAAAAAGTAACCCGCTTCGGCGGCGGTTCGCCGAGCGACCGAAAAGTCAACGAAAAATTAACGCACAAGCCAAGAGCCCGCACCCAGCCACCATTTTTCGCCCACCCGCCTGGTAGGGCGTTGCTTCTTATTAAGATTTCGTAAGAGATGGAGTTTAGTGTAGGAAAACAGGCAATAATGTGCGGGCTCCCCAATAATCGGCAGGGGGTGTTTATTGCTCCGAATTAATAGACGCTAACCCAAACTCACCGGTAATTGCCACTCTTCCAGTTTTCAATCCCATTACTCACCTTTTCGATAGTGCTATACCAAAGTATAGTATTGTAAATAATCCGGCCAACCTGCGTTAATGATTGTAGTACACCAGGGAGACAATAATTAACTAAAAATTCAAATGATGAGCTTACATAGAAAACTAGGAAAAACCTACACACCTGCCGACCAGCAGGGATTTCTCGGGCTAGGTCACGTTGCAAGGGCTGTGATACAAGTTCCTTATCCGGATAGCGATCCATTTATCATGCTAATGGACGATATGCTCGACAAAAAGGACAATATTCCGGTTGGCGGGCCTCACCCACATGCCGGTTTTGAAACGGTGACACTTATGCTGGAAGGAGAAATGGGTGACGAAAAGCATACCATGAAAGCTGGTGACCTTCAACTGATGACGGCAGGAAGTGGTATTGTGCATACCGAAACCATTGACAAGGAAGCCAAAATGCGCATACTGCAACTGTGGCTTAACCTTCCTAAGAAAGACAGGCAGGCCTTGCCGAGGGTGCAAGATATTGCCCTGGAGCATGTGCCGACCAAAAGCGAAGAGGGGCTGGTACTTAGGCTGTACAGCGGATCGCTGGGAGGGTTTACGTCACCCATCAAAAATTACACGCCATTCATTTTGGCAGACATCACCCTGCAACCTGGTGCCACCACCGTGCAAGACATCCCAGCCTCTTACACGGCCTTTCTGTACGCTATTGATGGAAATGTGTTGGTAGGAAATGAAGCCAGGCAGCTGAATGCCAATCAAGTGGGTTGGTTAGACAGGTTTTCAGAAGAGGGAACCAGCCAGCTTCGGTTGGAGGCAGGTGAAACGGGTGCTCGGGTGATTTTGTATGCGGGACAGCCTCAAAACGATGAAATTGTTTCTCATGGGCCGTTCATTGCCGACACACAGGAAGACATCAGGCGACTGTACAGGGAATACCGAAACGGTGAAATGAACCACATTTCAATGGTGGAGGAAGAACAAAAAATGGCTTGGTGATCAACACCTTCGGGTAGCTTGGAAACAGATAGAAGAGCGGCAGGGTATGCCGCTTTTTTTATGGCTGTTATGCCTTTTGTGTGGCTGGTTTAGCGTTGGTTTTTGGTGTTTATCGTACATTTCATCTATTTAATAGAACAAATTAAATTAGCTCCCGTATATTTGTTCTATTAAATAGATAAAATATGTCAAAAGAGCATTTGGGCGAATTGGAGGAGTTGATACTACTGGTCATTCTTAAGCTTGAGAAAGACGCCTATGGTTTGGCTATCCGGCAGGAGATCATCAAACAGGCGCAGCGCTCAGTCACTATCGGCGCTGTGCATGGCACTGTTAACCGGCTGGAGGACAAGGGCCTGATAGAGTCCGAATATGGAGGAGCCACAGAGGAGAGAGGCGGACGGCGCAAGCGGATACTGACCGTGACAGCGGCTGGACTGAAAGCCCTGGAGAGGAGCAAGGACGTGAAAATGAACTTATGGCAGCAGATTCCTGTGCTGGCCGTCAATAAATCATAAAGGCATGAAACGAAGACAACCACCCAGATTGCCCGAATGGTTGCTTGGCCTGTTATGCAGGGAAGAGCTCCTGGAGGAGATCATGGGCGACATGTGCGAATACCATGAGCTGCTCAGCCACCAACCAGCCTGGAAGCGCCACCTGCTTTACTGGTTCCACAGCTTTCAATTTCTCAGGCCCAGAATGATCAAAAAACTACCAATGGGACAAAACAGCAGTTTCTTCGGACTCTTCACAGCAAATCTTCGAATGGCCTTTCGCAGTTATTCAAAAAATAAGCTGGTGTCGGGACTGAGCCTGGCCACGCTGGTATTCGGGGTCGTCTGCTTTCAGTTGGTGTATGCCTGGATAAGGAATGAGCAATCCATGGACGATTTTCATTCGAAAGGAGATCGGATTCATCTGGTGGTGGGCAAACTGAACCCTGATACCGATTGGAATGCCTTCGATGTGCAGCGTATGTTCAATATCAACTACGGCGAAATTCCTCATGTGGAGAAAAGCATGGTAGTACACAGCTACCGGCCCGATGAAATCAAACTTGTGAGCAAGGGCATGGGCCATAGGGGCAAAGCGCTGATTGTAGACAGCACTTTCTTCGACTTTTTCGACTTTAAGCTCACCAGGGGTGACTGTGACGTGCTGAATGATCCGCAGAGTATTGTGATCACCAAATCCTTCGCCAACAGGGTTTTTGGCAAAGAAGACCCCATGGGGCAGGTCGTCGATATTAAATGCGATCAAACGGGCACCTATAAAGTCGCTGGCTTGGTGGAAAATATTCCATCCAATAGTTCTATCTCGTTCGACTTCCTGGTGCCTCGCCAATCGAGCCGGTTTTGGAGGCGCATGCCACAAAATCTCATCCTCAGTGACCCTTTCTTTGACCAGGCCACTTTCGATGACGATATGGCCGTGGCGAAAGCCCAAAGCACCCGGTTTCCTGAGAGTGTGCTGTCGTCTTTTCCGCTGAAATCCATTTACCTTGACCGGTCGGTGGAAATTCCACTGTTCGCCAAATATGGCAACCGAACCAACAACCAAACCATGGAAGGTGTAGCGCTGGTGCTGCTGCTGATTACCCTGGTTAGTTTTGTCAACCTGCAAACGAGCCTTCAGCTTACTTTGGTTCGAAAAATTGGGGTCAAGTACATGATTGGCGCCTCCCGCTTTGATGTCGGGCTGGAAATTGCCGTCAGCAGGCTTATCTACCTCTTTGCTGGTGGTGGGCTTGCCTTTTTGCTGTATCAGTGGCTGTTTCCTTACTATGTGGGCTTGCTGGAGCTCGATCTTGATAGTACCCCATCATTTGATATGATGAGCATGTTCACAGTAATGGGCGGTATCGTGCTGGTATCGTGGCTGGTATCGTTTGTGCAGGTGTATCGGCTCAAAACGTCGCAGGCCATCGCTGGCAAACTCAGCCTGAAGATTCCCCGCCTGCAACGGATACTTACTACACTACAGTATGCCATCACTATTTTGCTGCTGGTGGCTACTACTGTTGTGTTTTTGCAATTGGGCTACATGCTCAACAAAGACACGGGGCTGCACCAGCATGATATTGTTCAGACAGATTTCTTCGAAATGATGCCCAATCAGGCACAGGACAGCGTGGCCATGGAAGGAATGATGCGGCAGCATGACTATGTGCTCAATCAGCTAAATAACCACCCCGGCATCCGCACCGTGTCGCAGGGCACGATTCCTATCGACATGGCGTTCGAAAGCTCATGGAAAATTGCCAGCGATGGCAATGAATATACACCTGTGTATACCATGCCAGCCGATCCACACTACGACGACTTGTTTGGTATGGAGCTGGTAGAAGGCCGGTTCTTTTCCGACACGCTCGACAGCAACAATGACAACAAGCTGGTCATTAACGAAGCCGCCAAAGCGTACTGGGGTATTGACGATATTAGTCAGGTAAAGCTGACTACCAACACCAGGTCGTCCAATCAAGTGGACTATACCATCATAGGTGTGGTGAAGGACTATCACTATCAGCACCTTTCTCATAAGATCAGGCCGTTGATCCTTTCTTTTTCCATTTACCGGGACACGGATTTGCTGGTAAGGGTCGAAGAGGGACATGTGGACGATGTGGTTGTTTTTTTAGGTGACCTTTACAGAGAGGTGAACCCGGGTGGCATCTTTACCTATCAAACGATGGAAGATAAGATAGATGCCCAGTATGCTGCCGAAAAGCGCCTGAGCAGCATTTACCTGACCTTCAGCATTGTCGCATTGGTGCTCTCGTCCATTGGCCTGTTTACTTTTGCTTTTCACGAGACCAGACGAAGGACCAAAGAAGTCGGCATACGAAAAGTAAGCGGTGCGGGCTTCGAGCAGGTGTTCTGGCTTTTGAACCTCTCTTTTTTAAAATCGGTGGCTGTGGCCTTTTTGCTGGCGACTCCTCTTGTGTGGTACCTGATGAGCATGTGGCTGGACAACTTTGCGTACAGAGTGGAGCTAAGCTGGTGGATATTTGCAGGTGTGGCTTTGGTGGTATTAGCGGTTGCCATGGCCACCGTGCTTTGGCAAACCATTAGCCTATCGAAAGCCAGTCCGGTGGAGAGCCTGCGGTATGAATAGGTGATTCGCAGCATTACAGGCGGCTTGACCATTCCTGATACACAGGGCGTCAAACTAACAGACCGCCACTCATCAAAACCGGCTTCTTCAAGGTTGAAAATCCAATACTTTAGCACCTCATTAATCCCGGTTTCAACCGATTACCAATCAACTTATGAAGAAGATATTCCAGCTTGCATTTCTGCTATCCATTTTAGCGGCCCGGGTGGCCGTTGCACAAGATGATGGCATCGTAGATAAAATCGTTGCTGAGGGCACCGACAATTCTCAGCTCGAAGTGTTGGGCCACCAGTTGATGGACGTAATAGGGCCACGCCTGGTGGGCACACCACAAATGAAAGCCGCTAACGACTGGGCGGTGAAAACCTATGCTGGCTGGGGTATTACAGCCAAAAACGAAGAGTGGGGCAAATGGAAAGGCTGGGAGAGAGGCATTACGCATATCGACATGGTGTCGCCACGGGTGGCGACGCTGCACGGCACGCAGCTGGCCTGGAGTCCGGCCACACCCAAAAAAGGGACTACTGCAGAGCTGGTGACATTGCCGGAAGTAGCTGATGAGGAATCTTTCAAAAGCTGGCTGCCTAGTGTAAAGGGCAAATTTGTCATGGTATCGATGCTTGAACCCACAGGTCGCCCCGATTATAACTGGGAAGAGTTTGCTACAGAAGAGTCTTTCGAGAAAATGAAGAAGGAGCGGGAAGCGCAGACGGAGAAGTGGAATCAAAACATAAAAAATACAGGCTACACTACCCGCAACATCAACGATGCACTGGAAGCTGCCGGCGCCGTGGGCATTGTGCAGTCGAGGTGGTCGAAAGGTTTCGGGGCCAACAAAATTTTTGGTGCCAATACCAAGGCAATTCCGGTAGTGGATTTGTCGCTCGAAGACTACGGCATGCTCTACCGCATGGTTGAAAACGGCGATGCGCCTGTAATCAAAGTGGTGGCCGAGTCGAAGGACTTGGGCACGGTGCCTACATTCAATACCATTGCGACCATTCTCGGTACAGAGCTGCCCAATGAATACGTAATGCTTTCCGCTCACTTTGACTCGTGGGACGGCGGTACCGGCGCTACCGACAATGGCACGGGCACCCTCACCATGATGGAGGCTGCCCGCATCCTCAAAAAAGTGTATCCTAATCCGAAGCGCACCATCATTATTGGTCACTGGGGCAGCGAAGAGCAGGGATTGAACGGCTCCAGGGCTTTTGTAGAGGATCACCCGGAAATCGTGGAAAACCTGCAGGCGCTTTTCAATCAGGACAATGGCACTGGCAGGGTTGTACGCATTTCCGGCCAGGGCTTCCTCCATTCGTATGACTACATCACCCGTTGGCTGGAGGCTGTGCCCAAGCAGTTTAAGAACGAGCTTGAGACGGATTTTCCTGGTACTCCCGGCGGCGGCGGTTCCGATTATGCCTCGTTTGTGGCGGCCGGTGCGCCGGGCTTTTCGCTCAGCTCCCTGAGCTGGAGCTATGGCAATTACACATGGCATACCAACCTTGATACCTACGACAAAATTGTGTTTGACGATGTGCGCAACAACGCCATTCTCACGGCTATTTTGGCTTATAAGGCCAGCGAAGATCCTGAGAAGACATCGAGAGAAAAGTCCGTGTTGCACCTCAATTCCAGAACAGGCGAGCCCATGACCTGGCCTGAGCCACGCTCACCCAACAGAGATGGGGGGAATTGAATTTGCACAGTGCCCGGTAGTTTTGCTAACGGTGCTGCTGTGAGCCCCTGGCGGGGCGTATTTGCTGAGGCACCCAAAAAGCAATCAGCGCCCAAAAAGCGAGTCATTTGTGAGTAGCTTTTTGTAGATATGGCATATTTTCATAGTTTAAATATTGCGTTGATCATTCGTTTTGTGTTAACTGTCGATGTTTTTGTTCAAAAGAAAGAAGCAAGCCAAGTATAGGAAGAGTATGTCAGGCTTTGTAACTTGATAGACTTGAGGAGAAGCGTTAAATGTATACGATGACTGGTCAGAACAGGTAGGTAGCCTTCTATTGATCCGGCATTATTTTTTTTGTCAGGTTATGGATAAAGTTAGAATATTGATTTGTGAGGACAATGAGGCGATCTCTACGCTGACAAAGTTCAAACTCGCCAGAGTCGGTTATACACATTGTGACATTGCTGCCAACGGAAGAATTGCCAGTGAATTGGTGGTTACCACAAACTACGATCTTGTTATCACTGATATTCAGATGCCTTTTGTTTCGGGGTTAGAGCTCACAAGATATATTCGGAACGACCTTGGTCGGCGCACGCCTGTCATCATCTTGTCGTCTAATACTGATGAGAATACTGTGTTGACGGGGTTTGATCGTGAAATTACCGTATTTTTGGCCAAACCAGTGATCCCCAGAGAGTTAGTGCAAAGGGTTAAGAAATTGCTGAAACGCAAGTAATTTCTTCGTCATTCGCAGTTAATTCCCTCGCTATCATTTAGTTCTAACCAACGCACTTGTTTTGATATATTGTTGTTAATTAGGTTTGTTGTACAGTTGCGAGTAGTTAAGAATTTAATCCTAAATTTGTAGCATAAAACCACTAGGCGATGCATTTAGAATTTGAAAAACCCATAGTAGATTTAGAGGCGAAGTTGAACGAAATGAAGAGGTTGGCTTCTGACAACGGGGTTGATGTGACGGACGCAGTTCACAAGCTTGAAGACAAGATCATTAAATTGAAAGAAGAGACGTTTACCAATTTAACAAGGTGGCAAAGAGTTCAGCTGTCGAGGCATCCTGACCGTCCCTACACACTTGACTATATCTACGAAATAACGAATGAATTCATAGAATTGCACGGAGACAGAGCCGTGAGTGATGACAAGGCCATGATTGGTGGTCTGGGCGAAATGGACGGGCAATCGGTCATGTTCATAGGTCAGCAAAAAGGCCGCAATACCAAGCAGCGCCAGATGAGAAACTTCGGTATGGCCAATCCTGATGGCTACCGCAAGGCGCTCCGGCTGATGAAGACAGCAGAAAAATTCAATGTACCCATCATTACCTTTATCGATACCCCTGGTGCCTTTCCCGGCCTGGAAGCTGAAGAGAGAGGACAGGGAGAAGCCATTGCCAGGAACCTGAAAGAAATGATGACACTAAAGGTGCCTGTCATATGCATTGTGATAGGAGAGGGAGCCTCTGGCGGAGCGCTGGGCATTGGTATCGGAGACAAAGTACTGATGCTGGAAAACTCGTGGTATTCTGTGATTTCGCCGGAAAACTGCTCCGCTATTCTCTGGCGCACGTGGGACTATAAAGAACAAGCCGCTGACGCATTGAAGCTGACGGCAAAAGATATGATGTCGGTAAAACTGGTGGATGGCATTATAAAAGAGCCCCTTGGCGGTGCGCATACCGACATGAAGGCGACGGCAGCTGAAATCAAGAAAGTGATTTTTGCGGAGCTGAAAAAGCTTCAAAAGATGTCTGCTGAAGAAAGAATTAGCTCCCGCATCGACAAATTCTGTGCAATGGGTGTGGTATCGGAGTAGGGATCAGCAAACTCGTTAAAACTATACCGGCCTAGTGCCGGTTTTTTGTTAAAGGAGGTGTCATGAAATAGCCATAAGGAATACCATACCCAACGGAACCGGCGTGGAACGATGAATAAGTGGATCGAAAACCAAATATTCATTCTCATTGGTAAAAGCTATTCCCGCTTCGGCGGCGGTTCGCCGAGCGACCGATCGCACCGGCGAACCGGTGGCCGCTGAAAAACAAATTTTATACAGATGAAAACAGGTTTGGCTTTATCGGGGGGCGGCGCAAGGGGTATTGCCCATCTTGGGGTAGTGAAAGCGATGTTGGAAAAAGGCATTCACTTTGACGTGATTTCGGGCACATCGGCAGGTGCCGTGGCTGGCTTGTTCCTGGCCAAAGGCTATTCTCCCGACGAGGCCCTGGAAATCTTCACCAGAACAAGCGTGTACAAATTCCTCAGGCCTGCCATCAACATAAGGGGGCTGTTCAAAATAGGCAGCGTAGAATCGATCATAAAACCCTATTTTGGAGAAGCAGTTTTTACTGACCTGGAAACACCTTTTTACGTGTCTGCTACTAACGTGAGGACAGGTAAAATACGGGTGTTTTCAGCGGGAGAGCTCATGCGCCCCGTGCTGGCGTCGTGTTGCATTCCGGTGGTGTACGAGCCCATGGCTATTGACAATGAGCTATACATGGATGGGGGCGTGGTAAACAACCTGCCGGTGGAACCATTGCTGGGCAATGTCGACAGAATTGTGGGCGTTCATTGTAACCCTATTTCTGATCAATACCAGGGGCGCAATATGCGGCGCCTGATGGAACGTAGCTTGCTGCTTGCCATCAACGAGAATGTTGCGGCAAGAAAGCCCAAATGCGATTTGTTTATTGAGCCAACCGAGCTAATAAACTTTCATGTGTTCGACTTTAGAAAAGCCAAACAAATTTTTCAGGTGGGTTACGACTATGCCTCCGACCTTCTTTCCAACAAATCCGTGTTGTCGAAATTGAAACAGGACGTATCTTGAGGATATAAACAACATCTGACCTGATGAGAGCGGTTTTTAGATTTATGTTTTGGCTTTTGGGCTGGGAGGCTGTGGGTACAAAGCCCACGGATAAAAAATTCATCATTATAGTGGCCCCTCATACCAGCTTCTGGGACTTTTTTGTGGGTGTAGCTGCCCGCTCTATTTTTCGGCTGGACACAAAATATTTAGGTAAAAAAGAGCTTTTCTGGTTTCCCCTGAGCGTAATCCTTCGCTGGCTGGGTGGTTATCCTGTCGACAGAACCAATGCCGCCGGCCTTGTGGAGTCGGTGGTTGACCTGTTTAACTCAAAGGATGCATTCTCGATTGCGCTGGCACCAGAAGGAACCAGGAAGAAAGTTGAGAGACTTAAAACAGGGTTTTGGAGGATTGCCAAAGCTGCCAATATCCCGATCGTTTTGGTGAGCTTTGATTTTAAGCGAAGAAGAGTGGAAATGCTTGAGCCTTTTATGCCTGGAGAAATGGAAACGGACATGGAACGAATCATGGCTTACTACAGGGGCATTACAGGCAAGCGGCCCGGGCAGGATTTAAGGTAACACAGTGCGTTTGGATTTTTCCCCTGTCAAAACGTTTAAGCAACATCAGCCTTCTGTATATCGCTAAGCAATTCTTTTTCTGTCAATATAGGGGCCAAACTCATTCGGGCTGTTAGACCATTATTCTATTTCAACTTATTGACATTAATAGTGGAATAGTACCAACCCCACAACCGTAGCTAACGTTATTGATTTTTATCCACCTCCTTTAGAGGTAGGTTTTTTTTGACAGACCGTCAAGAGCTTTTTTTAATAACAAACAAACATCTATGAACAACTCTACAAGAAAGTTGGGCCTGTTGACGGCCCTGGCATTTTTATGTGTCACTGGTCTTTTTGCGCAGGGAATCACCTTGCCGCCTAGTGGCGACAACCAAAAATCAATTGTTACCCAGTACATAGGCTCTATTGCCTCTGTGACCATCAACTACAATAGCCCTGACGTTACTGCTCCTAATGGTGCCGACAGAAAAGGTAAAATATGGGGCCAGCTTGAGCCCTACGGACTCAACAACCTTGGCTTTGGTACCAGCACAGCTTCTCCCTGGAGAGCTGGCGCCAACCAGAATACAACGATTACCTTTTCTCACGACATGGAAGTAGAGGGCAAAGCGATAAAGGCAGGCACCTACGGGCTTCATATGATTATCGAGAAAGACAAGCCATGGACACTTATCCTTTCCAACAACTCAACAGCCTGGGGAAGCTATTTCTACGATGCCAAAGACGACGCCCTGAGGGTGGAGGTGCAGCCAAAAGGGGCTCCTTACCATGAGTGGTTAAGCTATGAGTTCATCGACAGGCAGCCCGAGTTTACCGTGGCAGCACTGTATTGGGATGAGTTGATGGTGCCTTTCAAAATATCGGTGCCAAACATGAACGACTTATACCTGGCAAAAATCAGGGAAGAGATGGAGAATGCTCCGGGCTTCAACTGGCAAAATAGGGTAGCTGCGGTGCAGTTTTGCTTATCGAAAAACATCAATCTGCAGGAGGCCCTTACCTGGGCGGAAGCGGCTTCAACCAACTCTTTTATTGGCGAAGAGAACTTCACCACCCTTTCTGCCAAGGCAGGTGTGCTAACGGCGTTGGGTAAAAAGGAGGAGGCTGCGAATGTAATGGACAAAGCCATTAACCATCCAACGGCAAGCGTTTTCCAGGTACATGCCTACGGTCGTCAGCTGATCTCTCAGGGAGAAAAGCAAAAGGCCCTGGAGGTGTTCCAGTTCAATGCTAAAAAGAACCCAAAAACCTGGCCGGTGAACTTCGGGCTGGCCCGTGGATACTCCGCTGTGGGTAACTACAAATCGGCGCTTAAATACGCTAAGTTAGCATTAGCCAACGCCCCTGATCAGCCCAACAAAGATGCGCTTACTGCGGGCATAGCCAAGCTGGAAAAAGGAGAGGATATTAACTAAAGGAGGCTATTTTAAAGTCTTTAGCCCACTAAAACAAGAAAGGCCCGAACCCGGGCCTTTCTTGTTTTACATCAGTAGCGACTATTTCATATTATGAAAATAGTTCTGCACATCGTCGTCTTCATCGAACTTTTCAAAAATCTTTTGAACTTCGGCTTCTTGCTCTTCAGTCAGCTCTTTGGTGTCGACCGGAATGCGTTCAAACTCGGAGTTCACTATTTCATATCCCTTTTCTTCCAGGTAGTGCTGAATAGCGCCATATGATTCGAAAGTGCCATACAGCACCACGTTTTCCTCTTCGGCTTCCACTTCTTCCACGCCCAGATCTATCATTTCCAGTTCCAGCTCTTCCAGGTCAACGTTTTCAGGGGTCACAATTTTGAAAACGCTTTTTCTGTCAAAAAGGAAATCAAGGCAGCCACTGGTACCAAGCGAGCCGCCGTATTTGGTAAAGGCATGTCTTACGTTGGCCACGGTTCTGGTGGGGTTGTCAGTGGCAGTTTCTACCACTATCGCCACGCCATAGGGGCCATAGCCCTCGTAAACCACCTCTTTGTAATCTTTTTCCTCTTTGGAAATCGCCCTTTTAATCGCCCTGTCGATGTTGTCTTTGGGCATGTTGGCGGCCTTGGCATTTTGGATCAGGGCACGAAGCCTGGAGTTTGTGCTGGGATCGGGGCCGCTCGCCTTCACGGCAATAACGATGTCTTTGCCTATTCTGGTGAATGTTTTAGCCATTTGGCCCCACCTTTTGAATTTTCTGGCTTTCCTGAATTCAAATGCTCTTCCCATATATTTCTATTTCAAAAATCAGATGCGAACCGCAAAACTAGTGTTTTTCCAAATTTTTGCATTTTCTATTTCAATATTCTTCTCCGAATCAAGCCTGTTTAATACTACTTGTCCGTTTCTTAATTTGCAGCGATTCCCAGATTTAGATTGTATACCCTCCGTCGGCCACAAACACACCACCAGTGGTATAGCTGGAAGCTTCGGAGGCCAGATACAGCGCCAGTCCTGCCATTTCATCTGACTGACCAATTCTCGAAATAGGGAGCTCTTTGATCATTTTGTTGAGAATGGCCTCGTTGGCCCAAAGACCCTGGCTGAACTTGGTTTGGATCAGCCCCGGACAGATGACGTTGGCCCTGATGCCAGCTGCGCCCCATTCCCGTGCAAACACCTTTGTGAGCGAAATAAGTGCGGCCTTGCTTACCGCATACATGCCCATGAATGGCTCAGGGCTGAGGCCTTCAATACTACTGATGTTGATAATAGAGCCGCCTCCACGTTGTTTCATGATGGGAAAAGCCAGCTTGCTTAGCATAAAGGGGCCCTTTACATTCACCTGCATGATTTTGTCAAAGGCGGCTTCATCTGTTTGCACTACAGGGCCAAACACCGGATTGGTGGCTGCGTTGTTGATGATAATGTCGACGCCTCCAAATGCTTTTTCCGTCGCCTTCAGCAGGTTTTCCAAATCACCTTTGTCGCCGGCATTGGCAGCTACGCCTATGGCTTCAATGCCCTCTGCCTTTAGTTTTTCGGCGACCTCTTTTACTGCGTCCTGTTTGCGACTGCTCACAACTACTTTCGCTCCTGCTTGCCCGAGAGCCAGGGCCATGGCTTCACCAATACCTTTGCTGGCCCCGGTAATCACAGCTACTTTTCCATCGAGCCTGAATTTTTCCTGAATAGTCATTAGACATCTTTTTAGGGGAAGATAGCTAAATAATACAGCCATAGCATGAATTTGCTCCATTTAAAGTCGAATCATGCCTTTGATTGGGCAGTGTACAATTTGTTGCTGCGAAATACCTATTTTCGGCAACAATGAAAGACAAGATCAACGACATAGAGCCGAAACTCGGTTTGTTCGACACCACCATGATAGTGGTTAGCCTGGTGATAGGGATAGGTATTTTCCGCACGCCCTCTCTGGTAGCCAATGCGGCAGGCTCCGAGTCTGCTTTCTTTCTCGCCTGGGTAATAGGCGGTGTAATAGCGCTGTTCGGGGGCTTGACGTATGCTGAAATTGGTTGCCGGAAGCCCATGGCTGGCGGCTACTATAAGATCGTGTCAGAAAGTTTCCACCCTGCGCTGGCCTTTATGCTCAACTGGATAGGAATTATTCTGGTGCAGGGTGCTGGTATGGCTGCAGTGGCGATACTTGGCTCGGAATATATCCAACCTTTTATTCCTCTGGACTTCTTTCAGGGCGAAACAGGCCTTCAGTGGCTTGCCGGAATGATCATCTTGCTACTGTTTCTTATCAATTTTGCTGGGCTTAAGATGGGAGCCAGGGTATTGAATGCAATTACGGTGATCAAGATTGTGATGATCTTGCTTTTTAGCCTTTTGGGGCTTCTTGCACCGGAAGTGGCACCGGTTGCTGTTAAAGCAGAGCCTTCCGCATTCAATTTCGCAGGCATTGGCATCGCTCTGATATCCGTCTTTTATACCTGTGGTGGCTATCAGTCGATCATGAATATGGGTGGCGACGTGATCAATCCCAGAAAGAATTTTCCGAGGGCGGTGATAGGGGGGGTGGCCATTATATTCTTTCTCTATTTGTCCATCAACGTGGGTTACGTGGCGGTACTCGGCTTTGAAGGGGTTAAGTCTGCCAACCTCATTGCAGCCGACATGGCTGAGGTGGTGTTTGGCGAAGTGGGAAGAAGGATAGTGTCTGTCACCATCTTTATTTCTGTGCTGGGCTTTATCAATGCCACCCTGATGCAGCTACCCAGGGCCTACCACGCCATGGCCCAGGACGATGCCGTTCCCCGGCTGTTTATGAAAGTTAACCCAAAAACACAGGTGCAGGAGTTTGCTCTGTCGATATTTACCGGTCTGGTGCTGTTCTTCATCATTACCCAGGGCAAGTTCGATCAGATCATCAACCTGGTGATGTTCAATGATACGTTGATATTGGCAACGGCGGCGGCTGCCATTTTTGTGCTCCGGAAAAAGATGAAAGACGAGTCGTACAATGGATTCAAGGTGCCACTCTATCCGGTCATTCCGGCAGTGTTCATACTTTTTCTCCTCATCGTTTCTTTTAATGCTCTTTTGGAAAACCCGATGGCGGCCCTGGTGAGTACTTTGTTTTTGTTAGCCGGATTTCCCATTTTTCTGCTGTTAAGAAAAGTCAATTCAAAGAAAGACCAATGATCGAGATTACCAGCATAGGGCAGATGGAGGCCTTGGTGGGGCAGGAGATAGGAACGTCTGACTGGCTGAAAATAGATCAGGACATGATCAATGCTTTTGCAACTGCTACGGGCGACCACCAGTGGATCCATGTGGACACTGCCAGGGCCGCTGCTTCAGCCTTTGGCAGCACCATCGTTCATGGCTTCTTCCTGCTATCTCTTCTTCCCAGGCTGAAGTCGCAACTTGTCGAGTTTAAGCTTGGTAGTATGACAATTAACTATGGCAGCGAGAAGGTGAGATTTCTTGCTCCCGTGCCTGTAAACTCAAGGGTACGGTTGAAAACAAAACTGTTGAAAATTGAGGTGGCCGCTTCGGGCATCAAGCTGTTCACCAAAAATAACCTGGAGTTGGCGGGGAGCACGAAAGATGCTCTTGTTGCGGAAACTATTACCCTGCTGAAGGCATAAAAAAAGGCTCACCAGGTGAGCCTCATATTTAACGTCTTTCATTCCGTTATACTTTCTTAAACGCAAGAACTTTCTGTCTTAAATGCGCTTTGTCAGAGGTTATGGCTGGATCAGAATATATTTTCGAAGAGAGCTCAGCGATTACTGCTTTGTCAAAACCAAGCCTTGTAGCTATTTCCTGGCAATAGTTAATCTCACTGTAATATACCTCTCTGTCAACTTTCATCAACAACACCAAATCATAAAGTAGCTCAAATTTCTGGTCGTCATTTAACGAGTCCATATCTACCTTTTCCGGACGCAGAATCAACTCCTCTATCTCCCTCTCACTTATTTTGTGTGCCTTCCCAATAGACAGTATTAAATGCTTCTCATTATCTGAAAAGTCATGGTCAACAAGTGCAAGTCCTATCAGGGCACTCAGGTGTTTTCTAACATTCATTAGTCTGTCGTTTTAGAGTGAACTTGTTCAGATGAACAATTTACTGTGTAATAATCGCAAATTGTAATCTTTGTCTGCAAAATTTATTGTTACTTTTTTTCAAATTATAAATTTTGCAACAAACCATATGACTATTTATATAGCCAAATGCTCTTCACCCTTAAATATCTTTAGTTTCGAGCTTTAACTCAAAAAACTCCAGGTTATCATACACTACAGCATGAAGCAACTTGTCGGTTTCGGTTACTTTTGTTATGATCTGTATCTGCACGATGTCCCGTAGGCGAGTTTTCGAGAAAGTTTTCCTCTAAAAGTACAAAATATTTCTGTCTGTACTTTTAGAGAATTATTATTTGGAGGCCATCTTCTTCTTTCCTCTGAAGATTTCTACGATCATCATTCCCAAATGATTTAAGTCTCTGATTGCTGATTTTACTCTCATGATTTCTAGGTTTTTTGTAAAAGTATGATCTACTAAACTGTTGATGGATAAAAAACGACCAACTGGTGTTTCGTCTTACCGGTACAGCCGGAATAGTCGCCGAAGCCTTTTTAGATAGAGTGATTCTTCTTTCTTTTCCCTCTGAACATTTCAACGATCATTAATCCCAGGTGATTGAAGTCGGCAAATCTGTGTTGAATTCTCATAGCTGTAAAGTTTTTTGTTTTTTGATATTTCAAAGGTAGGTTGCCTCAAACCAGCGTATTTGCTCATTTAAAGTGAAGTATTATCGGTGTAAGGTTTTACGTGATTCTTGCCAAATAGAAAGGCGCTGGCGTTGAAATAGAGCAAGTATTGGCTGTTGAGTACCATTAAATGCCTTTTTCTATGAATGTAATTTTTTGTGTCTCTCATACATTTTTAGAGATAAAATGGAAGATCGAACCAAATCTTACCTTTTATGGGCGAAATGGAGATAATCCTGAAAGGGCAGTCTTCACTTTTGTTCGAAGTAACTATCTTAGCAGCCGAATAAATCAATCCGCTTTTCATGCCTAAAGGCTATCACGAAATTCTCAAAGACGTAAAATCTAATACCTATGCTCCCATCTATTGGCTCCAGGGAGAAGAACCCTTCTTTATTGATTCTATAGCCGACTATATTGAACAGCATGCGCTCGATGAGGGGCTCAAGGGTTTTAACCAAACAGTTCTCTACGGCAAGGAAAATAAGATCATAGATATTTTGAACCACGCCAGGCAGTTTCCGATGATGGCGGAGCGACGGGTGGTGCTTGTGAAAGAAGCCCAGGATATTGCCGATTTGAATAGAGAGGAAGGCGAAAAAGCCCTTACTGCTTATCTGGAAAAGCCCAACATAAGCACCGTGCTGGTGTTCTGTTACAAATACAAAACAATTGATGCCCGGAAAAAGCTGGCCAAGGAATTGGAGAAAGCCTGCGTGGTGCTGGCCGAGAAAAGGATTTACGACAACAAGGTGCCCGACTGGATCAAGGTGTTTGCTGCCGACCTTCAGCTAAAACTGAGCGAAAAGGCCGTGTATATGCTTTCTGAGCACATTGGTAACAACCTGGAAAGGATACATAACGAGCTGAAGAAAGTGAAGGTAAACCTGCCTGGCGATACGGTGGTGGACGAGCATCATATCCAGCGGTTTGTCGGGATCAGCAAAGATTTTAACGAATTTGAGCTCCAGAAGGCCATTGGCATGAAAGACCATAAAAAAGCCTTTCAAATAGTACAGTATTTTGGGGCCAACACAAAGAGTCACCCTGTTATCCCCCTTTTGGTGATTCTGTTTACTTATTTCACCAAGCTGCTGCTACTGCACAAAAATAACCAGGCGTCGGACGACGAACTTGCACGAAAAATAGGAGTTTCTCCGTTCTTTGTGAAAGAATACAAGGTGGCGGCCAGGAATTACAGCGCTATGATGGTTATTCGCAATATCCATTTGCTGAAAAATGCTGACCTTCAGGTAAAGGGCGTTACCAGCAATTCTATAAGTGAAGAGGATTTAATGAAAGAATTGGTATACAAGTTGATGCATTAAATCGTTCAAGGGGTTAAACCTACTTTCAAGTGATCAAACAGATAAGGACAGGTATTCTAATATTGATGGTAACGACGTTAGCAGGTGGCTTCGAGCTCCTGCTGGCCCAAACATCCATCAGCGACTCCCGTGAAGGGAATTTTTACCAACAAGGGGTGAGCTTGTTCAATCAGAACAAGTATGCCGCTGCCCGAAAGTCGTTCGAGGCCTATTTAAAGGCAGACCCGAGTGGTTCGAATGTGGCCGATGCGCTCTATTTTCAGGCCTTTTGCGGACTTTCACTACAGCACGCCGATGCAGAGGGTCTTTTTGAGAGGTTTCTGACAGAATATCCGAACCACCCAAGGGCGCTTACCGGTTACTACGAGGTTGGTAACTTCTATTACCGACAGGAAAACTACAGCAAGGCAGCAGAGTTTTATGCCAAAGCCAAACCTGAGCGCCTCCCCACCGCCGAAAGACCTGAATTTTACTTCCATTGGGGTTTTTCGCTTTTCACACTGAAGAAGTTCGAAGAAGCCTTGCCACATTTTAATCTGGTGAAGAAGTCGGATGGAGAATATAAAGCGCCAGCCTATTACTACGCAGGCTATATCTACTTCCAGCTCAAGCAATACGACAATGCCCTGACAGACCTTAGACTGGCGGGAGAAAGCGACGGCTATGAAACGATTGTTCCTGAGCTGGTGGCTGCCACACTGTACCGAAAGAATGATTTTAAAGAACTGATTAGTTATACCAAGCCTTACCTGACGGGCTCGAAGGAAGCGAAGAATGTCGATCAGATTGCTTTATATGCTGCCGAAGCTTACTATGAGCAGAAAGATTATGCAAAAGCGTTGCCTTATTACGAGCAGTACATGAAGCCGATGCGCAAGAAGCCTGTAGCGCCGGTGCTTTTTCGGATATCCTACAGCTATATGAAGGCAAAACAGCCCGCCAAGGCAATAGAGAACTTTAAATACGTAGCCCTTGAGAAAGACGAAATAGGGCAGGCTGCGTCTTATTATCTGGGTGATCTTTACATCATGGAGGGCAATAAGTCGTTTGCAGTAAGTGCCTACCAGCAAGCTGCCGACTCTGAATACGACGAGAAGGTAAAGGAACGAGCCATGTTTAAGCTGGCACAGGTGCACATGGACCTGGGCAACTACGAGCAGGCCATTCCGGTACTGGAAAAATACATGAGGGAGTATCCTCAGTCGTCTGACAAGGGCGATGCGCAGGACATGATAGCCGAGGCCTACGTGAACTCCAGCAACTACGACAGGGCACTGGCCTATTTCGAAAAAGTAGGCCTGGGAAGCCAACGGATTAAAAAGGCCTATCAAAAGGCAGCCTTTCTAAATGCCACTCAGTTGTTCAATAGCGGCAAATTCTATGAGTCGGTGCAGATGTTCGACAACTCGCTGCGCTACCCCTTAGACCCGGAATTGGAAATTGATGCATGGTTCTGGAAAGGAGAGGCCTTCTCGACAGGGAAAAAATATGAAGACGCCATTGGCAGCTACACCATGGCACTGCAAAAGGGGCGGAGGAGCAATTCCTTAACCTTCCACAAAGCCAACTATGGCATTGGCTATGCCCTTTTTAACCTGAATAGATACCCTGAAGCTGCCAACTATTTCAAGGCTTATGTTAACAACCGCAGGCCCGACAACAACCGTGATGCAGAGGTGAGGCTGGCAGACTGCCTTTATGCTCAGAAGAAATACGATGAGGCCCTGACCTTCTACCAGCAGGCAGGCTCCAATGGATTTAAGGAAAGGGATTACTTGCTTTATCAGCGGGGGGTGATTCTTGGTTTTCAGAATAGGAAAGAAGATGCAAAGAGAGAGCTTGATCAGGTGACAAAGGCTTTTCCTAATTCCCGCTATGCCGACGACGCCACTTTCCAGTCGGCGCAGCTCGACTTTGAAGCAGGTGATTACGCCAGGGCCAAAGCGGGCTTCACCAGTGTGATTAGCAAATATCCTAACAGTGGGTTTATTCCCTATGCGTTGGTGCGCCGGGCATCAAGCAGCTACAACCTGAAGGAGTACCCTTCCTCAGCTAACGACTATAAGAAAGTGCTGGAAGAATACCCGCAGCATACTTTGGCCAATAGTGCTTTACTAGGGCTACAGGAGGTATTGGCACTGATGGGCAAATCAAATGAAGTAGATCAATACATCGCCCTTTATAAGAAAGCCAATCCCGATGACAAAGCATTGGAAAGTGTTGAATACGAAAGGGCCAGAAACCTCTACTTTGAACAAAAGTACACTGAAGCGGTCAATGCTTTAAGGGCCTATAGGGTGTCGTACCCCCAAAGTATCAATGCTGCAGAGGCACTTTACTACGTGGGAGAGAGCTATTACAGGCTCAATCAAACAGCGCCGGCATTGGAGGCATATTATCAACTGATCGGGGACATGCAGACAGTGTCACCGGCCAAGGTGTACCAGCGGATTGGTGCCTTGGAGTACAGCAACAAAAACTATCCCGTAGCTATCAAATACTGGCACAAGCTTCGGGTGTCATCTGATAGCAAGCGGGATTTGTACACTGCCAGGGAAGGTTTGATGGAGTCTCACTTTGCGGCCAATTCCCTCGACTCATCTCAGGTGTATGCGGAGAGAATCCTGGGTGACGACAAGGTGGCATTCAATGCACAGAACAAAGCTGGCACTTATATGGGAAAAATCGCTTTCGAGCGCAATCAGTATGGCGCTGCGCTGGATGAGTTTTTGGCCGTGGTAAATGCCGCTAAAGACATAAATGCGGCTGAGTCACAGTATTACGTCGGACTTATCCAGTACAGACAGAAGGAGTACAAGCGTTCGCTGGAAACGTTATTCGGGCTGAACAAGTCGTATGCAGTTTACGAGAACTGGCTTGGTAAATCATTTCTATTGATAGCCGACAACTACCTGGCGCTGAATGAGCTGTTTCAGGCCAAAGCAACATTGGAGTCCGTGATTACTAATAGTCCGATACCTGAACTGAAAGAGGCGGCAAGGGCCAAACTGAAGGAAGTAGACAAAAGAGAGACCGAAGCGGTAACGCAAAAAGATACCGATCAGTCGCCGATTAAGAAGGATAGCACAAGTCAAAAGAGAAACTAATTATGCCGAAAATGTATAAAAGCTTACTGTTCTGCATTTGTCTTTTGATGAGCCTGCCCGCTTGGTCACAGGAGCAGTGGGAAGAAGCCGGGGAAATACAGGAAGCAGAAGTAGTGATAGAAAAGGACAGGGAGATAGTATTGCCTTTTCAGCCAAGAAGTTTTGAAAAGATACCTCCTGCAGCCATTGAAACGGGCGGTATCAAGCAGGAATACGTTTTTCCAGCCCTCGACGTAACGGTTCCGCCTACTACCGTCGACATCAAGGCGTTGAAGCTTCAGTCTGAGCCTCTGGAAAAGTATTATGGTAACCTGGTGAAGCTTGGTTATGGCAACTACAACTCTCCGCTGGGCGAGCTTTATCTCTACAACAAGAGAAATAAGCAGTACCTGGCCGGTTTTCAGGCAAAACACCTCTCATTTGGCAAAGGCCCTGTTGACGGAAAGAACAGCGCATCAGGGGAGACGCTTCTGAAAGGAGAGGCGAGCTACTTTGGCGATGGGTTTACAGCCTCAGGAGATGCCTACTACAAGCTTTCACGCTTTAATTTTTATGGGTACGATCCATCAGTTTCAGTTACTGAGGGAGAAGATAGCCTGAAGAGGAACTTCAATAAGTATGGGGTGTCGGTAAATATCGATAATTCATCGTCGGAGTCTGATATCAGTATTTCCGGGGGCCTTGCCTACAATGGACAAAGTGATAATCTGGACATCTCGGAAAACTGGGTAAAAGTGAATGCGGATCTTTCCATGGAACTGCAAAGTGCGCTAACCGGGCATGTGGGCGTTTTTGCTGACTTGATAAGTTACAAAGATTCTCTGAGCACCAGCAGGCAAAGAATTGGACTTGAGCCATCTGTGGTGTACACTGGTGACAACTACCAGGTATCTGCTGGCATTCGGTATTTGTATCAGTCCGACTCACTGGTGCCTGCGTCGCAGCTATACCCCGTTTTGAAAGGTAAATACCAATTCGGCAAACTCTTTGGCATTTTTGGCGAATTGTCAGGAAACAGCCAGTTGAACACATGGCAAAGCATGACTGACCGTAACCCTTATTTAGCCACTGGGGTCGACATTCACAACTCCAACAACATATTGAACCTCGGGCTGGGAGCACAGGGAAACCTGGCCTTCATGAGCTACAAGGCAGGCCTTTCACAGAAGGTCTTCAAGCAATTTGGCGTCTTTCTCAATTCGCCCGACGACCCGTCGAAGTTTATTCTGGCCTACGATACAGCCAATTTCAAAGTATTGGATTTGTACCTGGCCAGCGACTTTTACATAGGAAGCTCGCTCAATTTGGGCCTGCAAGTCAATTATTACAATTACCAGTCCGGCACATTTGAGGAAGCATGGCATATGCCGGGTTACAGAATAGCATTTAACGGAAGCTTTCTTGCCTTTAACAAAATGAGAACAAAGGCTGGCTTGGCCTACCTTGGAGGGATAAAAGCCTATGACTGGAATTTAGGACAATCCAAAGAATTGAAAGCAGCGACTGATATTTACATTGATCTTGATTATTTGCTATCTGAAAGAGCAACCATATTTCTTCAGTTTCACAATTTAGCCAACCAGCAATACCAATTACTTTCAAATTATCCGGTAAGGGGGCTTACTTTCAAAGCAGGTTTTTCTTATTCATTCTAAGGTGTTCTTAAATTATTCCAAAAAAGTTTCTTTATTTGCGGCTAGGAATTTTTTCATTAAAACATAAGAAATTTCTATTTTACGGAATTGTTACTTCAACTGAGCTGAGCTTATAACGAATCTAAAGTACTCTCAACCTCTTAATAAATGGCTAAAAGCAAAGCAAACAAAGACAAGGAAGAACAGAGTGGTTCAAACGCACCTCAGGATGATGAGGACTTCGGCCTTCCGGAACTTGAATATGAAGCACTGGATGACGATGAAGACGAAGCTGAGGACGAATCTTCCAGCGAAACTCCAACTGAAGAACCCAGCCCGGTTTTTGATGAGCCAGAAACTCCTTCTTTTCAGGAAGATGATAGCCAGGTAAGTTCAATTTTTGACGTTGAGGAGCCAAGCCACGAGGAGATTTCCAATGTATTTGGGGGAACTCCACCACCATCGTTCAAACAACAGGCGTATCAGGAAGCAAATGACAGTGGCGACTCGGCCAAGAGCTTCACCAGAATTATTATCATAGGGGCGGTAGCCTTTGTTCTTATTGGTTTTGCGTTTTTGTACTGGCATCATAAAGATGACGACAAGAAGGTAGTTGCCAAAGCAACGCCAAAAGTGGAGAAAGCGGAGCCTAAACCTGTTGAACCAAAGCCAGAACCTGTTAAAGAAGAGCCCGTAGTGAAGAAGCCAGTTAACACAACCGGCGAAGTAGTTACACTAACTGAGAGAACCGGTCGTTCTTATGTAATAGTAGGTAGCTTTTTCGATGGAGACTTGGCCGATGACTATGGTAAGAAGCTGGCAAAAGAGGGGTTGAACTCAACCGTTATTAAGCCGTTCGGGAAATCAAGGTTTTACAGAGTAAGTATTTCCGATTTCGACACTTATCAGGAAGCAGCGGATGAAGCCGAAAAAGCTAAGTCAACCTATGGAGGTGAAGTTTGGGCTTTAAGGTATTGATATAACATATGATGTTACTGCAAATTGACACCGCTGATATTGCTGTTGAAGATCAGTCGGTCACTCTTATAGATTTGATGTTAAAAGGGGGATTCTGGATGATCCCCATTTTATTATTGTCCGTTGTAGCCGTTATCATTTTCGTGGAGCGGTTTCTTACGTTGAGGAAGGCAGGCGAAACCCCTGACCACTTTACAGACGACATCAGAGCCAAAGTATTGGCTGGCGATGTAAATGGTGCCAAAATGATTTGCGCCCAAACTGGCACGCCTGTTGCCAGAATGATAGAGAAGGGCCTTTCCCGCCTTGGAAGTCCGTTGAAAAACATTGAGGTGTCTATCGAGAACGTGGGCAAAATAGAGATTTACAAGCTGGAAAAAAACCTGGGTGTTTTAGCGACAATATCAGGGGCTGCTCCAATGATTGGTTTCCTTGGTACGGTAACGGGTATGATACAGGCTTTCATCGCCATTGCGCAGGAAGAAGGTTCTGTTAGTCCAAAGTTGCTTTCATCGGGCATCTACGAAGCCATGGTGACTACGGCGGCCGGCCTCACGGTAGGTATTATAGCTTATCTAGGTTATAACTACCTGGTGACCAGAATGCAGAAGGTCATTCATAGAATGGAATACAGTGCTATCGAGTTCATCGACCTGCTACAGGAGCCTAAATAACCACTGAAGCATGGATCTACGTCCAAAAAATAAGATTGATGCATCATTCAGCATGAGTTCGATGACCGACATCGTCTTCCTTTTGCTGATATTCTTTATGCTCACAGCCACGTTTGTTACGCCTTCTGGCTTGCCGGTCAATTTGCCTTCGAGCAAAAGCTCCACCATTGTGCTGCAAAAAGTGAGTGTCACCATTAGCAGCGATTTGCGTTACTATGTAAACGACAAGCTGGTGAACCGGAACAACCTGGAAATGGTTTTAAGGAATGAACTGGCTGGCAAAGAGGGAGTGGTAGTGCTGCATGTTGACAAATCTGTTCCTACGGAGCACCTGGTTTATGTGGCAGGCATAGCGACCGCTTTGGAGGCCAAAGTATCGATAGCGACAAAACCGAATTAAGTAATGGAGTTTCAGAGCAAAGAAGAAAAGAAAAATGAAAGAATAGGCACGGCGGTCTCTCTGGGCGTCCATGCACTACTTTTGTTGATTTTCGCTTTTCTTTTGGCCTGGAAAGAACCCAATCCACCCATTCCTGAGTATGGCATAGAATTAAACTTTGGACTGGATAGTCAGGGGTCTGGCGCTGTTCAGCCAGAATCTACCGTAGAGCAAAGCGAAAGCACATCGGATGCCGAAGAGGTCAATGAAGACGTTCCTGAAGAGACACAGACAGAAGAGACGGAGCCGGTAGAGGATACGGCTGAGCCAGAAGTAGTGGAGGAATCAACCAATGCACCAGAGGAGCCGGTAGTTACGCAAAATGTAGCCAGCCCTGATGTGCGCAAAGAGGAGCCGGTCAAAACGCCGGTGACCACGCCTAAGAAAGAAGAAGAGAAGCCGAAGGAGGTGAAAAAGGAAACCAAGCCTGTAGTGGCAGAAACAAAACCAACTCCGGTAGAAACCAAGAAAGAACCCACAGAAAAGCCTGCTGAGAAACCATCAGGGGGGGTAGCTTCCGATAAAGTAGTGGCCGCCAACAGCCAAGGCGATAACACAGCTGCTACAGGTGATAAAGGAAGCAAGGAAGGAACTGTCGATGCCCGTGCCCTGTATGGAACGCCGGGTGGTGGAGGTGGCGCTGCTCTCGATATGGCAGGCTGGGCGTGGGAGGAGATTCCTAAACCAAATGATACTTCCAACGAGAGCGGGCGAATAGTCTTTGAAATCACTGTTGACGACGCTGGTGAAGTAATTGGAGTCAAAGTTTTGGAGCGAGGTGTGAGTGCTGCCGTGGCAGCAGTTTATCAGAGAGAGGTGGAAGGCCTCTACTTCAAAAGGAACCCACCGAACAGTCCTGCTCCCCCGAGATCGACAGGCAGAATCACTTTTATCATCAAATCTCGCTAAATAGCCAATGACGTACCAGGCAACGCTGGACTACCTCTACGGTAGTCTTCCGATGTTTCAGCGGGTGGGGAAAGTGGCCATCAAAAAGGATCTCACCAATACTTTGGCGCTGTGTAATGCGCTCGACAATCCCCACAACAAATTCAAATCAGTTCACATTGCCGGCACAAACGGAAAGGGCACGAGTGCTCATTCTATTGCAGCCATTTTGCAGGCTGCTGGTTACAAAACTGGCTTGTATACCTCACCTCACCTAAAGAACTTCACCGAACGCATCAGGGTCAATGGAGAAGAGATGCCCGAGGATAAAGTGGTGGCTTTTGTAGAAAGAATGAAGCCGGTATTGGAGCAGGTAAAGCCAAGCTTTTTTGAAACCACGGTGGCCATGGCGTTCGATCATTTTGCGTCAGAACAGGTCGATATAGCTGTGGTAGAAGTGGGCCTCGGTGGGAGACTCGACTCAACGAATGTGATCAACCCACTGGTGTCGCTGATTACCTCTATTAGCTACGATCACATGGACCTGCTGGGCGACACTTTGGAGGAAATAGCGGGAGAAAAGGCTGGAATTATTAAGAAAAATACGCCTGTGGTGGTCGGAGGTTATTACGGGTCATTGGATGCAGTGTTTATTGAGAAGGCAAAAAAGGAAAACAGCCCGATCGTCATTGCCAGGAACGGATATAAGGTTGAAAATAAGGAGTATAGCTTGTTTTCAAGAGTGGTTTCGGTAGCTAAAACTGGCGGTTCTGATCCGATGACATTGAACCTTGACCTAACAGGCCGGTATTACCTCAAAAACCTCCCCGGGATTCTCAGTGTCGTTGATGTGCTGCGCACGAGAGGATTTGACATTTCCGATGAAGCCGTAGCAAAAGGACTCAGCAATGTGAAGAGGCTGACGGGCCTGAAAGGTCGCTGGCAGGTGCTGCAACAGCAGCCGCTGATGATATGCGATGTAGGCCACAATGAAGAGGGTATGAGGGAGTTGTTCGAACAACTCAGCGAGAACATCCATGGACAACTGCACATCGTTTTCGGGGTGGTAAGCGATAAGGACAGGTCGAAGCTATGGAGTGTTTTGCCTAAGGATGCCTACTACTATTTCACTGCTGCCAGCATTCCCAGAGCACTGCCCGCTGAACGGCTTTATGAGGAAGCAAAAGCGGAGGGGTATGTTGGGGAAGTGGTGAGCGATGTGAATGAAGGAATTGGCCTGGCAAGCAAAAAAGCGGGAGCAAACGATGTCGTTTTTGTGGGGGGGAGTACTTTTGTCGTAGCAGAAATAGATCAGTTGTAGTAGTGAGAAACAAAACGGACAGGTACAAGCAGAACCGTGAAAGCAGGAATGTGCTGGAAGAAGGGAAGCCACTTTTTGAGACGATAAAGGGAAAGTGGAACACAGGGTTTTTCGATGACGACTTACCGCTTGTGGTAGAGCTTGGCTGTGGCAGAGGAGAATATTCTGTAGGATTGGCGGAGCGGTTCAGTGAAAAAAACTTTATCGGTGTCGATATAAAGGGAGACAGGATTTGGAAGGGAAGCCAGCGGGCACAAGCGCTTGGACTCACCAATGTGGGGTTTTTGCGCACGCAAATTCAAATGATTGACAATTTTTTTGAAGCAGGGGAGGTGTCGGCCATTTGGATTACTTTTCCCGACCCTAGACCGAAAGACAGAGACGAAAAGCGAAGGCTTACGTCGCCCAGGTTTCTGGATATGTACAAAGCCATGTTGAAGAAAGATGGTTGGGTGTATTTTAAAACCGACAGCACACCACTCTTTCAATACACCCTGGACTTGTTGAGAGAGAAATATGCCATCAAAGATATGGAGTATACCTTTGACCTTTACCAGTCTGATCTTTGGGAAGAGCACTACGGCATCAAAACCAAGTATGAGCTGATTTTTACGGAGAAAGGCGAGACCATCAAGTACATGAAGTTTCGCTTTGTCTGAGCCCCTGCCGGGGCTTTTCAATCGTCTGTTTCGAGAGCTTCCAGCATATCGGCCAGCTCATCATAGTCTTTGAAGCCAGGCTTAACTTCCTGGCTTCCTTTTAGCGCAAATCCATTCACTTCCTTGGTAGCCAAAAGACCTTCTGTCTGATCTGGATTGACGTCGTAACCCACCAGCAGGGCTAAGTCTGACCTTGCACTAACTACTTGCTTAACGGTTAACTGATCATTAAGCTCAGCAAAAATATACGCTACTGCCGGGGTGTTTTTGGCCACAGTCATGGCCGTGTTAAGGCTTGCTTCTGTGGTGGCCTTTATGATAAAAGTTAAGTCTGTGTGTTTCAGTGATTCCAACAGGGATAAATCAGTTATTTCCAGACAATCAAGCTCATATTGAACCAGTTGTGCCCTGATGTCTTCTTCCGAAAGCCCATGTGCTTCACCCACCAGCTTTACGCCAGCCACCCAGCCGGTTATTTCCTGAAACTTACGTGGATTGATGTATTCTGGGCTTGCCGGGTTGATATCAAAGCCGAGCATATCCACACCCATGCCAGCACAATACCTTGCATCACTCAAGTTGGTAACACTTCCCACTTTTACTATTGCTTTTAATGCCATTAAGTTGCTTCCTTTTTTACTTCGTGTCGTTTCTGGTTTCGTCAATAAGGCCCTCTATGCTATCGATTAGCACCTGTAGATGTTGCTCAATGATCGACCAAACAATTTCATAGTCTACCCCAAAGTATTCGTGAACAATACGATTGCGGAAGCCTCTTAACCTATCCCATTCGATATATGGGTTGTTTATCTTAAAGTCTTTGTCAATTCGACTCGACGCCTCGCCAATGATCTCAAAATTACGAATCACAGCGTCGATCGTTTTGTCATCATTAATGAAGGCTTCATATGACAAGCCCCCGGTATACTTTTTGATTTTTAAAGCCGATTCCAGAATATCTTCCAGAAGAAAGAGAAGATCACGGCTAGACATAGATCAAATCGGGTTTGATTTTTTCGAAGTACTTTTCTTTTATGCCGTTTCTTGACACCACATCAACTGTAAAGCCGACCAATTCCTCGATTTCATTGGCCAGGTCAATAAATCTTATGCCAATCTTATCGTTGAATTCGATTAATATATCAAGGTCACTGTCAGCTACCTGTTCATTTCTTGAATAAGAACCAAAGACCGCCATCGATTGTATGGGGTACTTGTTGAACAAGTATTGCCTATTTTTCCCAAGAGTAAGTTTGATGTCTTCGAGCGATTTCATGGCGCCGGATAGTATTGATTCTCTGCTATCCCAAAATTAGCAATTCACTACCAATTGGAACAAAATAACTGCTGCTATTGTCACAAACCTACCAAAATAAACGGGGCCCAGTAGTACGGATCCTGGTAATTTTCAGAGTTGAGCAGGCTTAATTTTGCCTTTCGGAGGTCGTCAGCAAACAGGTTATTGTCAGAATGATAGAGGTGTTGTTTATAAAACTCAATCATCAGAGACGCTGTCGAAGCATCGGCTACCTGCCACAATGAAACGATCAGGTTTTTGGCTCCGGCGTACATCAGTGCCCTGCTCAAGCCAATGATGCCCTCACCACGGGTAACTTTGCCGAGACCTGTTTCGCAAGCCGAAAGATTGACCAAATCGGCATTGATACCGAGGCTGTAGATCTCTCCGGAATAAAGGCTGCCGTCTTCATCATTTCCTGGCGAGAGGAAAATCCTCGAAAGCTCTGGCTTGGCCTCATTCACCATGCCGTGGGTGGCAAAATGCAGAAATTTGTACTGTCCCAGTTGATCTGACTTAACGAAGCTCTCCGAAGCGGAAGCACTCAACATAAGGTTTGCCTCCTGGTCGGATCCGGTAAATAGAAACTTGATCTCCTTCACTTCTTTTTCCGTGTCTGGCAGTGTCTGCATGACCACTTCATTCTTTTCGAAGGAAAGCGGCGCTGATAATAAAATGCCATTCCCGGGGCTGGATGACTCACTGGCGATTCGTTCAGCAAGAAGTGTGGCTGAGTAGTCATACGAAATGACTTTTTCACTAATGAGGTAGTTGATGGTGCCGTCCTTGTCACGACCGGTTACCAACGACTCGAATGGTACAGCGCTAATCGGACCATCGGGGAGTACGACAAGCGAACTGATAGAGGCAGGTAGTGTGGGGATAAGCTGTTCGTACAGCGCTTCAGACGCTTTTTGGAACACTTCCTGCTGCCTGTATTTGATGGCGTTCCTCAGCCCGACAATGTTCCTGGCGAAATTAGCGTCTTTCTTGATGGTGGTGGCATTAAGCCGGTTGCTTGTGACGAGAAAGACATATACATTCTCTTCACCTATGAAATAGGAGAGGATGCCTTGACTCTCACTCAAAAGTGGTTGCAATGTTTCAACTGAGGCCAGGGTATTGCTGTATTTGAGCTTGAAATATTCCGGGTACTGATCTTCCAGCTTTTCAATAAAGCTTCTCAGGGCAGATTCAAAGGCGAAAAGCTCAGCCTCAAGCTCTTCTTCTTTTTCAGCCGAAAGTTTGCCTCCTGCCAACTTTTGTTCGATGAAAATGATCTGGTCCTTCAGGCTGTCTTCCAGCGCCAGCTCCTCATCTGGGATACCGGCAAAGTGCTTGGCTTTGGCGTCGTTGATGGCGTCGAGAAGCACAGCTGACTTGCTTCTTTCACAGAAATTGAAAGCCAGCTTTTGGTAGTATTGCTTCTTAAATGTTCGCTCGCTCAGGTAGAGTGCAGTACTAATGCCATTTTCATACACTTCATAGGCAACAGCACCAAGTCGGAGCTTGTCAGCCTCATTTAAACGAATCTGGCGAATGCTTGTGATTAATTCATCACAGGCAACGTAGGCAGCAAGTGCCCCGTCAATGTCCCGTAGCTTCAGTGTTTTTTCAAAATGCAGCGCCTCCATGTTCTTGGCCTTTGATTGCAGCGAGGAAAGAAGAATGTCGGCGTTATAGTAGTCTCTCAGCTCAGGCAGGTCGTAAATGGTCTGATAATTCTGGGAGTAGAGATTCGCATAAATAGATTTTTGAAAGCTCTCTACTGCCAGCTCAAACTTATTCTGTTTTTGGTAAATGGATCCTATGAGAAAATAGGTGTTGGCTATTTCCGGATGCTTTTCTCCATAAAGGTTTTGGTACATTTGCAGCGCAACTCTCTGGAATGCCAGTGCTTCTTCAAGCGATCCCTTCATTTCGGTCAACCGCCCCTTGTTGCTGGTGGTAAAGGCCTTGTTGGGGTGGTCGCCTGTGTAGGTGGCATTCCAAATATTCATGACCTGGTCGAGGTAAGTTATTGCCTTGTCGTAACTTCCCTGGTTAGCGGTGGCAAAGGCCAGGTTGCTATATCCGCTGGCTACTTTGGGGTGGTTTTCACCAAGATTGTCCTTGTAAATAGCCAGGGCCTTGTTAAAATAGTCGACAGCAAAGGCGGGGAGGTCTTGCAAATAAATAAGCCCGATGTTGTTGTAGGAGTCTGCAAGCAACACCGCCTTGCCTGCGCCCGCCGATTGGCGAATGCTTAGTGCCTTTTCGTGGTATTGCAGGGCCAGCTCCCGGTTACCGTTGTTCCAGTACACCACGCCCAGGTCGTTGTAACATTTTGCTTGTTCAAGGCTATTGGCAGGCAGTAACTTTTCCGCCTTAAGAAGTTCTTCGAGCGCCAGGTCATTTCTTCCGGATCTAAGGTAAATATCGCCGAGGATATTCAGGGAGATGGCCCTGAGGTTGCCAGACCCTTTAATAATCTCCGCCAGCTCGTTGCTCTGAACTATGGCCTGAGCCCACTGTGGCTCGCCCAGGGCCAGCTGGCATTCGGCCATCCGGAGTTGGCAAACTGCAGCCTTTTCATTTTGGTTGGCTTTGAAAAAACTGGCAGCGGCTTGTTCGAAATGATCGTAGGCCGCTGAGTAGTTAGCGTTGATTTGCTCGTTTTCTGCCTGCTCCATCAAAGCTTCTTGTGCCTGGGCAGCAATATTAATAAACAGAAAAAGCCAGAATAATTGGTTGCTTAGTTTCATTTAGAATTTATAAATCAATGAAACATTGTTTACATACTCTCTCGACAGTCCATCTGGATTGGTGTGTCGCTTTACCAACCGGAAACCATTGATCATTTTGAGGCCAAGTCTGGTGTTGAATTGATAGCCACCGCTTATCAGGAGTGTCAGCGCCAGGCCCTCCGAGCCATCAATGATTTTGTCTTTATAGCCAACTACCTGGTCGCCTTCCAGTACCGGAATGTTAATTACATCTTTATTAAGTCTGTAGATAGGCAGAAGACCAGTGCTGAAGTTGAAGTTCGTGAACCTGAAGTTGCGCTCTACCCTGAACATGATGTCAGTGCCTCTCACAAGCGACCTTGCCTGTGTGTACTCTAACGCCTTTTTTTCCAACGGATCGCCTATCCAGTCGCTCCAAAGAAAGGTGCTGTTGATTTGTCCGAAAGGGCGTTGAATACCTGTTGCCAGCAGCCATTTTGAAGTAATAAAAGAGATGCCCGCCACAGCGTCGTAGGTGCCGAGTCCGGTCTGGTTGTACATGGGCAGAGATTGCCCCTCGGTATTCTTAATATTAGAGTCCCCTGTTGGGATCTTTGATCCAACCGTTGCATTTATCTGAAATGCTTCTCTGGTAATGAGGTTGCGGGTAAGGGCGAGACTAAGATCGCCGATGCCCTTTGTGTTGGCCAGGGCGCCGTCGACGAAAACGTAAGGCACCTTCAACTGAACCGTGGTTTTGCTATTGAGGCCTACATTCACATCAGCCACATAGTTGTACACCACGTCCTTGAACCGTGTCAGTCCCACGTAGTGAGTGAACTCAATCGACCTGAGTTTTACCTGGATGCGTCGATTATAGCCCTGGTCTGGTTTCATGGCACCCATGGTGCAAAACCCGGCATCGCTGCACCCCTGGGAGTAGGAAAAGCTGGTGATGATCAGCGCAAAAAATAGAAGTATGTATCTCATAGAACGAGAAGTTATGTCTACGAATTGGTTGAGTAAACTAAGTGAAAAAAAATGTCCGTGCTAATGGAATGACCAAAATTCAAAGATAAGCCTTTTGCCTGCATCTTCTAAAAGAAAAATTGTCAGCGATAATGTTCAGAAGACTAAATGACCTGGTTTGAAGGATTGAATATTGGTACTGAAGTGCTGACCACCTGTTAATGAGAGAACTACCGTTCATTGGTGTGATAAGGCAGGTAATCAGCTAATTTGATACAGAAGGAGGCCAGCCGATTGCAAGGCCGTCTGCATAGTTTTGTCAGTATTACCCACTCACTACCTCAAATAAGCGTTGGGCACATTTTCCGGTTTGTAGTCGATGCCATAAGCCCTTTGGAGCAGCCAGGTCACGGTAGCCGATGTGGTGGTTTCGTCTCGGTGCATTTGGGGAAGGAGGCCCATCATCGCATAGCTGATCGGATTGACCGAAGGAATAAGTGTTTCCCAGGGGTAGCCTTTTCCCCAGATGATGCCCTGCAAGGTAATATGCAAATCGGCACCGTTTTCAAGACAAAAGTCGAGCATCTCAGCGGATTGGTTATTGTTCTGATTCACCGTGTGGAATATGGGCGTCTGTCCGCCAAAGCCATGCTTATCAACGCCGGCTTTAGCATTGACGTCAGCGCCATTCTCAACCAGCACACCAGCGCATGCCACATGATTGAACTCGGCGCAGACATGAAGAAGTGTGGCTTCAAAAAGAGGGGTATAGGCACACCTCAGACTATACTTTTTAGAAATCAATGCAGGTTGGGTCGCTACCTCACTGGCAAGTGTCTCGGCATCATCGAGCAGAACAGCCAGTAATGCCTTGTCTTCGAAGACCAGCCCGGCATCAACAAAGGCCTGCACGCATGCTTTGAACCGGGGACTTCGGGTATATTCGCTTGTGAGCTCGTAGATGAGGGGTTCATCCCGGAAAAGGTCGTTAGGGCTGGCTCCTTCTTGAAAGCACTTTTTGATTCCTTCAATCAAGTGGAGTTCAATTTGGGTGATGATGTCTTTTAAGGGCTTCATTGTGAATGGATTCAGGTTCTTTGAGCAATCACGTAAACGTGTTTCTCGGGATATTGATCCAACTCCAGGTGCACACATTGGCAATTGTTTTCTGCGATCATCCGAAGGTTTTCAGTGATACCGATTGTGCTGTAGTAGAAAGTGTCATTTCTCCATTGGTTTTCGTGCTCGCCGTAGTCGTTACCAAACGAATAGATGAGTATGCCATCGCTATTTAACATTGCACAAAGTTTGGCAACTACGGGTGCTTGTGATTTGAACGGCAGGTGAAATATGCTGTCCCAGGCAACAATAAAGTCAAATTTTGATGGTGACTGCCACTTGCAAATATCATCGTTAATAAAATTAACCTCCGGGTGATTGGCCCTGCCAATTTCAATCATTTGGGCCGACACGTCTAATCCGATTATACTAAAGCCACTGGCAAGCAGCTCTTTCGTTATTCTTCCGCCACTGCCGCAGCCGACATCGAGAGCGGTTGTTTTGTGGGAACAATAGCTAATCGCCCTTTTGATTTGATCCACGCCGTAGTTGGAGGCTAGGTGCCCGTCGTGCCACCATTGGGCGATTTTATCATATTTTGCGCCTAAAACCTTTGGATCCATATAAGCCGTTGTTTCAGAAAATCTGCCTGGTGAAGTGAGAAATGTGAAGTAACTAATTTATTAAAAACGATGCAGAGCGTGGAACATAAAGTTTTTCCCAAAAACTTATCGTAATTTTGCACCACAAGCGAACCATTTCCGTTCGCTTCGTCTTTTTGAGGGACGTCCTCAGAGGCTTAATCGATGTAAAAGTCAGGCTTTGAACCTGGCGAAAGACACACTTAATGAGTAAACACGGAAGAGTACTGGTGGCCATGAGCGGTGGTATTGACAGCTCCCTGGCAGCCGTGATGCTTCATGAGCAAGGCTATGAAGTCATCGGAATGACAATGAAAACCTGGGACTATGCGTCCGCAGGCAGCTCCAAAAAGGAAACAGGCTGTTGCAGCCTTGATTCTATCAACGACGCAAGGAATATTGCCGTCAATCTGGGTTTTCCCCACTATATCCTGGACATCCGAAGTGAGTTTGGCGACTACGTGATCGACAATTTCACCACCGAATACTTGGCAGGTCGCACACCCAATCCATGTGTGTTGTGCAACACCCATATCAAATGGGAGGCATTGCTGCGACGTGCAGACAAGCTGGACTGCCAGTTTATCGCCACGGGTCATTATGCAAAGGTGAGGCAGGAGAATGATCGCTATATTATTTCCAAAGGAAAGGACGAAAACAAAGACCAGTCATATGCTTTGTGGGGAGTGGGGCAGGAAAGTCTGAGCCGCACAATGTTCCCACTTGGCCACCTGCGCAAGCCTGAAATAAGGGAGATGGCTAGCGAAAGGGGTTTTATAGACCTTGTGAACAAATCTGAGTCATACGAAATCTGCTTTATCCCCGACAATGACTACCGTGGGTTTCTAAAAAGAAGGGTGGAAGGCCTTGAGGAACAAGTCGACGGTGGTGAGTTTGTACTGGAAGACGGCACTGTGCTGGGTAAGCACAAAGGCTATCCTTTCTATACCATCGGTCAGAGGAAAGGCCTGGGCATTACTTTGGGCTATCCGGTTTATGTGACCGAGATTCAAAAGGATAAAAACAGGGTCGTGCTAGGCACCTTTGACGAACTTTCCAGAGATGGCATGTACGTGAAAGGCCTCAACATGATGAAATACACTGACCTTACCGGCCAGCGTTTGGATACCATTACCAAAGTGCGCTACAACGACGACGGTGCGCCTGCCGTCATCGAGCAGGTAGGCGACACCATGAAGGTGTTCTTCGGCAACGGAGTCAATGCAATTGCCCCGGGGCAGGCAGCGGTGTTCTACGAAGGCGACGACGTAATAGGTGGTGGCTGGATCCAGTCAAGTTTCAGACAACATGCCAAGGCTGTTTAATATACCGACACTATGGGTTCTCCTGATCGCTTCAATGGGCTGTCAGGAAGAAACCATTGTGCCCGACACCTCCCGGCTGGGTGCTGACTTTTTCCCAATGGAAAAGGGCCTTTACTGGGAATACGAGGTCGACCTTACTACCTACAACCTGCTCGACTCCATGCCGTCGCATTACTTTCTCAGGGAAGTGGTGGCCGATACCTTCACTGATCTGTCGGGCAGCCTGAGCTACAGGCTGGAGCGGTTTAGCCGGGAATCAGCCGAAGGTGACTGGCAGCTTGACTCCGTTTGGACGGCAAGGCTTTCTACTTCCCAGGCGGTTCGCATTGAAAATAATGTGCCGTTTATCAAGCTTACTTTTCCATTGGCTGAAGGCAAAGAGTGGAACGGTAATGCGCTGAACAACAGGGGGGAAGAAACCTATCAGGTGAGTGGGCTTGGGCTGGCCCTTGAAGTGGGTGATACCACGTTCAAAAACACGCTAACAATCCTTCAGAGAGAAGTGCTTGACACTATCGTTTTCCAGGATGTGCGCAGAGAGTACTTTGCGAAGGAGATTGGATTGGTGAAAAAAGAATTTATTCAGCTAAATTACTGCAGCACAGAGGAGTGCTTTGGTCAGAAGATCATAGATTCTGGCCGAAAATTATACATGGAACTTGTTGCGCATGGTAAAGAGTAGAGGAGCTCTGACTATTTTGATTTTACTACTGTCCGGGCTTTCACTGAAAGCTCAGGTCAACCGGTATATTGTTCAATTTACGGACAAATCAGGTGGAACCTACTCCGTTGACAGGCCCGAAGATTTTCTTTCAGAAAAGGCAATTTTAAGACGGGAGAAAGAGGGAGTTGCAATAGATGAGACTGATTTGCCGGTTAGTCAGACTTACCTCGATCAACTGGCAGCAACCGGCGTTGAAGTGTACCATACCTCCAAATGGATGAACCTGGCCTTGATCCAATGCAACATCAACAAGGTGCTGACTGTCGATGCACTCCCATTTGTTTCACGAGTGGAGCTGGTGGCGCCGGGGGCAAGGCTTACCAAAGGCGAAACAGCCAACGGTCGTTTCAAAAGCAAAAGTGCTACAGGCAGGGTACTCGCCACCACCGATTTTCAAAACAGCCTTCTTTCGATTCAGCACATGCACCGGCAGGGTTTCTATGGTGAGGGCGTGCTGATTGCCATATTCGACGGTGGCTTTGGTGGCGTTGACGCTGTGCCGTTTTTTGAAGAGGTTCGCAGCAGCAACCGGATATTACAGACATACGACTTCGTTACCAACGGGCATCAGGTGTATACCTTCGATGACCACGGCACCAGGGTGTTTTCTACCATTGGAGCTAAAATGATCCAGGTCGAGGGCAAAGACACTACATTGATTTTGGGTACCGCACCTGCAGCGGATTTCGCCCTTTTTGTTACGGAAGACGTGAAAAGCGAATACCGGATCGAGGAATACAACTGGCTTTTTGGCGCTGAAAAGGCCGATAGCCTCGGCGCTGACATCATTCATACCTCGGTTGGCTATAATGTGTTCAGCGATTCGCAAATGAACTACACAAAGGCGCAAATGGACGGCAAAACGGCCATCATTACGCAGGCCGCCAACCTGGCCGCCGATAAGGGCATTTTTGTAGTAGCCAGCGTAGGCAATGAGGGCAGCAACAGCTGGAAAAAGGCCACGGCCCCAGCCGACAGTCCCAAAGTGCTGTCCGTAGGTGCGGTGGATAATAGCGGTAAACTAGCAAACTTCAGCTCGATCGGTCCCACGGCCGATGGGCGCATCAAGCCTGACGTCGTGGCGCTTGGGGTTTTCGCTACTGTGGGGGCCGAGAGTGGCTCACTCATCACTGCTAATGGCACCAGTTATTCGGCGCCTATGGTCGCTGGCTTTGTGGCCGGACTCATTCAGGCGGAACCAGAAAAAACAAGAGAAGAGCTTTTTAACGACATTCTGAACTCAGGCAACAGGTCAACTAAACCTGATACTTTGTTTGGCTATGGCATCCCTGATTTTATCAAAGCAACGGGTGGGAAAATTCTCTCAGTGGATGATGTGATCAATGACAAGGTGAAGGTTTATCCCAATCCGTTTACAGAGAACAGGCTGAGTATAAAAATCAATAATGAACTGGCTGTCAACGGGCTTTCCGTACAGATGTTCGATGCCAATGGGAAGATGATTGCCCAAAAAGAATACAATAGCTACGATATCAACGACGTTGTCATATTTGAATTTTCGGGCACAACTCCCGGAGTTTATTTTTTACGGTTGTCGTCAAGCACATTTGAGAAGCAGGTAAAACTGCTTAGATACTAAGAAAACCTATCCATGAACTTTCCACTTATTGCCCCTTCCATACTTGCCTCCGACTTCGGTAACCTTCAACGAGATGTGGAAATGCTCAATAGCAGCAAGGCCGACTGGCTGCATATTGACATCATGGATGGCACTTTTGTTCCCAATATCTCTTTCGGGTTTCCGGTAACGGCGGCCATCAATAAGCACACGAAAAAACCCCTGGACTTTCATTTAATGATTGAGCAGCCCTCTCGTTATTTCAAACAGTGCGTAGAGACCGGCGCTGAGGTGATTTCCGTGCATCATGAAGCCTGCCCAAACCTTCACAGGGTGCTGCAGGAAATTCGTGAGCTGGGCTGCAAGGCAGGTGTGGCGCTCAACCCGCATACCCCCGTAAATGTGCTGAAAGATATCATGGAGCTGACCGATATTATCTTGCTAATGTCGGTGAACCCCGGCTTTGGAGGACAGAAGTTCATCGAACGAACTTTCCAAAAAGTGAGAGATGCCAAAGAGATGGTTCTCAATGCCGGCACGCATACCATGATCGAGATAGATGGTGGTGTAAACATGAACAATGCCAGGGCGCTTTGTCAGGCAGGAGCAGACATTCTGGTGGCTGGCAACTTCGTTTTCAGTGCATCTGATCCACTGGAAACAATCGCTCGACTCAAAACTGTGAACAGCGAGGAAAAATTCGTTTGATGCGCAGGAGCTTACTTACCATTACTTTTTTAGTTTTTTCTTTTGCCACCTTGGCACAACAAGCCTGCATCCAGGGTATAGTGCTCGACGCCCAGAATGTTCCGTTACAAGGCGCCACCATTTCCGTTCCATCGCTTACCAAAGGTACCAATGCCGATACGGACGGCACTTTTTTATTGTGCCTTGAGCCGGGCAATTATCAACTTGAAATAAGCTTCGTAGGCTATAAGGCAGTTCAAAAACCTGTGTCCCTTGCTGCAGGCGATAGTTTGGTTATTCAGGCCACGTTGAATGAAGACAAAACGCTTCTGGCTCAGGTAACTGTGGTAGGCAAAAGAGAGCTGGGCCCTGCAAGGGCTGGCGAATTTCGTGTGACAAGTAAGGAACTGGCAAATTTCCCTGCGGCCACGGCAGATATTTCCAGGATACTGGCCACACTACCGGGTGTCGTGGCCAGCAATGAGTTGTCTTCAGCTTACTCTGTACGAGGTGGTAACTTCGATGAAAACCTTGTATACGTGAATGATATTCCGGTGTACAGGCCCTTTTTGGTAAGGGCAGGTCAGCAGGAGGGGCTGGGTTTTGTCAACCTCGACATGGTGTCGGGAATTACCTTCTCATCCGGTGGCTGGCAGTCGAAGTACGGAGATAAGCTTTCATCTGTGCTTAATGTAGGCTATAAAAACCCTGTTGAACAGGCTGGATCCGTCAATCTTGGGCTATTAGGTGGCTCAGCCCATGTGGAGGGGGTTAGCAAAAACGACAGGGTAAACTATACAGCGGGGGTTCGTTACAAAAATTCCAGGTATTTGCTCAACACGATTTCAGTGAAGGGCCAATACTTGCCTCGGTTCGCCGACTTCCAGTCTCTTGTTTCTGTTAAGTTAGGTCAGCAGACCGAGGCACACAGACAAAAGATCTCGATTCTTGCCTCCTATGCCCAAAACAGGTACTTCACAAAGCCAGAATCGCAGGAAGTCGAATTCGGTACGTTCGGCAGGTCGTTCCGTATGGTGGCGGCCTTCGATGGCAAAGAGGTGCTTGACTACGACATTTATCAAACCGGTGTGAAATGGACGAACACGTGGGAGGATAAATTCAACCTGGACGTGATTGCTTCAGGTGTTTATACTGCTGAGAGAGAATACTTTGAAGTGGAAGGAGCGTATAGGCTCTGCGATGTGAACAACGACCCCACCAGTGATGAATTCAAGGATTGCGTGGTTGTTCTTGGCGTTGGCAGCAACTATCACTACGGCCGCAATAAGCTCCAGGCAACGCTATTGAATACTGAAAGCCGGTTTTCAGCCCGCTGGAACGATCACCAGCTAACCGAAGCTGGCCTTGGAGCCAGAAAGGAAAGAATAGAAGATGTGCTGAACGAATACATTTTTCAAGACTCTTCCGGTTATGCCAGCACCACCGACAGGATTTGGGCTGAAAACCTTGTGGACGGTTACCATGTGACAGCCTATCTACAGCATACCATCTTTTCCAGGGATTCTATTCATATTCTGAATGCTGGCGTTCGCACGGCCTACTGGACGGTCAATGGCCAACTGCTGGTGAGCCCGAGAATGCAATATGTGTTTACACCCGCCTGGTCACGTAAAACTGCCTTTAAAGTTGCAGGAGGCGTTTATCAGCAGCCGCCTTTTTACCGGGAAATGCGCAACAGGCAGGGCGTCATCAACCGGGACCTGAAAGCCCAGGTGTCGTACCATGCCCTGGCGGGAATGGACTATGCATTTCAAATGAATGGAAGGAACTTTGTTTTCTTTTCAGAGGCCTACGTCAAATACCTGGATCGCCTGGTTCCTTACGACATCGACAATGTGCGTCTCCGTTACTTTGGCGACAACCTGGCCAGGGGGTGGGCTTATGGTGTTGATTTCAGAGTAAACGGCGAGTTTATTCCGGGCACAGAGTCATGGTTTAGCCTCGGTTTGCTTCGAACCATTGAGGACATAGGAGGAGACACTCTCGGCTTTATTCGCAGGCCATCCGATCAAAGGGTCACATTGGGCATCTTCTTTCAGGATTATTTGCCCAACGATCCAAGTGTTAGAATTTATGTCAGTGCGCTCTATGGCAGCGGGTTACCCTTTAGTGCGCCAAATAATCCGACTTATCGCAACTTTTTCAAGGGAGATGAGTATTACAGGGTTGATGTTGGTTTCACAAAGGTGTTTTCGAAAAAGAACGAAGGAAAAATATTTGGAGGTCTGAAGTCGATCTGGCTGACCGCTGAGATCCTTAATTTGCTTGGTGCAGAGAACACCATTTCCTACACCTGGGTCAAAGACGTCTTCAATCAACAATTTGCCGTACCCAATTCATTATCGGCAAGGTTTTTGAATGTGAAGCTTTCAGGTAGATTCTGAGGTATTCTGCCTATTTTTATAAGTGATACAAGACAAAAAAACAATTATGAGAATGCAATCAATAGTTAAAGCTTCTGTTTTTTCTTTGGCCGTTTTATTCATCGCCGCCGGTTGTTCGCAACGCACGGTTACCAGGGTAAGCCCCGATCAGCAAATTGACCTGAGTGGGCGCTGGAACGACACCGACTCCAAGCTCGTGGCAGAGGAGATGATCCGTGATGTGCTCAATCGTCCTTGGAGAGAAGATTTTAGCAGAGCAAAAAATGCCAAACCAGTGGTGATCGTTGGCCTTGTTACCAACAAAAGCCACGAGCATATTGAATCTGAGACTTTTATCATGGACATTGAAAGAGAGTTCATCAACTCAGGCATGGTGAGAGTAGTTCAAAATTCTGTTTTCCGTGAGAAAATGCGTGAAGAAAGGGCTGATCAGCAGGAATTTGCTTCGCCGGAAACCCAAAAGAAATGGGGTGCTGAACTAGGAGCAGACTTTATGCTGTTTGGTACGATCAATTCCATTGTAGACTCTTACAACAAAGAAAAAGTGGTGCTGTACAAAGTTGACCTTGAGCTTGCTAACCTTCAAACCAATGAGAAGGTCTGGATAGGAGACAAGGAGATCAAGAAGTTCATAAGGAACTAATCTGACGCTATTCAAGTACCAAAATAGAATAAGGTAACGAGCATCCGGTAACTGGCGATCAAATCTCTACACTACCGGTTGCTTGCTGCTCAGTCTCAAAAAAGCTCTTCAAAAACAATATCTGTGCGCTTTTCGATTAAAATCTTATTGCTTAGCGGCCTGCTGCTGGCTTCCTGTGCAACCTATTACCAAATGAACTATGAGTTCAACCAGAGTTTCGAGTCTGGCGACCTGGAGCAGGCGGCAAGGGTGTTGGAAAAGAACAAAAAGGCCGCCGAAGGAAAGGCCAGGTTCCTGTATTTTTTGAACCAGGGCATCGTACAGTCGCTGCTCGGCAATTATGAAATCAGCAACGAAGCCTTTGAGCAAGCCTATATATTTGGTGAAGACTATCGGGTAAACTACCTCAATGAAGCCGCCTCGCTGCTGACCAACCCGACAATGACAGAGTACAAAGGGGAAGATCATGAACATTTGCTGCTGCTGTACTACAAGGCCATCAACTATTTGAAGCTAGGGGACTACGAGTCGGCATTGGTGGAGTGCCGCAGGTTAAATATCCGGCTGGGGACTCTTTCAGACAAGTATAAGAACCCCGATAAATACCAGAAAGATGCGTTTGTAAACAATCTGATGGGCATTATCTATGAGGCGTCGGGCGATGTTAACAACGCTTTCGTGGCTTATAGAAACGCCTATGAAACTTACGAAGGCGACTACAAGAAATTGTTTGGCATGAGCGCCCCCGATCAACTGAAGGAGGACCTGCTCAGAACGGCTTACCTTAATGGTTTTAGTGATGAGGTGCGCCGCTACGAGGAAGCTTTTGGAAGGAAGTTTACGCCATCGCCAAAGAATGGGGGAGAACTTGTTTTCTTTTGGAACAACGGACTGGGGCCGGTGAAGGCAGAATGGTCGATCAACTTTTCCGTTATTCATGGACAGGGTGGTTTGGTTACATTTGCTAACAGCGACTACGGTTTTAACTTCCCTTTTTTCCTGGATAGCAATGAAGACGATAAGAAGCAGGGCCTCGCAGCACTCGAATTCTTCAGGGTTGCTTTTCCCAAATACGTGGAACGCCCGGTGCTATTCAACAGTGCCACGTTGTCAGCCAATGGAAAAAAGTATGACCTGGAAGCCGCCGAGGACGTTAATGCAATTGCGTTTAAATGCTTGCAGGAACGCATGCTGGCCGAGTTTGGCAAGTCGCTTTTGCGGGTAGCATTAAAAAAGGCTGCGGAATATCAGGTGAGAGGCGAGAACCAGGACCTTGGTGCTGCCATAGGGCTTTTTAATGCACTGACTGAAAAGGCCGATACTAGGAACTGGCAAACGATTCCACATACCATCTATTATTCGAGAGTGCCTTTGCCGGAAGGAGAGCAAAAAGTGCAACTGAACCTGGCTTCTGCAACAGGCAGGAAGCAGCAGCAGGAGTTTACTTTCGACATCCGCAAAGGGAAGACCGTCTTTCATGTTTTTCAATCGTTGGAAGACATGCCTACCGCCAATCCTTACCGCACCTGGTAGTTTAGCGCCATCTATTCACCATTCATAGCCCTATAAGGGTATAAATACCTTTAGGAGTTGGTATTTAAGTAAGATTTTCCTTTTTTGGAGGTTGGAGAAAATTATAGTTTTAACAAAAACCAATAAATACAATGTTCAAAGCGATGACGAAGAAAGCGAAGTTTATATTGATGTTAGCTTTTTTAGCTAGCCTTTCCCTTCAAAGCTCTTTTGCACAAGACGCAGAGGCTGTAACAGATGAAGAGCTTACGCAGTATGCCACTGTGATGAATAAAATTGATTCAATGAAGGAAGACCTGCAGGTTCGATACAATGAGGTTATTAAGACTAATGAGTTGATGGATGAGGGGCGAAGGTTTCTCGAGTTGAAAAATGCCTGGGGCAACGATGCAAAGTTAGCGGAAATCAGTGCCACGGATGAAGAGAAGGCGGCATATCAATCAATTCTTGATCAATATGATGCCATGGTGGCGGAGTTTAAGGAAGTATATCCGAACCTGATAAAAGATGATTTAGGTGCTGCGTTGTATAACAAGGTCAGGAACGCAATGAAAAGCGATGCTGAGCTTAAGACAAAATACGACGAGCTACTCGCCAGCATGCAAAGTACTGACGAAGGCGATAGCGAAACCGACGACGGCGGAAGTAACTAACCAAACATAAGGAATCTAAGGGCTGTTATCAGCCCTTTTTTTATGCTTACTAAAAATCAACTGGTAAATTATAATTAGTAAGTGCTATATTTAAAGGATCACTTAATATCCGCCTAACCTCATGTTGACAGAATTCGAAATTGAAACAATGATGGAGATTCCTGCCATCCTTGAAGCCACCCAAAAGCTAAAAAAGGACTTTATAAGAACCGATGCGCCTTACCTTGAGATCGGTGATCATGACTTCTTCGGGCTTATCATGCTGGCCCCGACGGTGGGGGTGGCCCTGGCCAATGGGAGCGTGAGTCTTTTTGAAGAGCTGGCGTTGAATAAAAAGGCCAGGAAAGCGTCAAAAGGCGGCTATTTTCTCAAAAAGGATCCCACTGTGTATGCCATGAAATTTTTGCTCGACAACTACACTAAGTGGGAGGAGAAATTTTTTGATGTGCTCAAAATTGCGATGAGTAGCTCTTTCGATATCGACAAGCTAAAGACAAAAGAGGCTGCTGTTGTTGACAATAATTACGACGAATACAAAAGGACTGTGCTGAACACGCCGTATATACTCATTCGGTTTATCTCCTCTTTTTTCCTTCAGGACGACGAGCACATTATTCAGAGACGGTCTATGAATAAAACCGATTACGAGCGACTTCTGGATATTGGTCAGAAGCTTGACTTGCACAGGATTCCTGTTTTTCAGCAGTTTTGTCAGACATTCAAGGTAAAGGGTTAACGGTCTGTGAATTGTTGGTACTATTTCTGATAGTGATTCGTTAGTGTAAGAAAGATTTCCATGAATAAACTTTGTGTGTTGGCGGCAGGAGTGTGGCTGTTAACGGGACTAACAGGCTGCAAGGACAAGGATGAGCCGCTACCACTTCCTGAAGAGCAGGATTTGGCCATTCAGAACTATTTAGCGGAAAATGAGATAGACAGCGCCACAAAGTCGGATCAGGATTTCTATTATTTTCCTGTGGTAGAAGGAAACTCACTTCCCAATTCCTCTAATATTATTTCGTTTTACTACACAGTAAAAAACATAGACGGTGTTGTTGTGGCCTCCCACACGGCCGGTAATGGCGAGCCCATTAAGGCTCAGAGAAACACCAAAACAATTTATCCGCCTGGTCTGGACGAAGCACTGCAGATACTTGCCACTGGTGATAGCTACGTTTTTATATTTCCTTCTCATAAAGCTTACGGAACCCTGGAGGTATCCGGCGAACTGCCTGCTAATTCTATTGCCATTATTGAAATAGAAGTAGTGGCTGAGGAAAGCATCAATCAGATCAGACAAAAAGAGCTGCAGTTGATTAACAACTACATCAGCGATTTTGAAATCAGTAATAATCCTGATACGGTTATCAATCTTATTTCCGGGCTTTCTATCATCAAGACAAAAAGAGATAAACAAGCTGTCGAGGTGCCCTCGAGTGGCACTATAGCAATAAATTGGACCGGTAAATTCTTTAGCGGTGACTCTTTCGGCAGCGAATCCGGTTTTGAAGTGAATATGGGGGCCGATGAAGTCATTACAGGTTTGGAAGCAGGGCTGAACAATATGCGGCTTGGCGAGGAAGCACAGTTGCTCATTCCGTCTGAAATGGCTTATGGAGCGAGTGTGCAGACCGTGCCGCACAGCGCTGGTTTTCAGGACGTACTGATCGAAAAGCAGATTATTCCTGACTACGGGGCAGTTATCCCACCCTACAGGCCATTAATCTTTGAGGTAACTGTAGTTGAATATCAATAGTTGGGGCTTTTTCCTAAAAATTGATTAATTTCAAGGCTGGAAAATTAAACAGGTTGAAGTTATTTAAGCTTATTTTTATTCTTTTTGGTGTATGGATACTTTGCGCCGAGACTGCGCTTGGGCAAAAACCTGGATTTGTACCTCCACCACGCCGAAAATCGAGCGACCTTTACAGAAACCCTGTGAGGGTGATGCTCAATCAGTTTTCCATCACAGGAACGACTGGTTATGGCCTGGTCATGTACAGCCATGAGCTCAATAATGTTTATTTCTACCAGTCACAAAGTAATCAAATCATCGTTCCTATTGTTGAGGGGGAGCCAGCCCCAACCGGAGTAATAGCTGGCAACAGCAACTGGTTCAACAGAAGCACCTACGGAGACACGCTCGACCTCACCAATTATTTTGAAGTGCCATACAGGCCTTTGGACGAACCTGTGTTTAACCCGGAGTTAAGGAGAGAATTCAGTATGGCCACCGACACCATGCCGCTTAAGTTTAGGTCATTGTCGCATAGTATCCCTATAGGGGTGGTTGTACATTTCAACTATCTGAATTTTAGAGCAGGGGCGGGGGCAACATTTGAAAGGCAATATTTCACCTCTTTTAAGCCGACTACTTTCAAGGAAACGATCCGGCCTTTTGAACCGGAGGTGTCTCCGGTGTTCTTTCAAAGGTATTTTGCAACGGTTGGCTATAAATTTTATGACTTCTGGAGCTATTCTTTTGCCGGTGAAGCGCAAATAGGCGTTTTGCGTGGTGGAGGAAAAATAAAAGGAGAGCAGCCCATTTATGACTATGCTGTGATACAACGAGGGGCCTTCTTTAATTTGGGGATTTCAATTGAAAAGAACCTTTCTGAGTATTTCAGGGTCATTGTGAAGCCTTCTTTCGACTACCACACATTCAACACCAACCTGACAGAAGCCGGTATTGCTATTCCACACAAGCAACAAACCTTCTTTATCCAAGCTGGTGTTTCTATCAATATTCCGGATATCCGCCGTTGCCCATTGCCCTCCTGCGCCATACAGTTGAAGCATGCGCACAATGGCAACAATGAAATTGTAAGGGGCCAACCCATCACAAAACATCAGAACCCGAAAATGGGTCAAAACCATAGGAAACTCTTCCGCTACAAGTGGAAAAACCGCAATAAAATTGAGCCCTATTAGGTCGTGAAATTGATCACTTATCCATTGCATTTTTTTTAGTCGTCAACAATAATTTTAACTAACTTGCGCTCTGTTTTTTTGGAGCGTTTGAACATAATTTATGGCAGAAGAAGACAAGTCAAATATCATCCCAATTAATATTGAAGATGAAATGCGGGGTGCCTACATCGACTACTCCATGTCGGTGATTATTTCCAGGGCACTTCCCGACGTTAGGGATGGTCTGAAACCGGTTCACAGAAGGGTGCTTTTCGGCATGCTTGATCTCGGTGTGAACTATAACAAGGCATATAAGAAGTCGGCGAGAATAGTAGGTGAGGTACTGGGTAAGTACCACCCTCATGGTGACTCCTCGGTGTACGATACCATGGTACGTATGGCTCAGGATTGGTCATTGCGTTATCCGCTGGTCGATGGTCAGGGCAACTTTGGTAGTGTCGATGGTGATTCACCGGCAGCCATGCGTTACACGGAAGCACGACTGAAAAGAATTGCAGAAGAGCTGCTTGCCGATATCAACAAGAATACGGTCGATTTTCAGCCCAATTTTGACGACTCACTGGAAGAGCCTACTGTGCTCCCTGGCAAGTTCCCTAACCTGCTGGTGAATGGAAGTAGTGGTATTGCCGTAGGTATGGCTACAAATATGGCCCCTCACAACCTGAGTGAGGTGGTAGACGGCACGATTGCCTATATCGACAACAAAGAAATTACCGTTGAGGAGCTGATTAAATATGTAAAGGCGCCAGATTTCCCAACCGGGGGCATCATATATGGCTACTCTGGCGTAAGGGCTGCGCTAGAAACAGGCCGGGGCAGAGTGGTGATGCGTGCCAAAGCTGAAATCGAAGCAATGCCGTCGGGCAGGGAGCAGATCATCGTTACGGAAATTCCTTATCAGGTCAACAAGGCCTCGATGATTGAAAAGACTGCCGCACTGGTAAACGAAAAGAAGATAGAAGGCATATCTGACATCCGTGACGAATCGGACAGGGACGGCTTCAGGATCGTTTATGAATTAAAGAGAGATGCGGTGGCCAATATCGTACTCAACAAACTGTATAAATATACGCAGCTTCAAACCTCATTTGGCGTAAACAATGTGGCCCTTGTTAAAGGACGTCCGCAAACGCTCAACCTGAAGGACCTGATTCAGTATTTTGTAGAGCACAGACATGAGGTGGTGATCCGCAGGACCCAGTTTGAGCTGGATGAAGCCGAAAAGCGTGCCCATATCTTGCTGGGCTACCTGATCGCTTTAGATAACCTCGACGAAGTGATCAACCTGATTCGTTCATCAAGGGATCCTGATACAGCGAAAACGGGATTGATGGAGAAGTTTGGCCTGAGCGAGATACAAGCCAAGGCCATTCTGGAAATGAGACTTCAGCGCCTTACCGGCATGGAGCGTGAGAAAATCCAGAAAGAGTATGATGAAGTAATGGCGCTGATCGACAGGTTGAAGGAAATCCTGGAGAAAGAAGAGCTTCGTATGGGCATTATCAAAGACGAACTTCTTGAAATGAAGGACAGATATGGTGATGAGCGTCGCACGGCCATTGAAATGGTTGGTGATGAGTTCACCATGGAGGATATGATTGCCGACGATGAAATGGTCATTACTATTTCACATCAGGGCTATATCAAGCGCACACCACTGGTTGAGTACCGAACGCAGGGCAGGGGTGGAGTTGGCTCAAGAGGTGTGACCATGAAGGACGATGATTTTCCTGAGCACCTTTTTGTAGCTACTGCCCACAACTACCTGCTGATTTTTACAGCGCTGGGACGTGTATTTTGGCTGAAAGTGTATGAAATTCCTGAAGGTGGTAAGGTAACCAAAGGAAGGGCGATACAGAACCTTATCAATATTGAGCCGAGTGATTCCGTCAGAACCGTTATTAATGTGAAGAACCTTTCTGATGCGGACTACATCAACAATAACTACATCATGATGTGTACCAAATTGGGTACCATCAAGAAAACTTCGCTTGAGGCTTATTCAAGGCCTAGAACGAACGGTATCAACGCCATTAATGTGGTGGAGGGAGACCAGTTACTTAGTGTGAGCCTTACTAACGGCGATAACCACATAGTGATTGCCAAGAGCAAAGGAAAGGCCATTCATTTCCACGAATCCGATGTGAGACCGATGGGACGGAATGCGACTGGAGTGAAAGGCGTTACCAGAGAAGGAGCCGACGATATTGTAGTTGGCATGGTTGCTGTATCAAGGGAGGATACGAATATTCTGGTTGTGTCTGAGAAAGGCTATGGAAAGCGTTCTTCGATAGAAGACTACCGTATTACGAAGCGTGGCGGAAAAGGTGTTAAAACGATCAACATCACAGAAAAGACTGGTTCACTTGTTGCCATCAAGGAGGTGGTAGATACCGACGACCTGATGATTGTGAATCGCTCAGGCATCACCATCAGGATTTCGGTAGAGGTGCTGAGAGTAATGGGCCGGAATACGCAGGGAGTGAGGCTTATTAAACTTAACGACACGGATGCGATTGCTTCGGTAGAGAAAATAGAGGCAATTGAGGAAGACGAAATAACGGAAGAAGGAGGTGAGGTTGACAGCGAAAATACGAGTCCTGAAGCGTCCGATGCTGAAAACGCTAATAACGACGAGCCACAAGACGAATAATTCTAAATGATTTGTAAATTTGTTCAATCGAACCAACCAAAGGAAATAAACTAAAACTGCAAAAGAAGATTATCACTATGAAAAACATGCTGTTACTTCTCGCTGGTGTGCTTTTGTTCACGGCGAGTTATGCTCAGAAAGGCAATGTGGTGAAGGCTGAAAGCCTCCTTAATAAAGGAGATGTGGCCGGCGCAAAAGCCGAGATAGATGTTGCTGTTACTATTGAAAAGAACGCCAGTAAGAGTAAGACCTTTCTTACAAAAGGAAAAATTTATAAGGCCATAGCTACGAGTGAAGACCCAGCCGTTAGTGGCCTTATGGACACAAACAAGGCTATTGCTGAGGCTTCTGAAGCGCTCAAAAAGGCGATGACTATGGAGTCTGAAGGTTCGGTAAACTACAACTTTGCTGAATACGAAGTGGAAGACTTTTGGAGCAAGTTCCTGAACACAGGTGGAGAAGTTTATGGGGAAGAGGACTACAATGGTGCCTATGAGAACTTCTACAAGGCCTCTCTTATCAAGCCAACCGACTCATTGACGTTGTTTTACGCAGGTGTTGCGGCGCAGCAGGCTGAGATGACAGATGAAGCGATGAAGATGTACTACAAACTGATCGATCAGGATGATGCCAACGAAGACATCTACTCCACAATGGTTTATCTCGAGAGAAGTGAAAAGAAAAACGATGCCAAGGCACTTGCTTTGTTGGAAAAGGCGAAAGTAGCTTTCCCTGACAATGCAGACTTTATGCGTGAGGAAATCAATATTCTGATTGCTATGAAAAAAGGCCCTGAGGCCATCGAGAAGTTGAAAGGCGCTATTGAAAAGGAGCCGGACAATGCTTCGCTTTACCTTAACCTGGCTGTTCTTTATGACAATTTGAGTGTCCAGACTGAAGCTGACGGTAACGCTGCTGAAACGCAGGATCTTATTGCTAAAGCTCAGACAAATTATGAAAAAGCGTTGGCTATTGAGCCAGGAAACTACGTTGGGAACTTTAACCTTGGTGTAATCTGGGTGAACAGAGCCAAAGTATATTACGACAAGGCGAGAGCCATGGATTTGAAAACCTATCAGAAAGAAGGCGGTAAGCTGGTGGAAGAAGGTGACAAAGTGTTAACTAAGTCGTTGCCTTATCTTGAAGCCGCCCATGTTGCTGAACCAGAAGATTGTTCTGTAATGGGGCCTTTGATGTCGGTGTACACTCAATTGAAGAAGAATGCGAAGGCAGAAGAAATTGCTGATGCGCAAGACGCTGCTGGCTGTAATTAATAATATTTGACTTCGGTCGAAGAGCCCTGCTGGAAATACCGGTGGGGCTTTTTTTATGCGTTTTGCATTTTGATGCTGGAAAGCAAAGCTTCCTTTTCCATTTCACTCACTTCCAGACTATAGAAGCCAAATTCGTCCACCACTTTTCCTGTTAGCCTGTAGAACCCTTTGCCACGAAAAGGATGTTTCCTGGCAACTTGTGGGAAGTGCGTAGTATCAATGAAATTGCCCTCCTGGTCAATGAATGTGCCAAAGTGCATGGCATCGCCCTTGAGCGTGCTGGTGTTTTTTGTGGCAATGAGGTAACCCAGCATTGTGACAGTTTTTCCAAGATAGGCTGGAAACTGCGATGCCATTACGGGCTCAAACGGAATGTCTCGCAATAACAAGAACGGATCACAAAGTGGATAACCAAGTAAATCCAGCTCATCAAAGGCATTGTCCAAGGGATCAACTGTTAATGCAGGCAGCTCAAAGTCCTTGATGGAGGGAAGTCCGAACAACTGCTGTTCTTGCATCTTACTTTTGGCACCACCCATTTTGCCAAACATATAATGCGACTCCCATAGCAGCCGCTGTTTGGTTTTTCCTGTATAACGGAGCGCACCTACTCTTAGCAAAAGTGTCAATTGGTCGAGTGAAATGCCTGTTCTGCTGACAAGATCTTCCAGGCTCAGGAAGAGTCCTTTTTTGTGCCGACTTCCCAGCACCCTTTCGATGGTGGTCGCTTCCAGGTCTTTCACTGACCCAAGCCCAATCGTGATGGTCTTTCCATCAATTGTGGTTTGGTTCTCGCTTTTATTGACACAAGGGGCCTCAATAATAGCTCCATGCATTTTGGCTTCGTGGGCATAGAGCTCAGGCTTGTAGAATCCACCACCATTATTGAGCGTGGCCACCATATACTCAAGAGGGTAGTAAGCCTTCAGAAATAGGCTTTGATAGCTCTCCACGGCATAGGAGGCTGAATGCCCTTTGGAGAATGCATAGCCTGCAAAGCTTTCGATCTGATGCCACACTTCCTCAGTCAGTTTCTTATCGTAGCCTTTTTCACAACAATTGTTGAAGAATCGTTCTCTCACTTCCTGAAACTCCTCTCTGGACCTGAACTTGCCTGACATTCCTCTGCGCAGAACGTCTGCTTCGGCCAGGGACAGCCCTGCGAACATATGTGCCACTTTTATCACGTCTTCCTGATAGACCATAATGCCATAGGTTTCTGGCATGATATCCATCATCACCCGGTGGGCATCTTTTCTTCGCTCAGGAAAACGGAAGCGGAGAATATACTCTCTCATCATGCCCGACCTTGCCACGCCAGGCCTTATGATGGAACTGGCGGCCACCAGGCCGAGGTAGTCGTCTACCTTCAGTTTTTTGAGCAGCATACGCATGGCAGGCGACTCGACATAAAAACAGCCGATCGCTTTACCCTCTCTGAGAAGCTCCTTCACCCTTTCATCCTTTTTGAATCTTTTGATATCGTGGATGTCGATTTTTGGATCAGCCGGATTGTTGTTGCTGATGATGTCAATCGCTTCTTTTATTTTCCCAAGACCACGCTGGCTCAGAATGTCGAACTTGTACAGACCAACGTCTTCGGCAAGCACCATGTCGAACATGGTGGTGGGAAATCCTTTAGGTGGCAGGTGAGTGGCGGTGAAATAAGTCATCGGTTTTTCACCGATCAGAATGCCTCCTGCGTGGATACTCAGGTGGCTGGGAAAGTCGTGGATAAGCTGACTATAGCTCATGATCTTCTGCACCAATTGATCGGGCACCTTCCCGCTTTTTGTGCTGGTATTCATCTCTTCGATTTCGATAGAAGGAAGTCCAAAAACTTTTCCTAACTCCCTCGCCACCGATTTGTACTGGAATGTGCTGTAGGTAGCCAGCAACGCAGCGTTTGGGAAGCGGTTGAAAATATATTGAGTAATATCCTCTCTGTCTCTCCACGAAAAGTCGATATCGAAATCGGGAGGATTTGTTCTGTAAAGGTTAATGAAGCGCTCGAAATAGAGATCAAGCTCAATCGGATCCACATCGGTTATGTGCAGCAGGTAGGCCACAATGCTGTTGGCACCGCTGCCCCGCCCGACGTAGAAGTAGTCTTTGCTGCGGGCGTACCGGAGAATGTCCCAGTTGATAAGAAAGTAGGCTACAAATCCTTTTGCACGGATAGTTTCCAGCTCTTTGTTGATCCGCTCCTGAATTTGTCGGGTGGGTTTTCCGTAGCGATAAGAGACGCCATCCTGACAAAGTTTGGAAATGAGCTGGAAGTCGTTTGTCTCCGAACCAGTATAGGTTTTTAGGTTTTGGTGGGGCCGGTCGTCGCTGAAATCAAAAAATATCCCGGATTCACCGGCTATTCGCTCAGCATTGAGCAGTAATTGTGGGGTTTCTTTGTAGATGGTTGCCAGCTCTGCGGGCGAGTAAAAGTGGTCGACATCGCCAGCCAGCTGCCAGGGTTCGAGCTTGGTCAGCAGAGCATTTTCAGCAATAGCCCTTAACAGCCGGTGTGTGTTGTAGTCTCTTTTGTGCCTGAATGTGGAAGTTACCAATGCAACAAGCTTATTCTTTGGGAGAGACTCTTTCTGCAAGTGCAGATAGGTAATTTCATGCGGTTTGATGCCAACCCATTCGTGGGGAAGCAAGTTGTGAAGGCTTTTTCTATAAATCTCCCACGGATAGATGACGGTGACATTTTGCCACTTTTGAGGCGCACCCGACGGAATGGGCGGTGAGCCTTCTCTGAGGTGCTTTGAAAGGTGTTCGTTTATTTCCTGAAAGCCCTCATTGTTCCTGGCTATAGCGATGTAGAGCTGCTGAAGGTGATTCCGGAAATCAACCCCCAGAATGGGCCTGATGCCATATTTGGAAGCCTCTCTTACAAACTCAAGACAACCGGCGGTTGAATTAATGTCGGTCAGGCACAGTGTGAACACACCCTTCGTTCTGGCTTCCTCAAGGAGCTCGTTGGGGCTCATAGTGCCGTATTTGAAGCTGTAATAAGAGTGGGTGTTGAGGTACAAGATGGCAGGTTTTATGTTTACCCCGCTAAAATACTAAATAAATTAGCTTGATCACTCTTGTAAATACTATATAATTTAGTTTTTCTAACGACGATAACTCGCAAGTTGTTGAAGGTTGGCTATTTCCTTTCACTCGATTATCGTGCAGGTCTCAGAATATTATTTGTTATGGGCATTCGCCAATAGCACAACTCCAAATAATTTGCTGTACCTTTGCAGCTTAATCTATATTAAGTTTTAATGAGTATATTTTCTGAGCTTGGGTTATCAGAGCCCTTGCTAAGGGTTCTTCCCGAATTGGGGTTTGAATCTCCTTCTCCCATCCAACAGCAGTCCATTCCGTTATTAATAAGTGAGCCCATCGATTTTATTGGCCTTGCTCAAACGGGAACAGGAAAAACTGCGGCCTTTGGTTTGCCGCTGCTGGACCATGTGGATAGTAGTGATCTTACCACACAGGCGCTGATTATAGCGCCAACACGTGAGTTGTGCCAGCAGATTGCGGCGCAGCTTGTAGCATTTGCCAAGTATTATCCCAATTTACGTATTCAGACAGTTTATGGTGGAGCGCCAATAGGCCCTCAGATAAAAGCCATAAAAGCCGGAGTGCAGATCATTGTGGCAACTCCCGGCAGACTCATAGACCTGATTGACAGAAAGGTCGTGAAAATTGAGACCATTGACATTGTCGTTCTCGATGAAGCGGACGAAATGCTCAACATGGGCTTCAAAGAAGACATTGACGCCATTTTGTCCCACACACCGGAGGAGAAAGCCACTTGGCTTTTTTCGGCTACCATGCCTCGTGAAATCAGATCATTGATCAAGAAGTTCATGAAGGATCCTGTGGAGGTTTCGGTGCAGTCGGGTAATGTGGTGAATACCAATATTGAACATCAGTATGCCGTTATCAGGGCGTCCGACAAAATAGAGGTGCTTCGGAGATTTATCGACTTCCAGCCTGACATGCTGGGTATTGTGTTTTGCCGAACCAAGATAGATACCCAAAACCTGGCTGTAGAGCTTACACAAAGTGGCTATCATGCTGAAGCTTTGCATGGAGACCTTTCGCAACAGCAGCGTGACCAGGTGATGAAGAAATTCAAAGCCCATGCCGTTCGCCTGCTGATTGCTACCGACGTGGCTGCCAGGGGCATTGATGTGAACGACCTGAGTCACGTGATTCACTTCTCTTTACCAGATGATTCGGAATATTACACGCACCGAAGCGGCAGAACAGCAAGGGCGGGTAAAACAGGTATTTCTCTGGCACTGATTACGCACCATGACATCCGTAAAATCCGCTTCATTGAAAAGAAGCTGGGCATTGGGATGAAGAAAGTGCAGGTGCCGGCAGTTAGTCAGATATTGAACAGTCGGCTTGAGCACTGGGCTGACAAAGTGATGGAAACTGAGGTAAACGAAAGCCTCGACATCAAAATTCACGAGAAGGTGGTAGCCATGTTTGCTGAGATGAACCAGGAAACCTTGCTTGCCAAGCTTTTGTCGAGACAAATGGAGCTTATAGGCTACAAAGAAGTGTCGGACAAGAACCTGAACGATGACCGTACCGGAGACCGGGGCAATGACCGGGGCATGGAACGCAGAGGTGACCGCCGTGAAAGGGATGGCAGAAGGGATCGCAACGATTTCGGCAGCGAAAGAAGAAGTGACCGCAGAGACGATCGTCCCGACAGGCGAAGTGATCGCCCTGATCGTGGCTTTGACAAACCAGCTAGAGCTGAAAGGCCTTCGAGACCCGAAAGAAGTGATAGACCTGTGAGGTCTGAGAGCAACGACCGGCCAGTGAGGTCTGAGAGGCGTGAAAGAACAAACAGTGAAACTGGTTCCGGGCCAGCAGGCAAGGGCATGGATCGCTTTTTTATCAACATCGGTAGTATGGACCAAGTGAATAAGGGCGAATTGCTCAAATTCATTTGTGATCAGACGAAGCTGAGAAAAGACGATATAGGACAGATTCAGCTCAACAAGAGCCATTCGTTTTTTGAGGTGGACGCAAAGAGCGCCGGTAAAGTGGCAAGCAGCTTCAAAGGGCTGGTGATTGACGGCCGGGAGCTGAGAGTGAACAAAGACGAACCGAAAGGATAAAGCATAAAAAAGCCTGGCATCGACCAGGCTTTTTTGTGTCTATTTCTCTGTAATTATTCTGGGCACGTTTTCTTTTTCCAGCAACTGATTGAAAGCAGGGAAGTCAGTCGTCAATACTTCATCATACGGCTTTCTTAGGTCAATAAACTGTTTTTTGAGATCGTCGTAGCGCTCCAGCATGCCTGCTGTTGGTTTATTGTGATCGTCAATCACCACACCGTAAAGCCTGGCTATGTGGTTAGTGAACTTCCTCTCAAAATTGATTTCGTCCTGGCTGGTTTCAATTTGATTTTGGAAGATCGCATCTTCTGCTTCGGTCAGCTTCTTGTTCAATGCCGTTGCCTTATCTTTAATTTCTGACGAATAGCCGGCTTTTTCCGACCTTTCTGCAATGGCCTTTGCCTGCTCCCTGATAGCCCTCATGTTTCTGATCAAATCCTGGCTTTTGGTGATGTAGTCGGTCATTTCTGAAGCGAGATCAAATTGGGCCTGGTAGTCGGCTGTTGTAATGTGAGGCCAGCGAGGGTCTGCCTTTAACTCAAAGGTCTCGGTTTGGGAATAGTCTCCAGCCGTTAGTTTCACGGAGTAGGTGCCAAGCACAGCTTTTGGGCCAGGCGTTCTGTTAGCGCTGAACACCATCGCCATAAAGTTATCAGCCATTTTTGGGCCGGGGTACATCAGGTTCCACGACAGGCTGTTCATGCCTTCTTTTAGTTCCAACTCTTTTTCTCCCTTTGCCTTGTCGGGTTTGCTTGAGTAAACCACCGGAGTAACATCCCTCGCATCCATTATTTCTAAAGTCACTTTGTCGTCGGTCTTACTCACAAAGAAGTTGATATCTGCTGACCGCCCGTTCCAGCCGCCTACATTGGTTCTGTAGGTGTCTCTGGGCTTGTAAAGGAAGGCATCCCTTGCCATCAGGGCATCGTTGAGCTGGTGCAGGGGTGTAAGATCGTCCAGTATCCAAAAAGCCCGGCCCTGGGTGCTGATGACAAGGTCTTTCTCATGTACTTCCATGTCGGTAATAGGCGTTACAGGCAAGTTAAGCTGAAAGGGTTGCCAGTTTTTACCCTCATCGAAGGACAGGTACATACCGAATTCTGTGCCGGCGTAGAGGAGCCCTTTTCTGTCGGGGTCTTCAGCGATGGCTCGTACAAAGTGATTTGCAGGAATGCCGTTTTTACCGTTGGTCAGCGTCGACCAGGTAGCACCAAAGTCGTTGGTCATGAAAATGTAAGGGCTGAAATCCTTCCTGCGGTATTTGTACACAGCCACGAACGCTCTTCCGGCCTGATGAGACGATAGCTCAATCTTGTTCACAGTGCCCATGGCGGGCATGCCGGGAGGGGTGATGTTTTTCCACGACTTGCCGCCGTCTCTCGTGATGTGCACCAGCCCATCGTCGGAACCGGCCCACAGCTCACCTTCATTGAAGGGTGACTCCTCCAGCGCAAAGATGCTTGAGTACACTTCTACACCTGTGCCGTCGTGCTGAATAGGGCCACCAGGGATACCCAACGTTTCAGCGAACTTAGTGGTAAGATCCGGGCTTATCACTTCCCACGACTGCCCTTTGTTAGTTGACTTGTGCACATAGTTGGAGCCGTCGTAAATAACGTTTGTGTTGAATTTTGAAATCAGTACAGGGAAATTCCACTGCCAGCGGTACTTGAGCTTTCTTTGCTCGGTACCTTCTGTATAGTGAGGGTAGGCCGTTACCTGGCGCATTTCGCCGGTTTTCTTGTTGTAGAAAGTTATCTCGCCGCTGTAGCTTGTTGCATAAATGATGTCGGGGTTGGTCGGGTCTACGGCTACATCGGCTGATTCGCCGCCGCCAACACCGAACCACTCTTCGGTGTCGGTGAGAGAGCCGGAAGAGTAGGAGGGAACCGAGATGGTAGTGTTGTCCTGCTGGCCGGCATAGAGACGGTAAGGAAACTGGTTGTCGACAGTGACTCTGTAGAACTCCGACGTGGGCTGGTTCTGCTGGTGCGACCAGCTTTTGCCTCCGTTGATAGATACAGTAGCGCCACCATCGTTGCAGTGGATCATAATGTCCGTGTTGTCGGGATTGATCCAAAGGCCGTGGTTATCGCCATGGGGCACTCTTATGCGGGTATCGAATGTTTTGCCCCCGTCAATCGATTTGTAGAAGCCCACGTTGTTGACGTACACTGTGTTGGCATCTTTCGGGTCGGCGGTAATATGGGTGTAATACCAGCCCCGCTGGCGAAGCTCGTGGTCCCGATTGATTTTCTTCCAGGAACCACCGGCGTCGTCGGTTCGGTACACCCCGCCTTTGCTTTCGTCGGCCGTTTGTATCAGTGCCCAAACACGATCAGGTTGAGCAGGTGAAATGGCTAGTCCGATGCGGCCAAGAAGCCCGGTCGGCAGTCCGCCTTCCAGCTTTTCCCAGGTCTCACCCATGTCTTTCGACTTCCAGATGCCGCCTTCCATACCGCCGTCTGTCATGGCCCAGGGTTTGCGATCCGCACGCCACATCGCCGCATACATGATGCGAGGGTTGGCGGGGTTCATCTCTATATCTATAGCGCCTGTGCTGTCGCTTACGAATAGCGTTTTTTTCCAGCTTTTGCCTCCATCAATGGTTTTGTACACTCCTCTGTCCGGGTTGGGGCCGAAAGCGTTACCCAGAGCTGCTACCATGGCAATGTCAGGATTAGAGGGATGAACAACAATTTTACCGATCTGTCCGGCATTGGGTAGCCCAATAAAATCCCATGTTTTCCCTTCGTCCATGGTTTTGTAGACGCCAATGCCGGGAGAAACATTGCCTCTGAGGCAGGCAGAGCCAGTGCCGACGTAGATCACGTTGGGGTCGGAGGGAGCCACGGTAATAGCACCAATGGAGCCCACCTGAAACTGGCCGTCAGTGATATTCTCCCAGTTCCAGCCTGCGTCGTCTGTTTTCCAAACGCCGCCGCCCTGCGATCCCATGTAGAAGGTGTAGGGGCTTTGAGGTATACCGGCAACTGCAGTGGCTCTTCCGCCTCTGGAGGGGCCAACTGACCGGTATTTCATTTCCGAGAAATACTTTTGGTCAATGGTTTTGGGAGGTTGGGTTGTCTGGGCTTTTCGTTGTGCCAGGGCGGTTACTGCAAAAGTCACTAGCAGCAAGGGGAGCGCAAGTCTTTTCATGGTTAAGTTGTTTGATCTTCAATTGTTAGCCTCAAAGTATGAAGAAATAGACTTTGTGTTTAATCAATTTCGTAGCGCTGGCCGATAATAAGGATAATAGGGGGAGATTAGAGACGACTAAGGTGCGTACTTCACCTCCGTTGTTGCGCCCGCCACCAACGTTTATATAAGATTCAAGTAAACTGTATCGATATTGATTTACATTTATAAAAACAAGTTAGATGAGCTTTATGAGGGAAATTCTAAGATTATCGATGTTTTTAGTGTTGTTGCTAACTGCCCTATCATGTTCTCCTCCACAGTCAGGGACGAAAGCGGTTGGTGAACAGATCACCTGGCCCGACTCAATACCCTGGTGGAAGGCGAATAACCTTCGCACGATGCAGACCAATCTCCCTGCTTATGAGGCTGATCTTAATGTAAACTCACTGATCAATGATCTCAAAGGCTTCTCAGTGAATACATTGATCATCAATGCCGGTGGCATTATGGCCTTTTACCCCACCAAACTGGAAGACCAGTACACGAACCCTTTTATGAAGGAAAATATGTTGGGTGATGTAATCAGTAAATGCCATGAGAACGGCATTAGGGTAATTGTGCGATTTGATTTCAGCCGGGCTCACGAAAGCATTTTTGACAGGCATCCTGATTGGTTTTATCTGTCGCCAAAAGGAGAGCGGATCAGGAACGACGATATGTATGTGATTTCCATTAATGCACCCTATGAGCAAAAGGTGCTTTTCGACATTGTTGGTGAGGTGATTGACTTGTATGCTATTGATGGTATTTTCATCAACATGCCGGGTTACCAAACACGAAATGCCTATGAAGGAGTTTATCACGGCATTGACCAAAACCCCTACGATAAAGAGCGGTTTATGGAGTACAGCGGTATGAGCCTGCCATTGGTGGAGGACGACGCTGACCCGGTATTTCAAAAATACCAGGAGTTCAAAAAGTTCACTGTGGATGACTTGATGAAGCGACTACATTCCATGGTGAAGGCGAAGAATGAGCAGATCGCCATTTGCACGTACATGGGCAACTACGTCGACATCATCAGACATGAGTCGCACCCAAGTGGCCTGCCTTACTGGCCCTATTCAGCCTCTGACAATGTCAGCAATGTAGAAAACAGCTACCCTGACCACATCGTAAGTAACGCAAGTATCCAACAGATTTCTTTTCAGTCGAGGTATAACGCCGTGGAACCTGAGGAGTCGGCCATCAGGCTGTATCAAAACATTGCCAACGGCTCAGGGCTCGACATGAGTATTATGGGCGATTTCCAAGGGAATGAAGACGAGAGGAGTTATGAGGTTTTCAGAGAAGTATATGCTCACCACAAAGCCAACGAAAAGTACTACGGTCATTATATGTCTCCGGCTGAAATCGCCGTGGTGTCGCCAGGCTACTGGCCGGGAGGCGAGCGTGCGCAGGAATACAGGGGCATTCAGCTCATGCTGAAGGAGGCTCACCTTCAATTTGATCTAATAGAAGATGCCCAGCTGTCGAAACTGGGAAGTAAGATGAAAGGCTACAAGGTGATTATCCTTCCGGAAATTGTGAGTCTGGACAGCGGATCACTGGCTGTAATTAAGGCAGCAGTTGCTGGCGGCACCCACCTGATTGCGACCAACGAGTCGTTGAGTGGGCACCCGGATGCGCTGCTCGAGCTGTTCGGTGCAAAGGCTGTTCAGCCAGATCAGGATGGAGCAGGCTATTACCTGGCGCCTGAAAACAAATCAGTATTTAAAAGTTTTGACTTACAGAGCCTTATCATGTTTAAGTTTAACCTTGGCTTTTATAATTTTGACCAGGCTAACGAAACCTATTTGCCCATTTACACACCTGGCCGACCAGGCCCTCCCGAGAAAATAGGAGGCCATGAACCGACAGGTTACAAGGCCGTGGCCGTGAAAAACCATTCTGCAAGCAAAGCTGTTTTGATGCCCATCAATCTCGGCAGATTGTACTACATACATGGCTACGAAGAGCACAAGCAGATACTGCTTGATATAATCAACTACCTGGAGCCCGGCATTAGCGATTTGTTCACAACTAATGCGCACCCGAGAGTAGAGGCGGTGTTGCAAAAGTATGTAGAGAACACCCCCGAGAACTTTGGCAGGCAGGAGGAAGACGGTATCATTTTACATCTGGTGAATATTACAGGGTTTAGTGGCAACACGTTTTTTGAACCACTTACAGTTAATGACCTGGAATTCAGGGTGCGATGTGAAGTTAAACCATCCAGCGTGTTTACGATGGTGGGCAGTGATCCTGTTGACTATCGTTGGAGCGATGGGTACCTGCAACTCAAGATAGAGGAGTTGGGGCAATATGAAGCTGTGGTTATTGAAAAGTAGAAAAAAACATAAGGGCAATGGTAAATATATTTTCTTTTAGCCGACCTGAGAAATTATGGAGCTTTTACCTAGCTTTCATAAACCATTGATTTTTAAAACTATGAAAACATTTTTTCCTATTGTTTTACTGTTCCTGACTGTCCACCTTGCTGTAGGGCAGGATGATGGTGCTAAAACCGAAAAATTCGGCAATGCTACTATCGACAAATACATTGCCTCCGTTACTGAGTTTGCCAGCAAACAAAAAGGACTGTCTTCAACTCTGGCAAAGCTGGATGGAGATATTGACAAAGCGTCAAAGGAAGAGGATGAAAGTGCTATAGACGGCCTGCTCTCCAGGTTCAAAGACCTGGAAAGCTCTTACAAATCGCTGGATACAGACTCGAAACGCCTGTCTACTGACGGTGCCACTGCTTCAAAGGCTAGTTCGCAATGTGGCACCAAGGCACCGAAATGTGCAGAAGGAGTGAAGAAGGCCACCGCATTACTTGATGGTTCGATGAAAGCTATTGTTACAGACAAAACCAAAATGACCGGGCTGAAAGCCAAGGCCGAGGCTGCCAAAAAGAAGTTTGGCGGTTCCGGGGAATGACATTCCTATCATTAAGCAATTGCAAAACGCTATGATGCTTTAATCTTAGCGTTTTTTGTTAGTTTCAAGTATGTTGAAAAATTATACCCTGATAATCTGTTTCCAGCTGTTGACGTTTTGGGCAGCTGGCCAAACCATTAATTACCCTCCTGATATCCCCGGAATGGAGCGCCTGGTAATTAAAACTAAAGAAGCGCTGGCGTCCAATGAGATTACCGACTATGACATTGCCATTAAACTAGGAGCTGATCCCAACGTCAAAGCGGAAGGCTACCGGATAAACTGGAATGGGAACCAAACCATCATTTCAGCTAATGACTTCTCGGGTGCCCGGTACGGCCTCCTGGCTTTTACTGAGGAAATTGCCAACGGCGGGAAACCGAACCAAATAAATGGAAGGCAGGTCAACCCATCCATGGAAGTCCGGGCCATCAAGTTCAACCTGCCCTGGGATGCCTACCGGGAGAGCCTCAGCATGGACTACCACCTGAGCACCTGCCGGGATTTGAAGTTTTGGGAGGCTTTTCTGGATATGATGATGGCCAACCGTTTCAACCAGCTGGCGTTGTACAACATGCACCCTTTCCAATACATGGTGAAGTTACCCAACTATCCGGAAGCCAGTCCTTTTACCGATCAGGAAATGGCCGACTGGCAGGCGTTCTGGAAAGGGCTGTTCCGTATGGCCAAAGAAAGAGGAGTAGAGGTATTTATTGTCAACTGGAATATTGTGGTGCCTGAATCTTTTGCCAAACACCACGGTGTGAAAGCCCTCAATGATACTTCGCAAGTGGTGAGGGGCTATACAAGGGAGGCGGTGACTGCTGTCATTGATACCTACAACGACCTGTCAGGCCTTGGTGTAACCCTGGCCGACTGGATGACAAAAATGACAGCAGCAGAGCGGGAGGACTGGATTGCTGAGACGTTTGTAGCAGGCATGAAAGCGGCAAACAGGCCGGTGAAGTTTCTGCACAGGGCCGTGTTGTCGGGCTCAAGCAATGAAATGAGACGCATACTGGATGCTGCTGATTTTCAAGATCCTGTGCAAGTAGAAGTGAAGTTCAACTGGAGCCATGGGCATTCAACACCGAAGCTTTTGATCACCCACGCCAGCGAGTCCGGTGCTGTAAATACCGGCTATTGGAATCCGGCCCCTGAGAACTACAAAATTGAGTGGATGGTGCGCAACGAGGACTTCTTTATTCTCCGGTGGGGCGAGCCAGACTTTATCCGTAGCCACATCAAAACCAATACAGCCGACTTCATGAACGGGTATTATATTGGTTCTGAGGGTTATATACCTGCTTTCGAATACTTCACCAAACCTGAAATTGGTCGCACGTGGAACTACGCCTTCGAGCGCCAGTGGTTGTTTTACAGTCTTTGGGGCAGGCTACTGTACGATATCAACACGCCTGACACGGTATTTGAAGAACAGTTCAATCGAAAATACCATATGGATCAAGGGCCGCAGATGTTGGAGGCATATAAACTGGTGAGCAGGATGCCGTTGAGGCTGGCTTCGTTCTTCGGTTCTACCTGGGACTACACACTTTACGCTGAAGGGTTTATGTCGCCGGTAACACCTCCAGGGTATGGCTACGACGACAAGGTCTCCTTCTTTATTTCATTGGAAGAGCTAATGGACCGTAGGGTGCTGGATCCGAGCTACCTTTCTATCAAGGACTATGTGGCTATTCAGGTCGAAAAGAAAAAAGTGTCCGAGAGTAAGAAGACGCCTTTGGACCTGGCAAATGAATTGACAGCCAATGCGGCGGAAGCAGACGTCCTCATAAAGTCTTTTACCGCAAAAGGCACTATTTACACCAGTGAATACAATCAGGAAATAGATGATTTGAGAGCCTGGTCGCTCCTGAGTCGTTATTTTGCTAAGAAGCTGCAGGCAGGGGTTTATCTTGGGTTATTTAGGAAAAATGGAGACGCACTTCAAAAGCAACAGGCAGTCAAGGCCCTGGAAGAAGCCCTTGTTATCTGGAAAGAACTTTCGGAGGTAACCTCCAAAAACTACCTCGAAGTGCCCTACATTGTTGGTGGTGTTTTTGGTTTCCAGGATGAAAGGAAGGACTACTTTTCCTGGAAAAGCCTTATTCCAGAAGTGGAAAGAGATATTGAGGTGGCGAAATCTGCCAGCTTCCAAAAGTGACCTTTCAAAAAACTTTGAACAGAAAGGCTAATCTCTTTTGGAGAGGAGAGCCATTTCTTGCGTTGAGGCTCCGAAAACGTTTCTCGCATCTTTCACGAAACCAAAATATAAGATTGGTGTTCCATTTCTTTAACCAATGCTAAAACCCCTATATTTGCACCATAGTCAAAAATGAAAGTCAGAGGGTACATATTCACACGCAAGGTTCTTGCTTATTGCCTAGCCCTCTATTTGCTCAATTATAGCATTGATGGCAGGGACGCTCAGCCTGACTATGTGGCCGAGGATCTGACCCACAACGATATTGAAAGTATCCTGGAGTTCGCTTTGGAGTCGGTGCTGGGTATTGAAAACGCCATGCAGGAACACGATGAGCAGGATGGCGAAAATGGACACCCTGGTGTTCATCATGTGGTCTACTGTCAGCAGCCGCAGCTACCTACAATTTCGCTCGGCAATGACTTTGTGAGTGTTGTTCACACCTTCGGAAATCCCTTGTCTCTCATTTCACAAAATTTTTTGGAGATTAGCTCTCCACCGCCCAAAGCCTGAGCTTAAACCCAAAGTTTCCTGAGTTCAGCTTTTAGCTCTTGCTTTTTTGCATCATATTGAACCTGAGGAATTTTGGTGACCTGCTCCTGCAGCCAAAATGCCATATTGAAACTAACCGGTAGCCTGGTAGGTTATTTGTGTTTGCTGGTATAGTCCATCGGTATTTTTCCTTTGTGTGGCGAATTTCGGAGTAGTCGAATGCAGACAAAAATGTTTTTCTAAGGCAAATTCTGTCAAAAAGTTTCTTCAAATGAAAAATTACCCTTTTCGGGAAAAACTAAATTATAAGTTCGATAATTTGATGTCAGCCGGTCCGGTGGCACTCATACTTTATCTCACTATTTTCTCTACAGTTATACTATCTGTTTTTACCTGCATCCTCTTTTTTGCCAATATTCGCCCCGATGAAGCGCTGCCTGACGGCTACATCAATATACTATGGTTCGGCTTGATGCATACGCTTGACCCTGGCACATTGGCGGAGCATGAGGGGGACTGGATTTACAAGTTCTGGATGTTTGTGGTTACGGGGTACGGCATCATAGCGCTCAGTACGCTGATTGGTTTGATTTCAAATGGAATCATGGACAAAATTGATCGGCTGCGCAAAGGAAGATCCCGTATTGTGGACGACGGCCACGTGTTGATTTTGGGGTGGTCTTCGAAGATTTATACCATTGTGTCTGAATTAATCATAGCCAATGAAAACCAGAAAGATCCTCTTATTGTGATTTTGGCGGACAAGGACAAGATTGAGATGGAGGACAAGATTCGTGACAAAATACCCGACCATAAGAACACCAAGATTGTTTGTCGTACCGGGGATCCCATTGACCTGCACGACCTGGATATTGGGAATCCCGCAGGGTCAAAGTCGATCATCATTCTTGACAAGGAAAATGAAAACTCAGACAGCCAGATTATCAAGACAATTCTGGCGATTACTTCTAGCGACACCCGAAGGGAGACACCTTACCACATTACCGCCGAGATAAAGCACAGTGAGAATTATGAAGTGGCCAAGATGGTAGGAAAGGAAGAAGTAGAACTGATCCTTTCAGATGAATTTGTGTCGAAGGTGATGGTGCAAACCAGCCTGCAATCCGGGCTTTCTGTTGTTTACACGGAACTGATGGATTTCGGTGGTGATGAAATCTATTTCATGGAGGAGCCAAAGCTGGTAGGTAAAACCTTCAGAGAGGCTGTTTTTAGCTACGAGGATTCTGCCATCATTGGTATGCAGTCGGCTGACGAAGTTGAAATACTGATCAACCCACCGATGAATAAACTCATTCAAAAGGGAGATAAGCTCATTGGTATCACAGAAGATGACGACACCATGGTTGTATCGGGCAAGTCGTTTGTGATTGACGAGCAGCGCATCGTTCGGAGAGAAAGGAAGCCAAGTGTCGTAGAATCTATTCTCGTTATTGGCTGGAACCACAGAGCCAGCTTGGTGATCAGGGAGCTGGATAAGTATGTGGACGAAGGATCCACCGTTCATATTATTTCAAAATTTAAGCTAAGCGAAGAGCGCCTGGACAAACTACAGGCTTCGCTGGAGAATATCAGGTTGGAATTTCAGCACAGCGACACAACCGACAGAACCGAGCTTGAAAAACTCAACTGCCAGCAATACAATTACATCATCATGCTGTGCTATCAGGACGACTTTCCACTTCAGGAAGCAGATGCACAAACACTGATTACGCTGCTGCACCTCAGGAATATACTGGAGAGTGCCCCCACAAAGGTGAATTTGGTTTCGGAAATGATGGATATTCGCAATCGCCAACTGGCAGATGTAACCAGCGCCGATGACTTTATTGTGAGTGATAAGCTGCTTAGTTTGCTTATGACCCAGGTGGCAGAGAACAAGTATTTGATGCGTGTTTTCGAGGAACTGCTTGACGCCGACGGGGCTGAAATCTATATCAAGCCAGTTACAGATTACATTTCATTAGAGGCAAACAGCATGGTGACGACCAATTTTTACACAGTGCTGGAGTCAGCCGCACGCCAAAATGAAATTGCCATTGGCTATCGCCGGATGTCAGATGCCAAAAATGTGGAGATGGGCTATGGAGTGGTAGTGAACCCGAAAAAGTCAGAGCTGATAGAGTTCAGTTGGAAGGACAGGGTGATCGTGATTTCCGAGAGCTAGTCTCATGCCTGAGGGGGAATGGAGCAGGGCAATTAGAAGTTTTCTTCAAAAATGAGCTCTTCATCTTTTCCCCAAAGCTTTACGTAGTTGACACTTCCTGTCCCCTGAAATCGGAACTTCAATCCAACCAGGTCCACCGGCCCGAAATGGAGGTTCAGGCTATCGTATGCCAATTCATCGTTGATGAAAAGCCGCCCTGCCATATCTTTTACCTCATACCTCACCTTTACCCAATCTGAGAAGTCTACTCCCAAAGGCGTCGGGTCTTCAACTTTTCCATCCACGTCGTACAGGGCCAACCCTGAGATACAGCCTTTGATGGCCAACGGAACAATCAGCGCTCCTCCCGCCAGCAGGAGATGAACCTCGGTATGCTGACAAATGCCCGCACCTTCTCTAAAATCGTTCCGTAGTTCTGTCTCGAACACCAAATAGTCGGACTGCAGTCCCTCAAATGCCTTCACATAGAAATAGGATGTCCAGGGCGTTTCCGGCTGCAGGTGAATATTGTTACTGGTCAGCTTTTCAATTGGAAGCGACAAAGTCCCATTTCCTTCGATTACATCTTCCACTTTGAAATACACCGGCACCATTTCCTGCTCTACCAAAGGCAACCAACCCATAGAGGTGATATAAACAGGGTGCTGTTTCACAATACTATCGTTGACTACCAGCTTTGCCTGGAAGTAGCCGGGGTAGTAGTAGATAGAGGTGTGTACCTTCTTGTCGTAGGGTACTTGTTGGCGAAGCCTTTCGTCCCAGCTTTGTTGTATGTAGATGGTGTCGGTAGCGCTGGCGGGCGATGCGTCATAATCGAAAATCACGGAATTGGGCACGCCTTCTGACACCGCCTGCTTACTGCTGAAGCTGAACAGGCTGGCGTCCGGCAGAGGCTTTGTCTCTTCCTGGTCTTTGTTCGAGATATAAAACAGCAGCCATGCACCCAGAGGAAGTATGACTAGCAATGAAATAATGATGCCGGCGGGACGGCCTTTTTTCGCTTCTGCTGAAGTATGTTTCGTGTGGTTGTGTTCATTCGGCAGGCTGTTGGCGTATTGATAGGCCTTCCAGTTCTCGTGACCGAGGTACTGGGCAAGCGCATTGAGTGTGGTGGCTGTTGGCTTGCTTTGGTAGTCAATGGTGCCCCACAGGCGCTTCAAAGTGGCCACGCTAAGGTTAGTGCCAGTGGCAGCATGGATCTTCTCACTGAGTGCCTTGAAGTCGTTGGTAGTCCATGCTTCGCCAGGCCCCCAGTTGAGCCGGTTCTCTATTTCAACAAGGCATTCTTTTATATTGATATCGTCTGACTCCATGCCCAAAATTTAGCTGAATAGGGTTAGAAAAAATAGTTGAACCGACTTGAGCAGGTTTGAACAGACAAGTCCGGGCGTTTTTCGACAGTCTGTCATTCTTTTCGATTGATTTGTTGAAACCAAAACTCAAAAGTATGCAAAGAATATTACTTGTCCTGCTTGTGTTAGTCTCGCTTCCGGGTCTGCTCAATGCTAACGGCTCCCTCAACCACGCCCAAATCAAGTGGCGGTTTGAAACAGGAGCGCCTGTAAGAGGTACGGTTTCAATCAGTGAAGGCAAACTTTACTTTGGTAATTCTGCAGGCACTTTATACTGCGTCGAAAAGGAGTCGGCCAGGGAAATCTGGCAGTTCAAAGCTGGGGGTGCCATTGTTTCGCAACCACTTTTGGCGGGCGGAAAGGCAATTTTTCAGGCAAGAGACAACAAAGTGTATGCTGTTGATGTCACTTCAGGCAAGCTATTGTGGTCATTTCAAATGGAGAAGCCTGTTCCACATACCTGGGGTTGGGACTATTACGATGCATCGCCTGTCGCTCACGGCAGCAATGTTTTGATTGGTTCAGGCGACAATAATCTCTATGCACTCAATTTGCAGAATGGAAAACTCACCTGGAAGTTCTCCACGGCAGATAAGATAAGGGCTACGCCGCTCGTGAACGGGAACAAAGTGTATGTTCCTGACTTCAATGGATTTCTTTATGTAGTGAATGCTAGCAGTGGCAAGGAGGAAGGGAAATATGAGACGGAGGGGGTAAGTTATTACACCGAAGTATATGGATGGGACAGAACATCATTGATCTCCAGGCCAGCCATGAAGGACAATCAGCTGGTGTTCGGTGCAAGGGATGGTGGCTTGTATTGTATTGATGCCAGTTCGCTGAAAAAAAAATGGCGATTTACTTATGGATCCTCCTGGGTAGGGAGCTCGCCAACAATTGATGGAAATACGGTATATGTTGGGTGGTCCGATGCGCTCGCTGTTTCCGCAGTGGATATGATAAGTGGGAGGGAATTGTGGAAATACGATGGAGGATCCTATTTCTATTCCACCCCTGTGGTGGACGAAAATCACGTGTATATCGGCTCGTTTACGGGGTTGGTTTATGCATTTGAAAAAGCAACCGGCAGGGTGGCGTGGAAGTACCAGACAGAAGGAGCCGTGATGTCTTCGCCTATTCTCGACGAGGGAACCCTTTATATCGGGAGTGACGATGGTTCCTTGTATGCCTTTGAAGAAGGAGACGAAAGAATGCTTGCTGTCTATTACCCTGAACTGAGGGCGCAAAAAGAGATGATAAGCTCAGAAAAGATTTCACCATACCTGGAGCCCCTGGGCTATGCCCGGCTGGATACCGCTACGCTTACCACGTTCATGAGAGATCGGATTGCCGACAAAAAACAAAGCAGCATCGTGTTTGCCCATCAGTATATGCCAAAGGCGGTGGTTGGGGAAGAAGCAGGGGGAAGCCTGCTAAACCAATACATGGCGGCGGGCGGCAGGGTAATCTGGCTGGGTTATTTTCCTAACTATTGGGTCACCAACAAGGATTTCAATATTGTGGCATCCAATGCCCAGTATTCGGTCGATTTACTGGGAATAAATTTTGATGTTAACATGGACTTTGGGGTGTACTACGCAAAGGCTACGCCAGCAGGTCGCCATTGGGGACTCCCCGAATCGTTTGCCTCTTTAGGATCATCGATCTCCGGGGGTGAAGGCATTGTGCCCCTGGCAATGAACGAACATGGGCGGTTGGCTGCCTTTTGGAAGCCAATCGGTAGTATGAAAGGCGGGTACATCTCATTTTGCTCGTGGCACTATATGCCCATTCGGCAAGGCGATTTGGAAACAATAAGAAAGCTGGCCGAACACGGACTTTAGAGCAGGGAGATTTGGAGAGAAGAACGAGATTAGCAAACTTGGAGGCGGCAACAACCATCGCTCAAATTCTGCCAACCAATGTTTGCAAGTATTACCAAATCGCTGCTACAGTTACACCCTTTTTCAGCGCATGAGCTGGACCTGATCACGGTTCGCCTTGATACGACTCCGCTGAACAAGGGTGAATTCTTGCTAAAAGCGGGGCAGGTTTGTGGTGGACTTTTTTTTCTTGAACGGGGCAGCCTGGTGCAATACCGGCAGCACGATGACTCAGACACTATCGACGGTCTCTATTTGCCTGGCGACTGGGTAATTGACAACCTTAGTTTTGTCTCCAGAAAACCTGCTCTGGCCAGCATTGCCGCTTTTGAAGACTCGACGGTGCTGGGACTTGACGTTGGTTCAATTCATGAACTCATAGGCATTTCTCCGGTTTTCTTTGTGCTCGGGAAGCTTCTCGAGCACAACTTCATTGGGGTGGAGGGCAAGCTAAGTCCAAAGTCGATTGACGAAAAGTACGTGGAGCTACTTACTACCCGGCCTTTGCTCTTTCAGGTATTTCCCCTGAAACACATTGCATCGTATCTCCAGATCACGCCAGAAACGCTGAGCAGGATTAGATCCCGAATCAAGTGATTCATTTCTTGATTACGATCAAGTCTTTCCATTTTTAAACCCTTTATCATTGTTCATCATTCAAAAAGAACGAAAGATGGACAGCAGACTGGAGAAATCAAGCGGAATAGCCATTATCATTGGCTCAGTATTCATGGTGCTCACAATGGTGCTGCACCCGGCGGGCGGCAATTCAGCTCACATCAGGCAAATGTCTGACATCATCATCGCCAGCCACTCTTTGGCAATTCTGTCCATCATTGTGCTCTGCTATGGCCTTTTGGGGCTCGCAATCAAGCTTAAGTCCGACATTGTTTTGTCCTATGGAGGTGCAGTGCTTTTCGCCTTTAGTGCCGTAGCTGTGATGATGGCAGCGGCATTGAATGGCTTGGCAGTACCGTTTTTCCTGGAGCGAATGGGTGAGATCACCAGCGAAAACAATGATTTGATCAGAGCTGTGCTGATCTACAATTATTCACTCAATAAAGCTTTTGATCTCATTTTTATCCTGGCCATGTCTGGTGCTGCCGTGCTTTGGTCGTGGGCCATCGTGAGAACGGGCTTATTGAAAAAGTGGCTTGGATGGCTCGGATTGGTTGTGGGTATTCTTGCCATTGCTATGACGTTGTTCGGGTTTGTTTTTACCGACCTGGAGGGGCTTCGCATTTTTATCGGCGCTTTTGTCATTTGGCTTCTTGCAGTGGGCGTGGCATTAGCCAAAACCTCAGTTACGCTGCAGACATGATGAGCGCACTGTAAATGCCCCCTCTCTGAAACTGTGAAGGAGTGCTACCCAGTCTGGTAACAACTTCTGCCGATGTTTCGGTTAACAGGCTAGTCAGCGAGCTGAAACTTAGCGGGTAGGGCACCCACATATTCCCTCTGTCGGTGTCATATTCTACCACGATCAGCCTGCCATCTGGCAGCAAGCTGTCCAGCACTTTCTTAAGAAAGCCTTCCTGATCCTTCACATAATGGAGAGAGTTTGCCATCAAAATTCCATTCACCTTCAAATCTTCTGAGCGCAACGTGGTGAAATCTGCAACCCTGGTGTCGATTCGGGTGGCGCCCTGGAGGTCGTTTTTGGTTGGGGAGAATGAACTGCTTTTGTCTATAGCAGTAACAACACTTCCTGAGGGCAGTACAGCAGCCAGCGCTCTTGTGAACAGGCCATTGCCAGCACCCAAATCAAGCCAGGATTGGGCATCCCCGGCGTTGGACACGCCATTCTCTATCAGTTTGATTGCGGTGCTCAGTTCCATTTCTGTGTGGAGACTAAACATCGAAAGCCTGAGAAATAGTTTACCTTGTTCATAAAAACATCATGGTACTGAAAGTCATCAATTCAATTCTCATCCTTTTCTCAGTGTACATGGGCTTCAAGCATGGCTGGGGAATGGTAAGTGCTGACCCCAAAATGCTGGAAATGTTTGGCAAATGGGGCATGAGCAAGCATGCCATTATTATTTTTGGTGCTGTGGGTATTTTCGCCACCGTGTTGATTCTGTTTCCCAGAACCTTTTTCCTGGGCAACTTTATCACGGCTGGCAGCCTTTTGTTAATTGTGGCCCTCTGCCTGCAGCAGCGTGACTTCAAAACAGCACTCATTGAGCTTCCTTTTATGATTTTGCCGCTTGTTATGATTTATTTGAAGCACCCATTGGCTAAATAAAGACCTGACCTTGGCCATAATCCAGATTTCAGCATTTATTTTTGTGTCGAAACGCTAATTTGAATCGGGCATGTTGTCAGAGCTGGATCAGGAAAAATTAATCAGGCGCTTACACAAGAAGGTGTGGGCGGTGCAGGAAGACTTCGGTATCATAGAGGCTGGGGACAAGGTAATGGTGTGCCTTTCAGGAGGCAAAGACAGCTACACCATGCTCGACATGCTGCTGCACGTGCAAAAGTCGAGACAGCACGACTTCGACATCATAGCCGTGAATCTCGATCAGAAGCAGCCAGGCTTTCCTGAGGAAGTGCTGCCCAACTATCTGACCAATCTTGGCGTTGACTTTCGCATAGTAGAAAGAGATACCTATTCCGTGGTGGTTGATAAAGTGCCCGAAGGCAAAACCATGTGCAGTCTTTGTTCCAGGCTCAGGAGGGGCATTCTCTATACCACAGCCGAAGAACTCGGGGCCACAAAAATTGCGCTTGGGCATCACAGGGAAGACGTGCTGGAAACGTTTTTCCTCAATATGTTTTTCAGCGGAAAGCTGGAAGCTATGCCTGCTAAATACCGCACAGACGACGGTAAGCACGTGGTGATACGTCCGCTGGCTTATTGCAAGGAAGAGGACATCATTCAGTATGCTGAGTTAAAGCAGTTCCCTATCATCCCCTGTAACCTCTGCGGCTCTCAGCCCAATATGCAGCGCAAGGTGATCAAGCAGATGATGAAGCAATGGGAGCAGCAATTCCCCGACCGCACCGAGATCATGCTCACGGCCTTGAAAAACGTTTCTCCATCCCATTTATTCGATAAGGATATTTTCGACTTTGAGGAGCTGGTTTCGAAGGTCGGGAGGGTAGATGAGTTTGTGCCGTAAGGCCTCAGACCGGGCAACAACACTTAACGGTTCGATCGCCATCTACCTCGGCCAAAAACTCGGCTTTTCAAGCGTGCCATGGTAACGGCAGTCGCCGCATTCGGCAGGGATCATGACATATGGCTCAACGGCAGTGATCAGGTAGCCCCATTGCTGGTAGAGGCCAAATTCTACGGCGGTTGGCGGATAACCCAGCCGGGCAATACAAGGGTCGGTAGGGTACTGGATGTCCATGCCAAGAAGCGTTACCTTGTCCACGAAGAGCATTTTCTCCGACACAGCCCCTGCATCAAAATAGCCCAGTACGGCTGTTTCCGGGTCGTTCACCTTCCGGATATTGCCCCGAATTTCATAGGGCTGGGGGTCAAACAGTGTGCCAAGCGATTCGGAAGTCTTTTGAAGCTCGTACCAATAGCGGTAAGATGGCTCACTAAGGGCATATTGCTTCACCAGAATGCTGTACAGGCCGCTCAATTTGTAGCCACCTGTGCTCACGTAGGTCACCTCAAGTTTCTTTACCCGGTCCTCGGCATAGCTACTTGTATTGGCTACAAGAATGTTGCCACCCGGGTGGGTTGCATAACAAAGCCCCAACTTGGGATTTCTGATGACGTTGGCATCTTGTGAGGGATCATAAACCCACTCGCCAGGGTAAGTAAGTTTCACCTCGTAGGTTTCTGTGTAGTCGTACCTGTAAAACCTCGTTTGGCCTGTGCTATCATGCGCATCGACAAAAATACTGATCCCATCATTCACTTCTCCTTCCACATCAGTGAGGCGTAGTTCCCGCTCGTAATATACGCTGTCGATAGGAGGGCTTTGTTTTAGTGGCACCGTGTCGGATTGGTACTGTTCCCCGGAAGCAGTCACGATATTGAGCTGATATCCGGCTCCAACATGCCCTACAAAGACACGTGGATCGCTCTGATAAACGCCGGGAGCTGTTTCTCCGAAAAGATAGACTCCCCCTTCTTCATCGGCAACTGAGACCGCCGCCCCGGCTTCTGGCAAAGCGCCAGGACTACTGAGTGGCGCTGTTCTGCTAAGAGTGATCGTGTAGGGTTCGGCGCTGTTGCTGATAAAGCCATCAACCACCAGCACACTCTTGAAACCGGGGTCTTCCGGCTCAAACGGTTCAACGCATGTGCTGAGTAAAACAAGCAGCAGAATAATGATCAGCCCTGGTCGCAAATTTAAAAGTTTTAACTGGCTTATTCCCTTTAACATCGTAAGCAATGTACACCCTCATTGGCTTCCCGGCAAGAATACAGTGACGGCCGTTCCGCCGTAAGATGACCACGCCAGTAGGTGGTTCCGGCGTGCGGTAATCGCCAAGCTTTCGGTATGCTCAGCTGTCAGGCGTCGGTACGGCAGGGAATGCGTTGGGCAGCGGCCGTCAGACGGCGGAGGTATGGCAGAAAGGTATCAGTTTGACGTGATCAAATAAAGTAGAGGTTGGGAAGCAGGAGATCTTTGCTGAGCCAAATGTTTTGATTAAAGGGGTTACTCTAGCCACTCTGCAAGTGTAACCCCTTTAATGACCGGTGATGTATGCCGATATTCTTATGAAACAGCGAGAGTAATTTCAGCATTGCGACGGATAATCCCTGAAGTTAGGGATTCAAAATTCGCTCAAATGAGTGTGTTTGCGCAGTCGTCCATATTCTAACTTCACAAAAAAAAAGGTTATGGTTGGCTTTATTAATATATTACTGATCCTGATAATTATTTTGACAATTGTCCTATTTTGGATACTGGCTGTCAAAACAGACATTTTGAGAGATCCCGGAACATGCAAAGATCCAAACGGTAAGAATAGCTTCAGTTTGGGGAGAACTCAGTTTGGGATATGGGCAGTGATCATTTTCTGTACGTTCATATGTCTTCTGACTTTAAAGAAAGATGATCCAGGAGAAGTCGAGTTTACTGAAAGTGTGGCTATTCTGCTGGGCATCAGTGCGGGGACCACAGTACTGAGCAGGTCGATAGATGGGCAATCGCCCACGTTGCGAATCAAAAACAGAGCCTTTGGCGACGGGTGTAGCAGGGGTTTTTTAAGAGATATTCTTTCAGATTCGAATGGAGTAAGTGTGCATCGGTTCCAGCAGGTATTATTTACCATACTGCTCATTTATGTGTTTATCCATTCAACCATCAAAATATCAAATTTTCCTGACATAGACGGCTATTTGCTGACCCTGTCTGGTATCAGTTCCGGAGGCTATTTAGGAATTAAAATTAGTGAATAAGATGGGGGTTAAATACTTCGATACGCTTGACAAGGCCAGAGCATTCAATGACGACACCAATGTGCTGGATTGTATTTTTCAATGTTTTGATAACATCATTCACACTGGGATTGGCTTTGATCCCAATGGCTTTTTTATCCAGGTGGTTTTGAGGTGGAATAAAAGCGTCGACATAACTGTTGCGCTAGCAGACCAATTGGGAGTAAGGCTCGGTTGTGGAACCGCCGATGAGAGAACTGCCATGAAGCCTCACTTTAAATCGTTCAATAGAAGGGCAACATTTATAAGACCTGGCATGGCCTTAGTTGGAAAAGGAACATTTGGAGCATTTGTATACAAAGATTCGAAAGAGTACCTACTATCATGCAGGCATGTGCTAGATGACCAAGATCACGAGAGCGGAATCTATCTTAAAGAGCCATATTGGGATGATAAATTGATTGCTCGATATGACGCAAACTATTACCTGGGTCCTTTGGATTGCGGAATTGCCAGAGTTGAATCTGATATGGTTTCAAAGATCAAACCCGAGATTCTTGGAATTGGATTTGCTCCCAAGCAGGTCATTGCCCCCTCTCTAGGTCAGAAAGTAGCCAAGTACGGCCCAGCAACATTTCGTCAATTTGGATATGTAAGACTCGTGGATGTCCGAAGGGAACGAAATCAGAGGTTCAAGTATTTTGAGGTTCAACCTTTTGATAATGGAGACAATTCTTTCGCTAGAAATGGAGATTCGGGATCTCTGGTAGTCATCGAAAACGACAGGGTAAATGCAGTCGGCATGGTCTTCGAAGAAGTCACTTATGATCTTTCCGGCGTTATGACTCGTTCTCTTCAAGTCCCAAAAGGTGCTCTTTGCATCAGTATGGAGGACATTACTCGTGAACTAAAAATTTCATTAACTAATTAACTAATCGATATATCATGGAGAAGAACAAACCTTACACTTACTTAGTCGAAAATGAAACTGGGAAATACTATCGAATTCATATTGCAATAGAATTGTTCGACTACGCTATTGACAAAAACCAAATCGAAATTTATGAAAACGTTCCACTAAATGACCATGAGAACCCGAAGAGGAGGAGGACGCCTTTAGATCCGTATTATTTACCACATATTTTTAAGTCGTTGATTTCTATTCCTTTAATTCCAAAGAAAGGGAACTCTGGGCTTTGGTCATCTTATTACGATTTTACCTACGACGATATAAAAAGGGACGATAAAATACAGCGGAGTGAATTTGTTCAAGTTATTGTCGATCCTTTGGACGGAACAATTAGCCACGACGGCTCAAGCACTGGTCACTACGGAGATCCAGATGATTGATTTTATTTTAACCACGGTTTTGCTAACTTCCATGATATTGGTGGTTAGCAAATGCCGTTTTTCTCAGCTCTCTTATTTTTAATTACTACCAACTTTCAGGGAGACTCCCTGAAAGCACAAAAGTATTTCGAAACATTCCAATCCGAGAAGTACTCAAACCCCAATGGAGCCATTGCCTATTTGGACAGCGCCATTTTTTTATCACAGGGGACTCCCCATAAGTCACAAAAAGCTCACTACCTACGCCAAAAAGGCATTCACCTCAAAAACCAAGGGGAGCTTGCTCAATCGCTGCAGGTGTATGACGAGGCCCTGGGGCTTTTTGAACAAGAAAATGACTCAGCTGGAATTGCTGCTACGTACAATAATATTGGTATTTCATATTTTCGGATGGCCAATTATGATTTAGCGCTTGCAAACTACTTCAAGGCAAGGGATATCAACCTTCGCTTACAAGACAATAGCGGATTGGCGAGGAATTACATAGCTATTGGGAATCTGTATGCAGACAGCCACCAATACGAAGAAGGCCTTTTAAATTATCTTGAAGCTGAGAAGCTTTTATCTGAAGATATTGATGCTTCGTCCTATGCGCTGGTGACCAAAAACATCGGACTACTTTTTAGCGAAAGAGATAACGACAACTACAACCCCTCCAAAGCCATAGAATATGGCCAGCGAAGCATTTTGAGCTATCGTGCCCAGGGAGACTCCATTAATATTGCGGGCCTTTACCACAATCTGGGGTTATTGTATGAAAATGAAGATGACCTGGGGCGAGCGGAAAACTACTACAGAAAAGGTTTGAAATTGAGGGAAGCATTCAACCTGAAGAACGACCTAGCAAGCTCCCATTTTAACCTTGGGAATGTCTCCCTAAAAAAGCACTCCCCGAATGAGGCATTGCTGTCATTTTTGAAAAGTTATGAGCTTGCCTCCGAAAGTGAAAATCTTGCACTTCTTCGAACATCCGCTAAGCGACTGTCTGAGATTTATTCTTCATTGAATGTGCCAAACCGGGCATTCAGATACCTGACCCTATACGATAGTCTTGACGAAATTCTTTTTAACACAGAAAAGGCCAGAATCATTGGCGAGCTCGAAACGAAATACGAAACAGAGCGAAAAGAAAAGGAGCTCGCTCAGGCTCAAACTGAAATCGAACGGAGAATTGCAGAACGAAACGGGTACCTTATCACGCTGGCTGTCTTTTTGTCGCTAACGATTTTGCTGGTACTTATTTATCAGCAGCGACAGGGTGCGATAAAAGCCCTCCGCCAGAGGGAAAAGGATCTATTCAATAAGAAAGTGAATGAGCTCCTGTTGGAGCAGGAGTTGACCTCACTGAACGCTATGCTCGATGGTCAGGAAAATGAAAGAAAACGGCTTTCAAGAGAATTGCATGACCGTATAGGAAGTTTACTCACGGCCGCCAGGTTTACCCTGGAGACGAACGGAAAGGAACAGGGAGATAAGCTGAAAGACTTCCTGGCCGAGGCACTTGAGGAGACACGTAACCTGTCTCACTCCCTCGCCTCGGGAGTGCTGGCCAAATTTGGTCTGGTAGCAGCGATCAATGATTTGAAGGCAAGCATTGAGGATGATAGAGATATTCAGATCTTGTTCAATCATGAGGGCCTCGACACACGCATCAACAATGAGATTGAAATAGATACTTATCGGATCATTCAGGAGCTCATAAGCAACTCGCTAAAACACTCATTTGCTAAGAAAATAACCATTTTTATCGCAGTGAGAGATCAACACCTGGAGCTCAACTACCGGGACGATGGAGTCGGTTTTATTGTCGATTCGGTTCAGGGTGGTATCGGATTGAAGAATGTAGAGGCACGAAGCAAAAAATACAATGGTCAACTGTCTATTGATAGTCGGCCCGCAGAAGGAATGCTGCTAACCCTTAACCTAGAGATTTACCCGGATGAAAAAGCTGTTACTAGTAGATGATCATCAGATCGTACTCGACGGATTAAATGGAATCTTTGACAACGAACTGGAAATAGAAGTAGTAGCTGTAGTGCGGAGTGGCAAGGAGGCAATCGCTCTGATTGAAAAGACACAGGTCGATATTGTTTGCACAGACATAGAAATGCCTGGAATGGATGGTATTGAACTGGCCAAGACGATTAAAGAGAATCATCCGGGGATTAAGGTTTTAGTACTCAGTATGTACAGTCGACCTGAGCTGGTGAAGCAGCTGGCAGCGATAGGGGTAGATGGGTTTCTAAGAAAAGATGCTGGTAAGATGGAGCTGTTGCTGGCGATAGATCATTTGGCCAAAGGAGATAGCTATTATAGCCAACACTTTACCCAATCCCTGATTGTTTCTCAGAAGAAGCAAACTCCTGCCATCCAGCTTACTTCACGAGAACTCGAAGTACTCAACCTGCTCGCCAATGGTGACAGCACAGCTGAGATAGCAGAAAAGTTATTTATTAGCTTCCACACCGTGCAATCGCACCGCAAAAGCCTTTTGGTCAAATTTGATGTTCACAACACTACTTCCCTGCTGAAAAAGGCCTCCCAACACCATCTCATCTCTTCCTGACATCCTCTTTCACTGATTTTAGGGATACACTTCCACTAACAACAGCGATTTTTCCAGCGTGTAAGTTTTGAAACTTTGATAAAAAGAATTATTCAAAACTTCACTTAGAAATGGAAAAAGTAACAATTGAACTGAAGTCTTCGGCAGATTTCAACATCATCCGAATAGACGATGTTGAGGTCATGCGTGCTCCGGGCATCCGGGTAGTTGATCTGGAAAAAGGCAATCATGTACTTACATGGCAGATCAAGGGGCAAATGGGCGATACGTATGATCTGCAAATTACCAGCCCCTCCAGATTAGCCTACACAAGGAAGGCCACCCTCGATCACAATGGCTTAGATTTTGGATTTCACTCATTTACAGTATGAAAAGAATACTACTAATGTCATGCGCAATTGCGCTCTTATCATTAACGAGTTACGCTCAAAAGGCCGAAGAGCAACTGAAAGAGTCCGCATCGAATGACTTCGACCAGAAAGCTTTCGTTCCCTTTGGGAGCTCAAGTGTGTCAAGTCCAGTATCAAACATCCACTTTTCTTCATCAAAAGGAGAGTCAGCGGTAGCGCTTAGTTTAGGGTTTCGTTTGAAAAATAGTTTATCAGGAAATATTGAAGTCTCGAGCCCGACTTCCAAGTCGGGCGTCACGAAACCTATTGGTCTTGATGGGTTGGCATCAGATGGTAAACTCACTTTTGGAGTTCAATACAGAGGATGGAAAGCTTCGGATGAAGTAACAATAAAATCTATTTTAGAAGATCTTACTCTGAAGGAATGCAATACCGACACCGTTTTTTTTCATACTAATGGGTCTTGCGCCGATTCATGCCTTTTTTACTCTGTTAACAAGTGTCCAACCGACACGAGCTTTTTGGCGCTAACCAATGATAGCAAGAGAATAGCACTAGATAGATTTTATGAAGCATCTGGCAACCCATGGTTTTTCGGTGGCACGATGACCCTTACAAAAAATGAATACAGCTACGCCACAGACAATACCCTAAGCGAAATAATCGATGACGAAAAAAGAGCACTAAGTGCCTCGCTGTATGGCGGTGTGTATGTGGGAAAGAGGTACAATAGCCTCTTTAGGGGCGTATTGCTTTTCAAAAACTCATTTAAAGCCAATAATGGTAATGATTATTACTTGCCTTTCAATGGTGGCCCTACGCTGATCCGAAAGAATATAGTTATCGGAGAGCCAGGGAAATTAAGCGACACCGAATTGAAACTGGAGAACGTAACAATCTTCGGAAACGGTGCATGGGGAGTAAATCCCAGCGTCACCTATCTGATAAATGAAAAAGCTGTGTCCGTAGATCTTCCCGTCTATTTAGTGACTGGAAAGAGCGGTGAAAAAGATCTTGGGCTGAATACCGGCATCTACTTCAACTACACCACAGGCCTTGATGCTCCCTTTACGGCGGGTGTATTTGTTGGATCAAGCCTCACCAATATTTTAAGACCAAACTAAACAACTTTCACAGATGAATGAAGCAGAAATAAACGAATTGAAACTTCGGCTCAAAGGAATGAGCGAGAGCAAAATGGATGTCATCATCGAAAAAATTAAGCCACTGGTGAGCAAGGGATTCACCCCTCAGGAAATCTTTCCCATGGGAATAAGGGTTCAGCCCGAAGAGAAAGTAGAAGATGCGGTAATTAGTTTTTTAACTCGCCCTGGCCAGGAACACAATAGTCTACTTCAACAACTTAGCGATGGAGGCCTAACAGAGGCAAGAGTCTTTACAGTTGGTATCATTCGTGATGATTTTATGCGGACAGAGGTAACCTTAAAAGGTCGTTAATGTCAAGAAAGATATTCCAGGTTCATCCTTCTCAGTATTGCAACTACAGTTGTTCGCATTGCTACTCTTCTTCCTCGCCAATGATGAGAGGGGCGGTTTCGGTCGATATTGTTTTGAATGCCATTGCCGATGCTGCAGACCTGGGATATAACAAGCTGTCGGTATCAGGGGGAGAGCCTTTATTGGTGCCTTACCTCAAGGAATTGCTGGTATCGGCAAAGACAAAAGGGATGTCTACTTCGCTTGTGACAAATGGCTCGTTTCCAGAGGAAAAATATCAACAGTTGCAAGGGCTGGTTGATACGATAGGAGTAAGCTTCGATGGTTTTGGTGCCTTGCACAACACAGTCAGACAAAACCAACTGGCATTTGAAAAAGCAAGCAGATTTCTGGGATTTGCCGGCAAGTACTTTGAGAATGTCGGCATGGTTTATTCGTTAACAGATCAGTCCTGGGAGTCAATTCCAGAAGTACTTGAGTTGGGAAAGCAAAACGATATTAGTGTCTTTCAGGTTCACCCTATCGAATTTCATGGGAGAGCCAAGTTGTCGCCCTCATTGTCGCTTAGTGAAGGGAATTTGAAGCGGGCTTATTTGTTAGTAAATGCTTTAGAGGGCCAGTATGAATTCCCACTGCAGTTTGATGTTCTTAACAAAGCATCTGCATTTGGATCAATGATACCAGACATTTCAGGGGAAGTTGCCACTGACATAGTTGATCTGCTAGTGATGAATGAGCGGGCCGAAGTACTGCCCTATACCTATGGCATGGATCTGCGATGGAAGGTTGCCGACTTGAAAAGGGAGTCCCTGAAAAGGGGATGGGAACTGTTCAAGCAGGATTTGGTTGTCGGGTTTGAACATTGGTGTAGAAACGCCATTCATAAAGTAGATAGGGTTCTATTTACCCCAGGCTTCCCATATCTTACCAGTTCCAATCAATGAAACACTAACTAGATTTTATCTAACCAATGCAGCCACCTGTTGCTTTTTACTTAATGATGAAGAAGTTAGAAACAATCTGGAAGACCTACATTAGCCCTTTTTTGGGAGTCTGTGGGATTTGTGTTTCTATCTACGCACTGATTGACACGAGCTTAGATTTTCAGGAATTAAAGAAAAACACTGATTCTCTTGCGGTGTTAATTGAAGAGGTTAAAGCTAGCACAGAAAATTTTAGTTCTGTTGTTTCTTCAGTGTCGACTCGGTACATCGGGGAATTCCCGAATAACATGGAAGATCTAGAAGAAATGTTGAGAGGCTCTAAGAAGTCATTAAAAATTGTTGTAGATGTAATAGGGTATGGCGCTTTTTCAAGAAATGACCTCTATAGCACTTATCATAACATTCTAAGAGATAAAATAAATAGTGACCAAATTGAAGTTGAAATTCTGGTTTATGACGATTCAACCAGAATTGAGGCAATGCGGGAACAATTCAGCAGTATACAATGGAATAATCCACAGCTTCAAAAGAACTTGCCTGGCTTTAAAAACTATATTCTTACAAGAGAATGGACTGAGAAAAAACCGGATAAGGAAAGAGTAGATAACCTTACAAGTATCGAAGATCTGTTTCTTTTAATCAATGAGCTTAACAACGATTTGATTAAAGAGTTGGAAAACATCAAGCCGGGAGATCAAGTCGTAACGCTTTCCAAAAGACAAGATGTTTTTATTTGGCTTGTCGACGGAAATAAGGCGATATTTTCCTATCTGAATTACGGTTTTAACGATCATGAAGTCTCATTCTATACCCAAGATGAAAATTTCATTCAGGTGCTTATAGATAGATTTAGGGGCCTGAAACACCTGGAATAACGGATGGCCTTAACTGTTCGAATAGACGCCTCCAGAAGACGGCACACTAGTAATGTGTTTGTTGAATCCCTTCCCAAATGCCGCCGCCTGATCAAGGATAACACCAGCCATCCCAATTGCGAGCTGTGCTGATATTGCCGTAACGAAGTGTTGACACAAGCTTTTCCCGCATAGAGTACTTGCCTACCGCCGCCCAGACTACAAAAGTTTGGGAGCCCAGCCAGCGCAGGTCTTTCGCAGCGCCGCTGCCAGCCAAGCCGCCTTACGCCTAACAGACAAAACTTTTGTAGTCTTTGTTGCTGCTTTTCGCAGCTCGGAGCTCAATAGCTTTTCTGAAACCGAGCATACTTCCCTCGCCTGGCGCACCCTCCCGAAGCCAAATACTCTGATTAAAGGGGTTACTCTCGCCACTCTGCAAGGGTAACCCCTTTAATGATCGGAGCGACAAAGGTCTTTATTCAACCCATCGACCAGAGTGCGCCGGCAAAGTTCTATGCCGTGGTGAATGCCACAGGAGAAGTTAACCAGCAGGGTATTTCGCAGGAAATCGCTGAAAGATCTACTGTAACACCTACCGACAGCATGGCTGTGGTAGAAGCTTTGCTTACCATGATTCCCAAAATGCTGGCCGATGGCAAAATCGTCAGGCTGGGGGACTTGGGTACCTTTTACACTAGTGTCAAGTCCTTAGGAGCCCCCACCCCCGAAGAGTTCAAAAAGAGTAATATCCTGGCAACCACCGTAAGGTTCAAGCCAGGTAAAATCTTTATGAGAACGCTTCAGGCAGCTGACTTTAAGCGGATCAACAACGGCACCATGCCACCCGAGCCGACTAACGGCAGCACTCCCTGATTTGGGGCCTGAAAAAGTTGGTGAAGAGTTGAAAAATGATGGCCAACTTTCCGGAAAAGTTGGCCGGAAAACCAAAACTCAACGCCAACTTTTAAAGACCCCACGTAAAAAGCCCCGGAAGTGAGCAGTTTCACTGCCGGTTAAGATGATGAAAAAGGCCTTCGGGCCTTTTTTTGTTGAGTTAACTTAGCAGCAAAAGTAAGATTTGACACTGCTCTCCGAAGCTCCAGGGTTTGACTCAAACTCCAACCAACTACAAGGTAGCCTGGCAAGCTGATTGGAGATCAGGGGTTGGTACCCGGCTCCACATGGGCAGGCTAAAAGGTCTGGCAGCCCATTTCTTTTTGATATAGAAACCAGCGGGCGCTGGCGTTAGGGGGGGGGTGAACCGGAGTTCTGAATTTCGCAGCCTTGTCGACGAAAAATTCTTTAGATCACAAAAGACATCAAAATTGGAGCGCACATTCAAAAGAATGGGACTAACCGAAAACGGTCTAATTACCGAAGTGATCTTTAAAGCCTTTCATCGTGAATTACTTGGACAAAGCCGTGACGAGGACAACCTAGTGAAGCAATACGTAGCAATTGAAAGAAAATGGGATCTCCAGAGTGAAAATATTGCAACGACAGACACGCTTCGAGGCACATATATTCCGGTAGATCTGGAAGACTGCTGGCGGGCACTCAATTATGATTGGTCTGAAGACGCTAAATCGTGGGTAACCAAACAAACTCAGCAAGATTTTACGGTAGGGCAACACTTCGGAGCCGGACTCTGGATGAGGAACAATTGGGGACTTTGGGCAGGATCCAGGCTTGCAAGGTACTTCAAGCAAAAAGGAATTGTGCACCCAGACAATATGTCGCGCATTATTCTGTCCACCTACTACCAGCATCTTAAAGGCGAAGAGGTTGATATTGAGGGATTATTTAGAGCCACAGTTGAAGATAACAGATGAGCCTAACATGGATACTAATGAACATGGCAATTGGTCTTGACCTCAAATCACTATTTTAGTTCAAACCAGTGCCTGACCGAAATTGCATGCTTCGACTCAAGATGCCACGCTCCCTAGCCGGGCCGTTAGGGCACATGCTAAATGAGCCAACGCACATTCAAGCACATTTGGTTTTTGCATACACGCAAAGCCAGTACAAAAAAAACAAAAGAGCTTGAACTTTTGCCAACACTTGAACTATAAATTGACGTACTTTTAGTTTATAAACAAAAAACAAAGCCATTATTGATACAAAAAGCGGCATGGATGAAATTATTGATGAACTGAACAAAGAATTGGTAGCGTAGATGGATAAGAATTCTGAAATACCTATTGGTTGGGTAGTCCAAGATTTGGGTAATATTACTTATCTGAATATGGGGCAATCACCACCATCTTCAACATATAACAATGAGGGTATTGGTTTGCCATTTTTTCAAGGAAAGACGGAATTTCAAGAGCTATATCCATACATTAACAAATTTTGTAGTGATCCACTAAAAATAGTTGACAAAGACGATATTCTTATATCTGTAAGAGCACCTGTAGGGCCTACAAACTTAGCACCTGAAAAAAGCTCTATTGGAAGGGGGCTTGCAGGAATAAAAAGTTTTTCGGGGATGCACAGTAAATTTTTACTATTTCAATTAAGGTCGATTGAAAATAAAATCTCAGACCTAGGAACCGGAACAACTTTTAAGGCAATTTCTAGTTCCAACCTTGCAAGCATTTCAATATTTCTTCCCCCACTCAACGAACAACAACGTATCGTTTCCAAAATCGAAGAACTTTTCAGCGATTTGGACAATGGGATGGCCAATCTCAAATTGGCACAAAACCAATTGAAGGTCTATCGGCAGGCTTTGTTGAAACATGCTTTTGAAGGCAAACTCACTGAGCAATGGCGCAAAGAAAACAAGCCTGAACCCGCAGAAAAACTACTGGAACGCATCAAAGAAGAACGCAAAAAACGCTACGAACAAGAACTCAAAGACTGGAAAGCTGCAGTGAAGGCTTGGGAGAAGGATGGGAAGAAAGAACAAAGACCTTCAAGGCCTAGCAAACCAATTGTTCCCGAAAAACCAAATGATTTTCATGAAAGTAAAAAATGGGAATTACCTAAAGGTTGGGATTGGTCTCAGCTAGGTTTAGTTACCTTCATAACTAAGCTTGCTGGTTTTGAGTACACCAAATACGTCAGTTATGATGAAGATGGAGACTTGTCAGTAATTAAAGCTGAGAATGCTGGTCCCAATGGTTTTAAAAGAACAGACTATTCAAGGATTAAGTCAGAGACCGTCTCAAATTTGAAAAGATCTCGGCTAAGCGGTGGTGAATTACTTGTGGTTTTTGTAGGTGCGGGCACAGGAAATGTTGCTGTCGTACCTAAGTATTCTAATTACTTCTTAGGGCCAAACATTGGTATGGCAAGGCCGTATGGAAATATTGATAGCAAATATCTTGAGTTCTTTTACCAATCTCCTATGGGAAAAGACATACTGATGGTTACCGTAAAGGCTGTGGCTCAACCATCCCTATCTATGGGAACTATACGACAGACCCCTTTAGTGATCCCATCAATTGAAGAACAAAACTTAATAATTCAGATTCTTGATGCACAGTTTTCAGTTGTTGAAAATCTTGAAAGGACAATTGAATCCGGCCTTCAAAAGTCAGAAGCCCTTCGCCAATCAATTTTAAAGAAAGCCTTTGAAGGAAAATTGGTGCCACAAGACCCCAATGATGAGCCTGCTTCGGAATTGCTAAACCGCATAGAGGCAGAAAAGAAAAAGCACCTGGAACAGCAGAAACAACAGAAGAAAAGAAAACCTAAAAATACCAAGAAGATGAGTAAAGAACTGAGCATTGAAGAAGTACTCAAAACTTCTGATAAACCCATGCTTGCCAAAGATGTATGGCAAAAGAGCAAGCACAAGGAGAATATTGAAGACTTTTATATGGAGCTAAAAGACATTCAATCCAAAATCAAGGAAGTGAAAAAAGGCACTGAATCCTTATTAAGCCTGGTATAATGAGAATAGACAAGGTACATATCAAAACACGGTTCAAAAACCTGGAAGATTTTCAGATTGATATTGATGAAAATGCCTGGGAAACCGTGTTACTGGGTCTCAATGCTACCGGTAAATCCAATTTCCTTGAGGCCTTGGTTATTATTTTTCGTGATTTGGATTTGATCTATAATCACAATAGAAAGGCACAGCAACCTTTCGACTATTACATCAAATATGAGTGCCGCGGCAATGCCATTGAAATCACCTTTGAAAAAGGTAAATATGCCTTTGTGGTAAATGGAAAAACCGAAACAACTGCGGTTACAAAAAACATAGAGCATTATTTACCCAAACACGTTTTTATCTACTATTCAGGGATAAGCGATCGCCTTGCTGATTTATACATTCCGCACCAAAAGATTTATTATGAACAAATAATAAAGGCTGGGGCAAAAATTGAAGAATTTGATACAATTCGAAGAATATTTCTTGCTCAGAATATTCATGCGAATTTTGCCCTTATTGCTTTTTATCTGTTCAAGGAAGAACAAGGTGATGAAACGATTAGATTTCTTCAAGAGGAATTAAAAATTACTGATTTTGGCTCAGCATTGTTTATGCTAAAAGAACCAGATTGGGCAAAAAGCAGGGCTGATAAAAATGCACATTTATGGGGTGCCGATGGTTTGGTTGAAAAATTCGTTAACGATCTGCTGCTATTTTCCTATGCCCCAATTCAGCATAAGGCTCGTGTTGAAGTTTCCTACAAAAAGAACGAGACTCAAGATAGGTTGTATCTGTACCTAAGAGATAAATCTACCTTCCTAGATTTAGCAGAGGATAAGTACAAGAACAAAATTGTTTTATTCAATGCATTGGAGAGTATTCACATTTCCGATATGCTTCATGATGTAAAAATCAAGGTTCAGAAAGAAGGCGTGGATGGTGAGTTGTCTATGTCTGAACTAAGTGAAGGTGAAAAACAATTGCTTACAGTTTTGGGCTTACTAAAGTTCACAAAAGATGAGGAATCCTTAATCCTCTTAGATGAACCCGACACCCACTTGAACCCCATGTGGAAATGGAAGTTCTTGGATTATCTGGATCGAGTGGTGAAAAGAAAGGAAAACACACAGATTATTTTCTGTTCACATGATCCTTTGGTGATTGGAAATATGGTAAAGTCACAGGTTCAACTATTTAAAGTTGATCCTGAAACAAAAAAGACTAAAACAGAAAGTCCAAAAGCCGACCCCAAAGGAATGGGTGTGGCCGGAATATTGACTAGTGATTTGTTTGACTTACCTACTACACTTGACTCTGATACACAACAGTTATTAGATGAAAGAAATGAGCTTTTATTTCTTGAAAGTGAAAACCAGTTGAATGATCAACAAGAGCAAAGGCTAAAAGAATTATATGAAGTATTGAACAGTGCTGGATTTTCTCAAATATTCAAGGATCCACTTTATTCTGAATTTGTCATTGCCTACCAAAAATATCTACGTAACAAAAAGGAATCATTGTTGGGTGGCAATAACGAGATTAAGAGCAAAGCTCTAGAAATAGTTAATAAAATGATGAAGAAGAAATCATGATTTATATTGACATAAACAAATTAGCGCCATCAAAAGAGTGGCTTGATAAATCTCAAGTGCTTCTCGATGAACTAATAGGCAATAGAGACGATAAGACTGAACGAGACAAGATAATTGACAGGGATTCAAGTCAAAAACATTGGAAGGCTTTAAAAGAAGAGCTTAAGAAGCTATCTTATGGGAAGTGTTGGTACTCTGAAGCCAGAGAGATTTATTCCTATTATCATGTAGACCATTTTCGTCCCAAGAAGAGGGCAATAGACGATACATCTGGTGTCAAAGTTGAACGAGATGGTTATTGGTGGTTTACTTTCGATTATAAAAATTACAGAATTTCAGGTAGTGTAGGCAACACTTCAAAGTTGGATCACTTTGCTGTAAAAGCTTATTGTTCAACGTGTCCTGAAGATGATTGTGAAAATGAGGTGATTTATTTTTTGGATCCCACGAAAAAAAGTGACCCTAAAAAATTAATAGTTAATGAAGATGGGGAAATGAAACCTGCTAACACTGTCGATACTAATTGGGATCATATTCGAGCAAAATACACCATTGAAAAACTAGACTTAAACTTCCCGGATTTAAAAAGTGCAAGGCACATCAAATGGAAAAAATGTAACACCTTGATTCAGGAAGTTGATATTCTTGATAAAGATTACCAATCAGCACCTTCACCAAAGAAAGAAGAGAGATTAGAAAATAAACTAGAGGAAATAAGAAAACTCATTGCTCCATGCGAAGAGCTTTCTGCAACCGTAAGAGCTTGCCTTCGGGCATCTAGACGAGATTGGGCACTTGCATTATTAGAAGAATCAATAGAGGTAGATAGTATCTGTGCTGATTTTATTATTCCAGCAGAAAAGGAAGCTGAACCTGATAATGCCCAAAACTAGCCTTTATGAAACTCGAAGCATTACATAAAAGCCATATTGAGCAAGCTGCAGCCATCATAGATGCGCATGGCATTCCCAAAAACTATGTTTGGAGTCAATATTATGTGGTCGTTAATGGCAAAGAGTATCCGTTTAAACATCTGATAAGAACCGCCTATGAACTAGCCACCGAAGAGCAATTACAATTCCAATCCAATGAATCGTACCGTGGATATGTTGAAAATCACTTAGGTTTTGAATTTCAGTATTATGAGGGAGGGTATAATTTCTTTACTAAGGAAGAACTGGATTTTTATGAGTCTATATATCATGAAGATTATAGGAAATCCAATAAAGATCAAGAGCATTATGGAAGGAAATTGTACCCAATAAATGCAAAGCTTAAATACTGGCTTGAACAAGTGAAGCTAGTAGGATTCAAAATAAGATATGATGGTCGTTGGCTTGGGACAAACACAAAGGTAGTTGACTATTTATGGCCTAGAATTTATAAAGGGGAAGACAATGATATTTTTTTTAATGCTGAGGTAGCAGCTTACGATAGATTTATTGGCTTTAAGCTAGATGGTTATCACGCCACCACCAAGAAACTTTCAGATTCAAAACTTGAAATTCTAAAGCAATTCAAAGATGACCCTAAAAATAGCTGGAGATGGTGGAAGATTTCATTTGATGAAATACACAATTATAATTGGGAAAGATTAATAAAGGAGACCAAAGAATATATTGAGGAGCAAATAGCAAATCATGATTACTTAAAAGAAATACTTTCTAAAGAATCCAAAATTGCCCGCATCACCTGGAACACCAACGGATGGATAAAGCCGTCCGGTTTAACAGGTAAATCAACCAATCCGAGTTTTGAAAATGAGCATGGTTTTGGTCATGAGGAATGGCTATTCGATGGAGACAAAGTGATTGAGGGCTATAAGTATGGCTTTCTAGAACCGATTCATAAATATCGCTCAAAGTATGAAGGTCAAATTTTTGACCTTACGCTTTACACCAGAGATGCGGAATCAAACAAAAGTTTTTGGGTTACCAACCTGAAAGATGTTGAAGTCCTCTTACCCGAAGAATCAGAAAAGATATTAGCGCACTATAGAAAAGAAGGTTGGTATGATGAAATGAAAGCCGATCTGTACAATCTTAACCTGGATTCTCGTCAGTTAGACACATGGATTAAAGAAGGTGCAGAACAGTTGTTCAATGTGAAGTTCAAAGCCGCTCAACTCAATGAAATCCCAGCGGAGCTAATTCCTGTATTGAACGATAATGAAATTGCATCCAATCGATACACTTTAATGGATCTGCCGTCCGATCTGCAGGAAAAAATTAAGGATAGTGTAAAAACAGGATTTTCATTCGAAGACACAGGCAGTGAGGAAGCTGATCTGGGTACAAAAAGCAAAAGAACCGGTAGAAAGAGAGAGATTGAACTCGAGTTAAAACACAATATTCTGCAAACCAAATTTTTGAAATACCTTCAGAAGAAGTATGGTAAAGCAATTGTGAAACGGGAGTGTATGGCTTATGGGGCATCAAGAATTGACGTGACCCGAAAAACCGACACTGGCTATATATTTTATGAAATCAAAACTTACAACAGTTTGAGAACTTCAATTAGAGAAGGAATTGGGCAGTTGTTGGAATATTCTCTATATCCCAATGTGAATGAAGCCCAATGTATTGTTTTGGTTTCTCATGTGGCACCGTCAGGTGAAGTTAGAAACTACCTTAATCATCTAAAGAATTTTATTAAGCTTCCTTTTTCCTATATCCATTTTGATATTGAGCAAGAGGAAATAATCTCAGAAATTTAGAAACATGGCAACAAATAATTTAATAGCGAAAATATGGTCATTCTGTGATACACTTAGAGATGACGGACTTGGATACGGTGACTATTTGGAGCAATTGACTTTTTTGCTATTCCTTAAAATGGCGGATGAAAATAAGAGTCAATATAACTTGCCTAAAAGATGCGATTGGCAAACAATTTTAACGAGTGTTCAGATCATAGAAGATTATGAAAATCTTCTAAAAAGATTATCTAGTGCCGGTGGAATGTTAAGTAAGATTTTTGCCGGTGCACAGAATAAAATTCATGATTCAGTTAAATTAAAAAGATTAATTAAGCTCATTGATGGTGAAAATTGGACAAATCAGGACGTAGATATCAAAGGAGAAATCTACGAATCACTTCTTCAGAAAAATGCTGAAAACAGTGGTGCGGGTCAGTACTTTACTCCTCGGTCTGTTATTTCTGCGATGATAACCTGTATAGACCCAAAACCCATGGAAACCATTGCCGATCCTTCTTGTGGTACCGGTGGGTTCTTTCTTGGCGCCTTGAATCATTTAAGTGAAAAGCAATTATCAAAGGAAGAGGCTAATTTTCTAAAATTCAAAGCATTCCATGGATGGGAAATTGAGAAATCTACGGCTCGTTTGTGTTTAATGAATCTCTTTCTACATGGTGTAGGTGACCTAAAAGAAACTCCTGACATACAAGTTACAGACAGTCTAAAACGTGGAATTAATGGAGAAGTTGAAGAAAATGAAAAGGTGTCGATTGTATTGGCGAATCCTCCATTTGGAGTGAGTAGTAGTGATATTCCAACCATTGATATAGAGCAGTCTAAAAAAGATGGATATTTTCTTAGAAAAGATTTCTGGGTAACAACTAGTAATAAACAGCTAGCATTTTTACAACATATAGTTGCAATGTTGAAAAATAATGGTCGTGCAGCAGTAGTTCTTCCTGATAATGTGCTGTTTGAAGGGGGAGCCGGAGAGACTATCAGAAAAAGACTATTGGAAGAAACCAACTTACATACTATTCTACGACTTCCAACTGGAATTTTTTATGCCCAAGGAGTAAAAGCAAATGTTCTTTTCTTTGATAAACCTCAAGAGTCAGTAAAATCAGCTACTAAAGAAGTTTGGTATTATGATTATAGAACTAATATTAACCATACTCCAAAGAAGAATCCTCTCAAAGCCACAGATTTAAAGGAGTTTATAGAGTTATATCATTCCGTTGATCTCACCAAAAGAAAAGAAACATGGTCACAAGAAAATCCTGAAGGTCGTTGGCGAAAGTATTCACGAAAAGAACTTTTAAATCGTGATAAAACGAGCTTAGATATTTTCTGGCTACGTAATGACAGTATATTAGATTTGGACAATTTACCTGATCCGCACGAATTATCTAATGAGATAATTGAGAATATTGAAGGAGCCTTGGAAAGCTTTAAAGAAATTAGATTAAAGCTAGAAGGTTAGTCCAGCCTCCCCTCAAATAAACCTCTCCCTGTACTGCAAATTATACATCCCATACAGCAGGCACAGGCTTGTGGCTACCAGCAGGTAGAGGCGGTTGCGGAAGATGATGGTGGTCCAAATAAACTCGCTCATGTCACGGGGTTCGCTGAAGGGGTTGAGGAACACGTTGTAGGGGCTGCTTTGCAGCGGGTTGGCAAACACAAAGAACATAAAGGCAATGATCACAATCACGATGGCGGTGCCGTTGCCATTGCGGATGAGGGTAGACACCACAAAGGCCACCGAGGAAAGGAAGACAATTGGAAACATGACCTGGCCTAGCATTGGCAGTATGTCGAAGCGGAGCAGGGTGAAGTTGGCCAGCGCTGCCAGCACCACCAGAATAGCTGCTGCTACGCCGGCGGTGATCACAAAGCGCACCAGCCACACCTTGTAGCGGTAGTTGGGAATGCCGAAGATGGTTTCCAGCATTTTGGAGTCGTCGTCGTTTTGAATGCCATAGGCCATGGGGTAGAAGATAAGCAACAGACCGGGGAACACCAGGAACCCGTAAATAACAGCCTCGTTGAAGTTGGGGTCGTCGAAGATGGCAATGGTGATGATCAACCCAAAGAACAGGAAGGCCGCCACCACAAAGTACACAAACTTGTTGGCGAAGATCACCTTGATATTGTAGGTGATCAGTCTATACGGCAGAAACAGGTAGCTCTTCATTCTTCTTGTTGTTTTTACTTTTCATTAACCACAGGTAGGCGTCTTCGAGGTTGGCCCGCACCGGTGTGGCGTCGGCCCGGGGCTGCTCACCCGCCAGGCATTTCACCCGAATCTTGTCGCCTTCCCGCATATGGTGCACAATCACATAGTGGCTCTTTTCTTCTTCAAACTGTTCCGGCGAGAGGTGGAATTCCCACACCTTGCCTTTGGCCAGCTCTGCCATGGAGGTGGGGCTGCCGTTGTACTCGATATTACCGGAAATGAGTACGGCCAGGTGGTTGCAGCTACTGGCAATGTCTTCGATGATGTGGGTGGAAAACACCACAATGCGCTCCCGGCTCAGCTCCACCAGCAGGTTGCGGAAGCGGATGCGCTCCAGAGGATCGAGGCCGGCCGTGGGCTCATCCACCACCAGTATTTTGGGCAGGTGAAGCAAAATCTGGGCAATGCCAATGCGCTGCTTCATACCACCTGAGAAGGAGCCAATCTTCTTGTGCTGGTGCTCGTCCATGTGCACCGCCCTGAGCACGTACTGCACCCTGTCTTCTCTTTCTTTTTTGTTGCTGATCTTCCGCAGGATGGCCTGGTAGTCGAGGAACTGGTAGGGCGTCATGTTTTCGTAGGTGCCAAAGGCCTGGGGCAGGTAGCCGATAAGGCCCTGGAGCTCCTCTCGCTTCAGTGTAGTGTCGTGGCCATTGATCCAGATTTTGCCATAGCTCTGGTCCATGATGCCGCACAAAATCCGCATAAGGGTGGTTTTACCGGCGCCGTTGGGGCCCAACAAGCCGAACATGCCCTGCTCAATGGTGAGGCTCACGCCCTTCAGCGCTTTGAACTGCGACTTCTTAGGCTTCACAAAGGGGATGACCAGCACCAACTTCCAGTACAAGCGCCGGATGCCTTTGAAGCGACCGGTGAGCTGCTGCGGATCCACCGGTTTCTTTTTCAGCTTATTGGCCATGCGCACCAGGAACAAGCCAATGAACCAAAGGACGATCAGCACAATGCCCAGGCCCTTCACCTGGATATCGGCATAGAGGTACACGGCACTCACGATAGGGAAGACCCAGTAGAGGAGTCCGCTCAGGAAGCTGAACAACCGTGGCCGCTTGTCGTCGGCCCACTGCTCCACATCGTGGAAGATGGAAAGCAGCAGGGCATGCAGGCCGATCATGAACACCAGCTGCCAGAAGGCTTTGTCGAGGAAGAAATAGATGAAATAGACAAGGAAGCCCATGAGGGCCACTTGCCAGATCAGGTTTTGCAGAATGCTCTTGCCTGTGATGATTTCTTCACCCCGCTCATCGAACAGGTGCTTGTTGCCTTTCCATTCTCTCAGCCAGCGGCCGGGCCTGCCATACACCTTGGTGAGGTTTTGCACCTCAATATGCATTTTCTCGTTCTTGTCCACCATTTTGGCATTGGCCTGGCGCAGGGAGGTCATGATAAAGTGGGTGCCCCCCGGCACAAGGATCAGCGCCGACAGGAACCAGATGGACTGCCAGAGGAAGCCTTCTATCTGGGTGAAGATGAGGATGGCCAGGGCAGTGATCAGGGCGATTTGCCCAAACTTAATCACAGGCTTCAGGCCACGGAACCAGTCGAGCACACTTTCGAAGCCCGCACTCATGGTGGGGATATAAATCAGCGTGAGGATGGTGGCAAAGGCCAGTCCGCCCATGACGGTGATGGCGAAGGGCTGCCCAATGCTGACCACGTATTCCGCTTCACCCATGGCAAGGGGCAGCATGGCCACAATGGTGGTGATGGACGTGATGAGGATGGGCCTGATGCGGGAAATACCGCTCATGATGAGGGCCCTGTATTTGTTGTAGCCCTGGCGGCGCAGCAAATGCGAATAGTCGATGAGAATGATGCCGTTGTTCACCACCACACCCAGCAGGATCAGGAAGCCAATGAGGGTATTGGCGTTGAGCAGGGAGTTGCCGGTAAAGGTGAGTCCCATAAAAGCGCCAATGGCAGCGAGCGGAATAGAGAACATGATCACCACGGGCAGGTAGAGCGATTCAAACACAGCGGCCAGGATCATGAAGATGATGATGATGGCAGCAGCAATGAGAAAGTAGAACTCGTCGAACAGCCCTTCGTCGTGCACCACGTCCGCCACAATGCCGGAGGGGATATTGATGCCTGCCACGATCTGGTCGATTTCCAGCCGGGAGGCTTCCAGCAGCGACTCGGAGTTCACCACCTCGTCGATAAAGCTGTAGGTGATCTCAATGCGTTTCTCCTGGTTGAGGCGCCTGATCCGGCTTTCCCCGGCGGAGTAAATGACCGAGCCAATGTCGGCCAGGGTATGGGTAGCGCCTGCGGCATTGGTGATAGGCATTTCCCGCAGGTCCTTCATGTCTTTGGCGCCCACTTCCACCTGGTCCTGCGTGCGGATGGTGATTTCAAACTCTTCGTCGCCGCTCACAAAGTTGGAGCCGGAGGCAAAGGAGGGCTGGAAGTCGTTGAGACCGGTGGACACGTCCTGCTGGGTGATGCTGTTGGCGCTCATGCGGCGCTGGTCGAACAAAATATGGGCTTCGGGCCGCTCGGGGCTCACATTCACCGTGCTGCGCTCCACCGACTGCAGGCTGGCAATGAAAGTGTTGATGTCGTTGGCAATGGACTGCATGGCTTCGTAGTCGCTGCCTTTGATGATGACCTGCTCAGAGGGCGTGCCAATGCCCAGCATGCGCTCGAAGTCGTCTCCGGCAGACGAGCCCCCGCCGTCCGTCCCGCTTACAGACGGGGGCGGTGCATCGAGGGAAATTTCGATGTCTTCAAAGTCTTTGGCAATGGCACTGAGGCGGTTTCTCAGGTCGGCAGCAGAGATGGTATCGAGCTTATTGAAACCTTCCACCACCTGCACGGTCAGTACGGAGCTTCCTTCAGTTACCTGGCTGATGAGTTGGTCGACTACGGGGATGGCCATCACCTTTTCTTCAATCTTTTGCGTGAGCAGATCAGTAGATGCCAGCGTAGCACCCTGGGGCATGGTCACGAACATGTTCATGTTCTCGGTTTCCACTTCGTTGAGGCTGGCCACACTGATCAGCAGGCTGAGGCCGATGGTAATAAAGAACAGCACAATGCCGCCGATGATGGTGAAGGCGGGCCTTCTGAAGCACGACTTCAGGATGACCATGTACATCTGGATGGTGCGCTGACGGATAGAAGCGTTCTTGATCAAAGGCGCCTTTGCTTCGTCAGTCTTGTCGATGGCCGCATGGGCCAGCATGGGAATAAGCACCAGGGCCACTACGAGCGACACCAGCAGGGTGGAGATGATGGAGACGCCGATTTGCGTGCCAATAGTGGTCGCCAGGAAGTTGGTAGAGAAAATAAAGGGCAGGAACACCGTGACGGTGGTGAGCGTAGCCGCTATCACAGAACGCATCACTTCTTTGGTGCCCTGCACCACGGCTTCTTCGGGCGGCTTTTTGTTCACCACGTGGCGGTAGATGTTTTCGATCACCACCACGCTGTTGTCGAGCAGCATGCCAATGGCCAGGGCCATGCCAATCAGTGTGAGGCTGTTGATGGAGATATCGTAGGCGTAGAAGAAGTTGAAGGCCGTATACACAGAAATAGGAATGGCCAGGGCTATGCTGAGGATGAACTTGAGCCGGCGCAGGAATACCCACAGCACGAAGATAGCCAGCAGTCCGCCGGTGATGGCCAGCTGCTGGATCTGGTCGATGTTTTTGCTCATCGCCTCGGCCTGGTTGTTCTGCACCACTAACTGCACATCCATGGGCTCCAGCTCTTCGTTGAGCTCGTCAATGGCGGCCAGTGTCTTGTCCGACAGGGCAATCAGGTTGGCCTGCCGGTCTTTGGACAAGCGGATGGACACGGCGTCCTTGCCATTGACCCGGCTGAGGGTGGTTTGCTCTTTTACACCAAAGAATACCTGAGCTACATCGCTGAGGAGCAAAGGGCCTTTTTCCGATACCACAAGGCTTTCGATGTTCTTGATGTCTTTGAGCTCGGCAGTCACATTCACAAACACATTCTGTCCGTTGAGCTCTACCTGCCCCACAAAGGCACTCTTGTTGGAGTTTTGCGACAGCACGCCGCTGATGGTATTGGGCGTGATGCCATGGGCTTCGCACACAGCGTTGTCCATGATGATCTCTACGGTCTTTTGCCTGCCGCCAAATACTTCCACGCCACCCACGCCGTCGATCTCACTCAGGCGGTCGAAGATGTACTGGTCGGTCACATTCCGAACCCGGTCGACGCCACCGCCGCCCAGCACCTGCACGTCCATGAAGGCGTTGGAAAACTGATCGGTGTCGATCTTGATGATATTGACGACAAATTCCGGCGTGAGGTCCGCCTTGATGCTGGCAACCTTTTGCTCCAGCTTGAGGTAAGCGTATTTGGTATTGGTGCCCTGCACAAAGGAGATAAAGATCGTCCCCTGGCGGCTGTCGGCCGTGGCGCTGATCTCGTCAAGGCCTTCCAGGGTGCCTATCACGCCTTCCAGTGGAATAATGGCCTGGCTTTCCATGTAGGTAGGATCTACCTCAGAGGCGGCACTTACCTGCACAATGAGGATGGGCAGCTCCACATTGGGAAAGAGCTCCACCGGCAGTTTGTTGTACGAGATATAGCCCATCACCGAAAACCCGATGAAGAGCATCGATACCAGTACTTTTCGCTTGATGATGGTATGTAAAAGTCCGGTGTTAGGCATGAGAAGCTTTGGTAAAGCGGCGTTTTACATTTGACAGTTTCCCTACAATGCTTTCGATTGTTTCGTAAAAACAAGGAATCACGATCAGCGTGAGCAGGGTAGAGGTGATCAGTCCGCCAATCACCGCCACGGCCATGGGCGCCCTGAGGGCAGCGCTTTCCCCAAACCCGAAGGTGAGAGGCAGCAGGGCCAAAATGGTGGTGAGACTTGTCATGATAATGGGCCGGAACCGTCGCTGGCCCGCATCGAGGATAGCGTCCCGAATGGGCATGCCGTCCCGTTTGTTCTTGTTGATGCTGTCGACGAGGATAATGGCGTCGTTCACGGCAATACCGGCCAGCATGATGATGCCGATAAAGGCCATCATATTGAGGGGCATGCCCAGGATAAAGAAGGAGAGGAGGGCACCCACACCCGCCAGCGGAATGGTGAGCAAAATGGTGAAGGGGTGGAGCAGCGACTCAAACTGTGAAGCCAGCACCATGTACACCAGCACAATGGAAAGGATGAGTGAGAAAGTCAGGTTCTGCATCGACTCCTTGCGCTTGAGCTCCTGGCCAGCTACTTTGATCTTATACTGGGGTGGCACTGTCAATCCTGAAAGGCCGTCTTCCAGCGACTTCACCACCTTGTCGTAAGGCTTTTCCTGGTTAACCCTGGCGCTGATAAGCACCACCCGGTTTTGGTTCTTACGATAAATGGAGTTGGTAGCAAACTCTGTCGTGATGCGGGAAATCTCACCTAAAGGAATTTCCTGCTCGCCACTTTTGATCCGCATATTGTCGAGGTCGGCCAGTGATACCTCGGGCACTTTGATTTCGATGTCCTGCATTTCGCCGCTCCGTTCAATGGTGCCCGCATGCTTGCCTTCCAGCTGGTCTTTGATTTGAGTGACCACGTCTTCAATGGACAGCTTGAAGAGGCCAGCCCTGTACTTGTCCACATCCACCTGGATCTGTGGCACACCCTGCTCGAGGTTCGACATGGGCTCGTAGATGTCGGGGTTCCGGGTCATCACTGCTATCACGGAGTCTGACAACGAACCGAGGGTTTTGAAGTCGGTGCCACTGATTTCTACAGCCAAAGGCATTTGCTCATCGCCAAGCACGGCATTCAGCGCACTTTCATCGTTGGAAAAAGTAGCTTCCAGTCCCGGAATACTTTCGAAGTAAGTGGACAGCCTGTCGGTGATGGCCGCAATGGCCAACTCCGTGCTTTCATTGAAGATCAGCTTCAGGTTGGCCGTGTTTTCTTCATAGACATTCTCGTTTTCAATGCCCGACTGGGTTTGCTCCGGCCCGATGTGGGCATACACTTTGTCGAGCTGGCCTTCAAAAAGCTGAAACAGCTGGGCCTCGATCTGTCCGACCGTCGATGACGTGCGGGCCAGTGCGGTGCCGTTGGCCAGCTTGATATCTACAGAGATGGCCCGTGTGCCCGACTGCGGCATGTATTCGCTGCCAATGACTGACACCAGCTGAAACGACCCCACCACCAGTACCAACGAGGCGATGATGAAGGCGATGCGGTATTTAAGTACGCCATTGAGGAAGCTGCGGTAACGGGTGAATTTCAGCGGCTGCACTTCCAGCACGGTCTTGTCGTTTTTGAAAACCCTGGCGAACAAGGTAGGAATTACGAGTATAGCCACGGCCAGCGAAGACAGCAGTGAAAAGGCCACCGTCCAGGCCTGGTCACGGAAGAGCTCTCCGGATGGGCCTTGCAGGTAAACGATGGGCAGGAACACGATGATGGTGGTGAGGGTAGAGGCGGTAATGGCTCCACTGACTTCAGCCGTACCGGCAATGGCGGCGTCGATGACACTGAGTCCTTCTTCCCGCTTTCGGAAGATGGCTTCCACCACCACAATGGCATTGTCGACCAGCATGCCAGCACCGAGGGCCAGACCACCGAGCGTCATCACGTTCAGGGTAAGCCCATTGAAATACATCAGGTTAAAGGTGGCTATGATGGAGATGGGAATGGCAATGCTGATGACCAGCGTGGAGCCTATCCGGCGCAGGAACACAAACAGCACCAGCATGGCAAAAAGGGCGCCGTACAGCCCCGATTCTTTCACCTCGTCGATAGCGCCCTGGATGAACCTTCCCTGGTTTTGGATGATCACAAACTCGTAGCCGGGAACGGACGTCTTGAGGCCTTCCAGCACCCCGGTGAGCTCGTTCACAGCGTTTACTGTGTTGTACCTTGTTTCCTTGTAAATGGACATGCCCAGGCTTCTGCGCTGGTTCACCCGCACGATGCTGCCGGCTTCTTTGTCCATGATTTTGACGGTAGCGACCTCCCGAAGCAATACTGGAACCTGATTACTATTTACTGACTGATTATTAGGTGTTTGTGTTGTTTCAGTTGAAGTAGTTGTTACGGGTGTGGCTGTAGCTGCCGGTGTGGAAGTTCCTGCGGTAGTGTAGCCCACCACGAGGTTTTCCAGGTCTTCGGGCTGCTCTATGATGCCCAGGCCTTTGATGATATATTTTCTGCCCAGCTCTTCAATAAACCCTCCGGAAACGTTGCGGTTGTAGCTCTGAATTTTAGCTACAAGGTCATTCACTGTAAGCCCAAAAGAAGCCAGCTGATGAGGGTCTGTTTCGAGCACAATTTCTTTTTCCTGCTCTCCCGACAAGCGCACTTCGGCTATGCCCGGCAGGCGGATGAGCTCGTTCCTGAAATTGGTTTCGGCCACCCGGCGCAGGGCATCGAAGTCGTTGGAGGCCGGGTTGTAGATACCAAGGATCATGACCGGTGTGGCATTGGGGTCAAACTGGGAAATGGCAAACTCGTCGATGTCGTCGTTCAGTGAAAAGCTCGACAGCGACTTCTGCAGATCGAGAAAGGCCTCGTCCATGTCTTTGCCCCAGTCGTAATTGACAGTGACTCTGCCATAGCCTGTCTGGCTGATAGAGCTGACTTCCACGGCTCCACTCTGGCGGATGGCAATGGACTCAATGTTCTCAATGAATTGCTTTTCAATCTCCGATGGCGGCCGTATGCCCGCTTTGAGCTCCACAAAGAGGGTGGGGTTCTTCAGGTCAGGGAAGAGCTCTATCCCCAGCTTATCGAAGGAAATGGATCCAAGAAGGATGACCGCCATCACCATCATGAGAATGGTAATGGGATAGGACACGGCCATGGAGACTATCTTTTTCAAAGTACTTGGAGTTAGAGGTTAATGGTTATTTTTTTCAATTGTCATATTCAGTTATCAGTAATTAGTTATTAGTTATCAGTCTGTTTCACTACTTACTGCTTACTATTTACTCCTCACTTCCTTACTGAATCACACTTACCTTGCTTTTGTTCCTCAGCGTTTCAAAGCCGGTGACCACCAGGCGGTCGTTAACCTTGAGGCCGTCGAGCACTTCGATCACATCCTGGTTTTCCAGGCCAGTCGTTATCTTTTTCTCGGTTGCTATCCCGTTTTCCACAGTGAACACCACTTTGCCGTCCTGGCGGGAGATGATGGTTTCCTTGGGGATGACGATGGTGCTGTCACGCTGCTCAGAAAGGATGGCTGCTTTGATGAACATGCCGGGGCGGAGCAGTTTCTTGTCGTTATTGATCTGTAATACGCTTTGGAAGGTTCTGGTCTCCGTGTCGATGACAGGGGAGATTTGGCTGATTTTTCCGAGGATGGTGTCGGTAGCCAGGTTGTAATTGGTAATCTGCACCAGCTGATTGAGCGTTACCTCTGGCAGGTGCTTCTCAGGCAGCTTCACATCCATGAGCAGGTGTTCGTACTCCATAACTTTGAAAAGCTCCTGTCCCTGGTCGATGCGGACGCCATCGGTATGGTAGGGAATCGATACAATCACCCCGGTAAATGGCGCTTTGACGAACATTTTGGCTTTCTGGATCTCCGCATTTTCGTAGGCGTATTTCGAATTTACATAGTCAATTGACGCCTGGTTGAGTTCTGTTTGGGTCACACCCCCTTTTTCGAACAGCGACTTTTGTTTGTTGAGGTTGTTTTCCGACACCTCCAGGCTGAGTTTTTTTCCATCGAGCTGAAGGTTGTTTTCAAACTCCTTGTCCTCCAGTCTGATAATGACCTGGCCCTGTCTCACGGCGTCGCCAAGGGCAAAAGGACGCCCGGTGGCCGGATTGGTTTGCAGCCTGTAAATGCCCGTGAGCTCCGACTTGATGGCGCCTTCCTTGGAGGAATAGACGGTGCCTGTGGTCTCGATGAACCGGGAGATCGACTGGGGCTTGATGATGGTCACAGAAACGGGGATTTTGATCTCGGTTTGGATATTGGATTCCTCGTTGTTGCAGGCAGTGACGGCCAGCAGCACCAGCAGGGCTCCGACAGTATTTTTAACGCTTTTCATGTATGTCGTCCGTGTCATAATATGTATGATCAGTAGTGGTCTTAATTAGAATTAGGAATAACAGGCTGCTGGTGTTCGAAGTCGTAAAGTGAAAGGATCTTCATGTTCAGCAACTCAATTTTATAGTTGATGAGCGCACTGGCCAGCGCACTTTTCTTGTCGGACAGCTGGCTCTGAAAGCGGTTGAGGTCAATGCTTGTCAGGTCACCGTTTCGGTAACGCTCCAGGTTGATCTCGTAGGTCAGCTGTGCATTCTTTACGTTTTGCTGTGCTATTTCTATCTGGTTTTCCAGGTTCTGCAGGCTTCTGTACGTCTTTCTGATATTGATAATGATGTCATTCTTCTGGTTTTGCAGGTCTATTTTGGTGATATCGAGGTTGGCGTTGCTGGCTTCCATGCGTGCCTTGTTTTCGCCCCAGTCCCAAATAGGGATGCTGAATGATATTGCTACCCTTGGGTTGACTGTTGGCGAATCGTATACCTGCGGGGCATTGATGTTGTCGCCAAAGATCCCCATCGACAAGGCCACGGCCCCCTTGAACTCGTTGAGGGACTTGGTTCTGGTCAACTCAAATTGTGAACGTTCAATGTCAATGGTGCGCTGCCTGAGCTCCACCCGGTTGCGCAAGCCCATCTCTATGGCCTGGTTAAGGTCCACCTCCCGGGTCACAAACTTGATGTCCACCTGTACGGCGATCTCCTCATCGAGGCCAATGCCCAGCAGCAGCTTCAGGTCGTCCGCCGCATTGTCGAGCGTTACCTGGTTGTTTTCCAGCGTTGAGCGGGAGGTGGCCAGGTTGAGCTCGGCCTGATAAAGCTCCTCCATGGCGAGCAGGTCGGCGTCTACCTTGTTTTTGGTGATTTCGTAGCTGATCTCCTGGTTTTCGAGTTCTGCTCTGGAAATCTCCAGGCTGTTCTGGCTTTGGTAAAACGAATAGAAAGTCTGGGTAACGTTTCGCTCCAGCGTGAGCAGCTGAAGGGCATTACTGATTTGTGCGTTCTCCAGGTTGAGTTCCAATTCCCGTGTCTGCAGCTTGTTTCTGTTGTAGGTGAAAATGGGCTGGTCTACCTGCAGGTATAAATTATTGCTATAGGTCTTCGTTCTAACATCTTGAAATTCAGAGTAGTTATCCCTGTATCCAAACCTATTGATCAAGGAGACCGTGCCATCAGTAGCAGAGATTGGCTGAGAAACCGAGAAGTTGGCGAAGGAGTTATAGTCCTCGTTGGTGTTCCAGCGGGAAACCAGGTCATTGAACAGCCTGGTTCTGTTATAGTCGAACGGCGTCACGTCCAGGCCAAACCTCGACTTCATGGCCAGTCGCTGGGCATCGAGGCTCTTTCGGTTGCTATACAGGTTAAGCCTCGATTTCTTAATATCGGGGCTGCTGGTCTGGGCAATCTGGATGGCCTCTTCCAGGGTGAGTACTTGCTGTGCAAAGGCACCCTGTGTCGACAGCAAACTCAACACGATTACCGCCACTATGGCCCCAAGAAGCAGGAGGGGCCGCTGGAAAGCATTTGGTCTCATAGGATTCGCTTTGGTTTGTCTTTTAAAGCTCATATCGTTTATTGTTTCACCCATTTCACGGCGTCGGCATATACAGTACCAAATTCACTCTCGTCGGAGAGTACCACTTTCCCACCATTCTGCCCGAAGTAGTAGGAGCCCAGGTAGTTCCACCCGAACTCGGCTTTGGAAATATTGAACTTGATATCGTCCGTTCCGTCACTGTGATGGATGGCGTAGTTATAGTCGAATTGTTGGTTATTGTCGTCCCGTCCGTTGAACTCATTCTGGTTTTTGCCCATCATGTACACGTAGACGTCATAGAAGCCTTCGTCAGGAAGCTTAGCCTCCCAGACGGCCAGCTTGTCGCCATTGCCCGACCTGGTGAAGTGGGCAGAGCGGACAGATTTGCCGTAGAAAGTGGAGCCAGTGGTGGCCCTCCATTTCGAACGGGAGCGGTGCCAGCTGCCAAAGTACTTTTGATCAGTGCCGTTTTTGCTGTCGAGATAAGCCCTCAGGTAGGTCGGCTCCACAGGGCTGAACGTGCTGAACCCGGAATCCTCATTGTCGACAATCACCTCACTTTGGCTGGTGGCCACGGTAGGCGGTAGCACCCTTTCCCCTTCAAAGAGCGTGGTCAGCTTGCGGGGACTGAATATGCCTGTCGACATGGTGATCACTGAAGGGATATTCCTTGAAATGAGCGTATTGATGGTTATTTTTTCAGGCTTTTCGTCGAGCACAAATCCCAGCTGTTTTGCTTCGCCTACTTTGATCACAGAGAGGTAGCCGGATGCTTCCTCTTTTACCTGCTGGCTCTCCCTTCGCCGGGAAAATTGATTGTCGTTTCCACTGTCATCTGCATTGAACTTCACCTCAATCACTCCGTCGTTGTCACCCGTATTTTTTATGTCCAGCAATACCTGATAGCGTTTTCTGTCGCCATCGAGCACTTCAAACTTTTGTACATTGTCTATTTCAAACGCTGGTTGTGCGGTGCTGAAATACACCTGTCTGATTACCGGGTCAATGTCGAGGCCAAAGTGTTGCTGCAGCGCCGCCCGAAAATCACCGTAGCTGGTGAGCTGATGCTGGTGGCCGTTGATCCAGTTTTGCACAAAGCTCTTGAATTCATCTTGCCCCAGCAATTGCCCCAGGTAGGCAAACAGGTACTGGCCTTTCAGCGAGACGGACTTATTGATTTTGTTGAAATTTGTTTCGCTGGTCAGGATTTCGTTGACCATTGTCGTTCGCAGCAGCTCGTTACATTCTTCTTCAAAGGAGATCCCATTCATGTTTCTGGAATAGTCATTCTCCGTCTGAAGGTCTTTTCTCAGAAAGCTTGAAATACTGCGATTGAGCAGGGGCCAGTCACGACTCACTACACCGGAATTGTAGCTATATAGCTGCGGAAAGAGCGAGTAGTCAGGCTGATCTTCATCACGATTACCATAAAACCATATGGTTCCCGACTGTTTGGTGAAAACCTTCTTAATCAGGTCTTTGAAAACGTTGGCCTGCTTTTCCTTGTCGCTCAGCACCTGGTTGTCCCGTTTGGCTTGCTCGTCCATGTCCTTCAGCTGCCTTCTGAAATCAAACTCCCGGATATCTCCGCCTTCTTCCGGCCAGTATACCGTTTCTGGTTGCAAATAGGCTTGCTGGTTTTCGTATATTTTGTTGTAGGCAGCGAACAATAAGGGCGTTTCCACAAACTGCAATCTGCGAAAAGGGTAGGTGAGCTTCTGGCCATCCTCGTACTCATTCACAATATCCCTGATGAGCAGGCCAAGGGTGTCGGTCAATTGCCCGAGGTACTCCGAGGTGTAGTTGTCGTCGGGGTATTGATAGATTGCGTAAGTCACACTGTCGACCGTGATTTCTTTTTTCTCGTAGGCGCCAATGGCCAGCGATATCTTCGGGAGTGGAGATTCGGGCTGAAAACGGAAGACGTTTCCGTCTGTAATAATCTCGCCCTGGGAGACGGCGGTTTGGCTTTCTTTTACCTTTACCTCCAGCTGAAAGTCGATAAACGACGTTCTTTCCTTTCTGGGTGACTCCCGGCTGTAGCCAATCTGTGTGTCGGGGTACCAAAGCACGTCAGAGGTCAGCAGCAAATAGTCTGGCTGCAAATAGGCGTATTTTTTTGGCAGGGCAAACATCAGGTAGTCCCTTGGGAACTCGTACCGCTCCTGATCCACTTCGAGGTGGGCCACCGACTCCCAAATCGTGCCCTGGTAGTCTATTTTCACTGTGGCTTCTTCACCGGGTTGTATGGTGATGCTACTGTTGGCCGACACCACCTGCAAATGCCTCTCAAACTCCACGCTGCGATCATTCACAGTCAAGCTGCTGATGTCGAGGCCCGGGTTCAGTGTGAAATAGAAGCCTGCCAGGGGCTCACTACGGTTGTTCTTTACCGTTAAGGTGGAAGTGGATATGAGTTTGTTTTCAACCTGCTCAAGGTGAATGCGGTGGGCGAGAATGTCCACGTTCGGCACCTCAGCCCACTGTCCATTAACAGCAATCATCTCTTGCCGCAGCGCTATGGGCGTTTCCCGCAGGGCAACCAGCCTAATCATGATGACGGCAGCTGCAGCAACCAATACCATTCCAACCAGGCCAGTGAGCAGCTTCACCCTTTTGTGGCTGGCGAGGCGGTCAAGGAAGAAGGCCGTAAGGAACAGAAACGCCACTCCGGCCACCAGGTAGAATGCCCGCTGCCATAAGGCGAAATCAAGGTGGGCAAAGCCGGTCATCTCTGACGCTAACATAGGCAGCCGGAAGGCCATGAAGTCGAGGATGTAGGAGAACTTGTCGAAGTAATAGATAAGCTCCACTGCCGACAGCCCCAACAGCAGCACAATGGTGATGGGCTGGTTGCGCAATAAGGTCACAAACAAAAAGGCGATGCCCGTTGTGAAAATGACGGATGGCAAACTTATCAGCAAGGGATAAATGACGAAGGCCAGCGGATTGAAGGCAGTGTTCGGGTTGGTCAGGTTGACAATCAGCGGAATACACAGAAGCAGCAGGTTCAGCCAAAAGAACAGGTTGAACAGGGCCAGTGCTTTGCCCAGCACGTAATCGAGGTTAGAGATCGGGCGGGCGAAGAATACCTCGTTGGTGTCGAGTTTCTTGTCCTTCTTGATCAAACCAGTAGCCAGGAAGACCACAGCGGCTGCCTGCGCAATGCTGATCATGACCATGGTGGTGTAGGGCATCATCCAGCTATTGGAAAGCTCAAACCGCCGGGGCTGGTCAATTTCTGAGAAAATCGCCAGGTTAAAAATGACCACGAAGCCAATACCAGCCAGCGACACGATTCGGAAAAACCAGTTGCGCCAAACCACTTTGGATTCGTAGCGGGCGATGGTCAGTATGTTCGATACAGCACTCATACCAGCGAAACGCCCAGTTGATTTTCCATAAAATAAACGTAGGCGTGTTCCAGGTTGGGGTTCACATTGACGGCTTTCGGATGTGGTTGGTCAGTGGCAATGAGTTGCGCCTCCCACTGGCCTTCAACCGGAATGGTCGACACCACCGAATACTTGTTTTTTATTTCGGTAAACTCTTCGTCCCCAAGCGTTACCTGCCACACGTGGCCACGCACCTGATCAATCATGCCTTCCGGCGAGCCTTTGAAAGCTACTTCTCCTTTGTTGAGCATCGCCATGTTGTGGCAGGTGCTGCTGATGTCGCCCACGATGTGGGTGGAAAGGATGATGGTGACGTCTTTTTGGCTGAGATCGGACAGGATATTCCTGAAGCGGATCCGCTCTTCCGGATCAAGGCCTGTGGTGGGCTCGTCAATCACCAGCAGTTTGGGGTCGCCAATCAGTGCCTGTGCAATGCCCAACCGTCGTTTCATACCGCCAGAGAGCTTGTTGGCCATGCGCTCCCTCACGTCGAGCAAACCCACCTGATCCAACAGGTGATCTACTTTGATCAGCCGGTCTTTCTTTTTCAAGTTGGTGGCCAATCGGGCAGCGTAGTCAAGAAATTCCCAGGTCTTCAGTTTGGAAAAAAAGGTAAAATCCTGGGGGAGGTAACCAATCATGGCCCTGATCTTTTGGCGGTGCTCGTTGATGTCCAAGCCTTCAATGAGAATAGAACCCGACGTAGCACTTTGCAAAGTCACCAGCGTGCGCATGAAGCTGGATTTGCCGGCGCCGTTGGGCCCCAGTAGGCCAAACATGCCGGTGCCGATGTCGAGGTCGACGTTGCGTATGGCCGCATGTCCGTTGGGATAGATTTTTGAGAGCCCTCTTATTTCAATGTTCATCAGCTACAGTTCACTTACAATAGGTGCTTGTTTTCCCGCCGGGATTACAAGCTTGTTTGAAATACGAATTCAAATTGTGACACACAGTCAGTCCTTAATCCTGGATCTGGATTTTGCTGCTTTTGTCTTTAGTGAATTGTATGTCGTCGACCCCGTCGATCCTCAAAAAAGAATCGTTAAGTATGCTGCCACGAAGCTGCACAACCGGTGACCAGATCATTACTTTCGAATGGTCGATTTTCACAGATAGCGAGTTCACACTCAACCCACTTGCGTCCAGGTTCGCATTGTCTGACGCTGCTATGCTAAGGTTCGTTACATTGACATCTCCATCCATTCTGATGCTGCCGCCAGACTGCGTAATGGACAGTGCCTGCTGACTCAAGTTTGTCAGGCTGGCCGATGCCCTGGTGGCTTGCAGTCCTCTGAATGTGTTTTGGGAAACAAAGACGGTCACCTGAACCGGCTTGCTGCTGGTAATTTCGTTGATTTTGAGGTTCAAAGTATCTCCAACCATCTCGTAGTTGAGATTCGATAGAAAACTACCATCAATGCTTTTTACTTCTATATGAGGTTCGTTTGACGAGCTTATGGTTACCCTGTGTTCCGAGTCTGACAGCACAATGTACCCGACGTTGCCAAGGGGTGCTTTTTCAACTTGCACTTCTGTACCACTCAAATCCCTTTTGTATCCCAGAAAACGAATTTCGGCGAATGCTGCCATCATATAAATAAGGATGAATCCGAAGAACCCGATAAGTATCTTATTGCTGAGCTTCATGGTGGTCATTTTAAAGTTTCAATATGTTTTTTCAATTCGCTTGACGTAATGCCAAGCATGGCCGCATGGCGCAGGAAGTCGGGGAGCACCTTGCTGAAGAACTCCTGCTTCTTGCTTTCGAGAATAATCTTTTGAGCGTCTTTGTTCACAAAGTACCCGATACCTCTTTGGTTTTCGATGATGTCCATGGCTTGTAATTCACTATAAGTTCTCATGATCGTATTGGGATTGACGCCCATTTCTGCTGCCAGTTCCCGCACGGAGGGAATTTTCTCCCCAGCCGGAAACTCACCACTCACCACCTTGTCGGTGATGGTGTCTGCGATCTGCAGAAAAATGCTTTTACCGTTTTGAAATTCCATACTACACCTCCCTTTCTTTAAGTTTCCTGTAGGCCACAAATAGCATGACCGCATTGGCAATGATCACCACCACGCCGAAAAAGCGGAATGCAGTATGCTCGTTCGTAGGCAAAAGCCACATCCCTTCTTCGGGATCACGGTGATATTGATTGAGACCCAACGGTTCTGCCACCAGATAAATGACCGTTGAATAGAAAATGACTATGACAGCCACCGAAAAGAGTGTTTTGACCAATGGCTGCTTTGAAAATATGGCAGCACCAGTGAATGGGACGACAAACAGCAGCAGCGCCAGACCGGTGATCATTACAATGAACCAACCGACGGAATCAATCCCATTTGGCATTTCCACTGTAACCAGTTGTTGAATGCCGATAGGGTCGAATGAAAATTCAGTGAACAGGGTGAAGAAATATCCCTGCAGGTTAAAAGTGATCCAAAACAACAATGGCAGCGCTAATAACATGAGCCCAATTCTGGTGACCAATTCGAATACGAATTTTTCTATCAGCGATGCGGGCACTAGCAGGTAGTTCATCGTGCTTTCTTTCGAACGAAAGGCAGGAAATGAATACCCTACATAGAGTAGTCCAAACACAATTACAAACCCAATAAGGAATCCCCTGAAATTGTCCAGGTCATGAGGTAGAAAATTCTCAGTAGCCTGCACGAATGATAGCAGGATAAACACCACACCTACATAAGCCCCTGCGGAAAAGCCCAGCAGTTTGTTGTTATGAACAAAGTGCTGCCTGCACAGTAGCAGGAAACGACGGCTGTTAAATATATTACTGGACATAGCTTTTCAATTTTTCATTGCCATTCAAAATGGCGTTAAACAATAATTCGATGTCTACAGACGAGCTGCCATTTGCTTGAGAAGTAATCACTTTGTAGCCACCTGGCACCATTTCGCTGTAAAGTATGTCATCTCCTTCAGCTGTCGAGCTGGTGGAAAAGTGAAGCCTGGAAGAAATATCGAAAAGGTCTTTCTGCATGATAAACTGGCCGCTGTCGAGCATGATGATGCGGTCAATCAGGTTTTCCACGTCTTTTACCTGGTGCGTGGAAATAATAACGAGCTGGTCTTCATCCAAAGCTCCCGCCAGTATCCTGCGAAAAATCGATTTCGAAGGAATGTCCAGTCCGTTGGTAGGTTCGTCCAGCACCAGTAGGCGGCACTTAGTAGAAAGTGCGAAGCAGATCAGAAACTTCTTCTTTTGGCCGTAGGAGAGCTTCTGTAAGCTTTCGGTTTCAGGTAGCTCAAAGTCTTTCAGCAGCCTTTGGAGCAGTGCGCCATCAAACCTGGGATAGAAATCCGCATTGGCTTTGATGAAATTGGCAATAGAGATTCCTGGGAGATAAAACTCTTCCGATACGAAAAACATGTCCTCAAGAAAGGCCGGTTGTCGTTTCCCAGGCTCGTAATTGTTCACGTTGACCGTGCCGCCGTCGGGGAACAGCAATCCGATCATCAGCTTCAGTAGCGTGGTTTTGCCGGCACCGTTCTTGCCCAGCAAGCCAACAATGCTGCCTGCGTTGATCTGGCAATCGAGCTCCCGAAACAGCGGTCGGCGCTTGTTGCCATAGTTAAAGTTAAGTTTCTTGATGTCAATCATTGTATGTGATTTACTGTATTACTTCACTAGTACGGTACAATGGTAGAAAAGGTTTTTTGGAAATGCAAAAGGAGGGGAGTTTTTTAAAAAAAGTAAGAAGTGGGGAGACGGAAGACGGGAGAAAGAAGACATTCGGATATTCAGACGTTCGGATGTTCAGAGAGGAGTCGGGAGAAGGAGACGGAAGTGAGGAGTTGGGAGAAAGAAGACATTCGGATGTTCAGACGTTCGGATGTTCAGAAAGGAGAGCGAAGACAGGAAGACCGGATTGCATTCAAAGCTGGCAAGCCTGACAAGTCGGTGAAGATCTTGTTGCTCGTTTTAATTGAATTATATATCACGCAAAGGGGCAAGTTTGCTGGAGCAAACCGCAAAATCGTTATATGCTATGCTTCGAGCCTTAGTGCCTTTGTGGCTAATTAAGGCCGCAAAGTTGGTTTCAGCAGGAAAGTGCCTGCCGGACCGGTGAAGATCTTGTTGTTCTTTTTTATTGAATTATACATCACGCAAGGCGCAAGTTTGCTGGAGCAAAGTGCAAAGTCGTTATGTGCTATGCTTCGAGCCTTTGTGCCTTTGTGGCTAATTAAGGCCGCAAAGTTGGTTTCAGCAGGAAAGTGCCTGCCGGACCGGTGAAGATCTTGTTGCTCGTTTTAATTGAATTATATATCACGCAAAGGGGCAAGTTTGCTGGAGCAAACTGCAAAGTTGTTATGTGCTATGCTTCGAGCCTTTGTAGCTAATTAAGGCCGCAAAGTTGGTTTCAGCAGGAAAGTGCCTGCCAGATCGGTGAAGATATCGGACAGCGGTTTTTCTTTGCGACTTGGCGTCTTTGCCTGATATTTAGAGAGGGAAAAATAAGAGAGTGGCGAATCGGCCCTACTGAACGGAAACAGGTTTTATGATGTTGACTCTGCTTCCTCGGCTTACGTGACATGTGTCACAAAATTCCTTTAGAAGAACTAGTACTTTTGTAGAAAATTAAAACAAGCGACGATGGCAACTGTCAAATTGACTACACAACAATTCAAAGACGATGTTTTCGACTATACCACCGAAAAAGAGTGGAAATTCAAGGGTGAAAAGCCCGCTATTATCGACTTCTACGCCGATTGGTGCGGGCCCTGCAAAATGGTAGCACCGGTGCTTGAAGAACTTTCTAATGAGCACCCTGAAGTGACCATTTACAAAGTTGATACGGAGGTAGAGCAGGAGCTGGCGGCTGTTTTCCAAATACGAAGCATTCCCAGCATGCTCTTTATACCCATGACAAAACAGCCTATGATGCAGGCTGGTGCTTTACCCAAGCATACGTTGAAAGAGGTCATCGAAAAAGAGTTGTTGGCCTCGGTGTAGGCTCCTTTCGAATGGCCCTTTATAAAGAAAAACTGCACAGGATCGCTGTGCAGTTTTTTGCCCAAATGTTCTTGGCTGAACAACTATTTCTTTACCTCATTTTTAGCTCCATGTCCTGTCGTGGGAACGCTTTGCATCCCATTCCCTGGTGGGAGCAAAGTAAGACGTGTCACGGGCATCAAGGTGCTGTTTTACCACATCATCCACCAGTTCAATCCCCAGTCCGGGTGCGCTGAGCGGCACAGGGGCAAAGCCTTTGTCAATCAGCTTTCGTCCGTCCGTCGTTTTTACCATACTTTCCCACCATGGCAGATCGACAGAATGGTGCTCCAATGCCAGGAAGTTTTGGGTGGCGGCAGCGCAATGTACATTTGCCATAAAAGAAACTGGTGTACCGGCCTGATGCATGGCCGTGGCGATGGCTTTTTCTTCAGCATAATCACCAATACGTTTCGTCTCCAGCAGGCCGCCTGAAGAGGCTAGGTCGGGGTGGATGATGTCCACGGCATGGACGTCGATAAGTGGCTTGCAATTTTCCAGCAGATAGATGTCTTCACCTGTAGTAGTTGGTGTTTCCAATGCATCGGTAATTGTTTTGTGCTGCTCAGTATATTGCCAGGGCACCATGTCTTCAAGCCAGGCCAGGCGGTATTTTTCCAGCGATTTGCCCAGCCGAATCATATTGTTGAGGTCGAAATGGCCGTAGTGATCGGTAGACATGGGAATTTCGTCTCCCACCACGGCACGAACATCTGCCACCCGTTGGGCCAGAATTTCAAATCCCTTTTCCGTCACCTGGATGCCGGTAAATGGGTGTCTGGCATTTGCGTACGACATAAAATCGCCTGAAAATTGAGAACCGTTCGACCTCCAAAACGCCTGATTGACCAATGTTCCCGGAATGTCTCTAAGCACATTAATGGAAACGTCCATTTTTAGCCAGGTATAGCCCTGTTCAACGGTGCGGTACTTTACTTTTTCCTTAAAAACTTCAAGATCAGGAGATTCGGGAGTGTCTGCATATATACGAACAGTATCCCGATACCTGCCGCCAAGCAGCTGCCAGGCCGGAACATTGTAGGCTTTGCCACACAAATCCCAAAGAGCCATCTCGACGGCACACACACCGCCTGCCTGACGTCCCTGTCCTCCAAATTGCCTGATCATCTTAAATACCCGTTCTACGTTGCACGGGTTCTCTCCCAGTATCCTGCTTTTGAGCATCAAAGCGTAGCGGGGATCTGCCGCATCTCGCACTTCTCCGAGACCGTAAATGCCCTGATTGGTGTCGATGCGGATGATGGCAGTGCCTCCCATAACGCCGGTAAGGCAATAGCGCATGTCGGTAATTTTGAGATCAGAAGGAGCAGACGCCTTCTGAACTTTTGAAGTGGTTTGTGCCATGCTGTCCTCAAAGGACAAACTCATCAAACCGGCGAGCGACAAACCTCCCAGAGCAGTTTTCTTTAAAAAGCTGCGACGGTTGTCGGGAGTTTCTGCGTTATCAATTTCAGCCTGGCGTACAAGTGCAGCTTCTCTCTCCCGCTGCTTATTCTTTTGGATGATTTCCTGCAATACATTTTTCATTGGATTTCTTTTTTTAAGGGTGATCAATTGAGCTGATGGATAGGATGGATAGTGCTGTCCCGAGATATCGAGAAGTATGGTTGGCCAGGATAGCTCCTTAAGGCTGTGGGGACGGTGTTGAATAAGGCATCGCTCGTCATCAGTTTGATGACTGAAAGCTCTTGCTTGCCTGTGAGATAGGACAGTACGAGTAAGGTAAGTGATCCTGTAAGAGGCGATAAACCAGTGCCTCTTACAGGATCTCCTTTTTTACTTATGCCACCACACCTTGGTGGCGAGGTCGTCAGGCCCCTGCGTTGCAATGGCCGCATTTACATTCTCGGTATTAACTGATATTTCCGAGTTTGGATAGGTCAGTCTGTTGATAAAGTCAACTTCTTTGCCTGGATAAGGGTTTACTTCCAGAACTGGGAAGCCGCTTCTTCTGAAATTAGCGAATGCCTCTGGTCCGTTCAAAAACGATGCTATCCAGTACTGGACATTGATTTGTTCCAGTTCGGTTCCTGCCTCAAGTGGGTTTGCTGCAATGTAGTCATCTCTGTCTGTAGCCGCTACCGCCGAAGCTGCGTCGAACGTTGCCAGCTGATCCATATGGGCGGCAATGCCATCAGAAAAGTACTGCGCTGCACTGCCAGTGGTGATCCACCCTCTGAACCTTGCTTCAGCCAACAGCAAATTGGTTTGAGCTGCGGTTACAAAAAAGGCTGGTGCGGCACGGCTCGTCATTCGACGACGATCCACCTGGCTATAATCATAGAAACTTGCCAGCCCATCTGCTTCTGCGGCGGCGGCTACCGTTCCGTTGTCGTGGCCCATTGGCATACCGATCTGATCGTCAGCCTCATAAGAACCAACTTCAACAACCTGGGTGGGCCCGGAAGTAGCGCCTACATAACGAATGGCGATGGCAGACAGTCTGGGGTCGTTGGTTGCCTGCAAAACATCAACGAAAGGCTTTGCCAGGTAGATATTTGCCGCCTCAGTAGAGTTGAGTGTGGCTCCGAGCGGGTTGGAGTAATTGGCGTCGTGTCGCACGTAAACATTGTCCGCATTGTCGAGGATAGGGCCGCCATTGAAGGCAGCTGCCACTGTGCTTTGCGCAAGGCTTGCATTGGCCTCACTGAGCCTCATTCCGGCCCTTAACATCAGCGAGTAGCCAAACTTTTTCCACTTTGCCACATCGCCACCATATAAAACATCGGCCGTTTCCACTTTTCCACTGGCGCTTAAGGCAGCCGAAGCCTCGCTTAGTTCCTGAATGAGTTTAGGATAAATAGACTCCTGGGTATCATAGGCAGGAAAGAAAATCTGCGTGTTGTAGCCATCGCCACCATCTGTATAGGGTATGTCTCCATAGCTATCGGTAAGCACCATAAACGCATGGGCCTGTAGAATCCTTGCCATATTTAGCAGGTTGGCTCTAGCTGGGTCATCTGTTGTTTGACTGATGATGTCTTTGGTGTCTCTGATGACGTTGCGGTAGTAGGTTTGCCAGTTTACCTGCGTTGAGGCCCGATTGTCCTGGTTATAGTTAGCACCGGTAAGCACACCTGAGTTGGGCGAAATGATCTGCTGTACAATGCCCATTTCGAAAATAAGTGTGGACGCAGGAAAGGACGAATTGATTGCTGCCCTGTTGAGAATGAACACGGGGTCGATTGAGGTGGCCCCCGTCTTGCTTTTATTCATTTCATCAAACTCATTGTCGCATGACATGATGAAAACGAACGAAAATATTAACAGAGATAGTTTAGTTATATTTTTCATGATGCGTTTGATTAAAATTTAACATTCAGGTTGAAGCCCATGCTCCTTGTTGTGAGCAGCCCTGGCGACTCCATCCCAACCACGTTGTCGGAACTGTAGCCGAAACTTTCAGGATCGATGTTATCCACCCATTTCTTCAGGAGTAGCACATTGTTCGCCACAAGGTTCAACCTCAGTCCTTTGATTGGAGAATCGGGAGAGAAAAACCGGGTGAAATCATAACCGGCTGTTATTTGACGTAATTTCCAGTAGCCTCCGTTATATACCACAGGCTCAATAAGTGCCTGAGATCTCACAATCTCCCAATAGGCCTGCACGGGTGCTACCACTGTGTTTACGTTGCCGTCGATGTCAACGCCATCGCCCACAACGCCATTCTCTCTGCCTTCAAGTGTTGCTTTGTGAAGGCCGTGACGGTAAGCGTTGAAGTTGGTACCAGAGAGCATTTTGTTCCCCAACTTGAAATCTATCAGAAAAGAAAGAGATACCCCTTTGTAGTTGAAGGCGTTATTAAAGCCTCCTACCCATTTTGGTAGTGCACTACCAAAATTCACAAGATCAAGCGTTCTCAGAGGTAATCCATTCGTGCCAAATATCTGGCGGCCACTGTCGTCTCTCCGGTAGCCAAAACCGGCAATTTGCCCCATTTCTTCGCCAACAATCTGCCGCAGCTCACCATTGAACACGTGAGTACCCACGGTAATCCTTTCACCTGGAGTGTCGGTAAGCAGGCTAAGCACCTTGGTGATATTGTAGGCACCGGTAAAAGTGAAGTCCCAGGAAAAATCGACAGTTTTTACCGGAGTCAAATTCAGCAGCATCTCAATGCCCTTGTTTTGGCTCTGCCCGCTGTTGATGCGGGTGTCAATGAAGCCGGAGGCGTCGGAAATCTGTGCTTGCACAATCTGATCGGTAGTGATTTTTTTGTAGACCGCCACGTCAAGTCCCACACGGTTGTTAAACATTCTCATCTCAAGTCCCAGTTCGGTTTCAGATGTTTGCATCGGCTTCAAATTGGGGTTGGGAACTGTATTGCCCGAGGACCCGCCCACAGGTTGCCCGGTGCCGGAGGGATTCAACGCTAAGTTTGGGTTGACACCGTAGAACAGCACATTTGAATATGGGGGCACGTCGGTGTCGCTACCCACCTGTGCAAAGGCAGCTCTGAATTTCCCAAAGTTCAGCCAGCCAGGGGCGTCGAACGACTCGGAAAATACGTAACTGGCAGAAACCGAGGGGTACAAAATGCTTCTGTTGGCTTCTGATAACGTCGAAAACCAGTCGTTGCGCAGGGTAGTGTTCAAGTAGATAAAACGCTTGTAGTTCACTTCCGCAGACCCGTAAAGTGAATTTACACCTCTTTCAGAAAGGTCGTAAAGAGGGTCTTTCGCCCTTCCGTTTTGCACGGTGTAGAGGCCCCGAACAACGAAATCTGTTACCTGCACGCTGTTGAGGTCTGACCTCCTGTACATCTGGTTGCCACCAGCGGTGATGTTAACCCCGATATCACCAAATTCTTTGGTAGCGGAGACGAGGAAATCCTTGTTGATTTCTCTGAATCTGCGGGCTTCCTGCGTGTACAACCCATTGACGAAACCTGCTGGTGCAGCTGCCCTTGAGGCCTGGCCGGTGGGGAAGTTGTTGTAGTCCTGATCACGTGACCAGTAATCCTGACCTACACGACCCTGTACAAAAAGCCAGTTGGTAATGTCGTATTTCACAGAAAGGTTGCCAAATATCCTATCACGGCGAATGTTCTGAAACTGATCCGACAAAATGAAATACGGATTCGTCCTGTTCATAAACCGTGAATAGATGTATTCATTTCCCTGTGCATTGTATCTGTTGTCGTTCAACACATCAAGGGGCATGGAATTAGACATTGCCATGAGTGATGTGGGAATGGTATTGTCCTGTTGTCCTACGTTTGGTGGGTTCTTGTTATACTCATTGGAGTAGTTGATATTTCCCTTGAAGCTTAGTTTGGACGAAAGGTCATAGCCGAATCCAAGATTGATGGTCTTTCTGTCGAATGTATTGTTGGGTACAATCCCCTGGCTGCTCATGTCAGCAAAAGAAAGATTAAGCCCTCCTTTGTCGGTGTTGCCAGCCAGCGTTATTGTGTTAGTGAAGTTCTGCCCACGGCGATAAAAGTCCAGCAGCCGGCCTCTTTGTGGCTCATAAGGAACTGTTACGCCGTCGAACAAAACCTGTGTCATGCCCGGCTGAAACTTTTCGCCAAATGACCATTGACCGGATGTAGGGTTTGGTGCAGTGGGTCTTACTCCATTTTCACCCTGACCGTACTCGTACTGGTAGTCAGTAAAATCAAGCGGCGCTTCATTGGTATAGTTCATATTGTAAGTTACGCCCAGGCCTTTGGTTGTTCCCCTCGATTTAGTGGTAATCATGATCACACCGTCTTTGGCACGGGATCCGTAAAGGGCTGATGCGGCCGCACCTTTTAGCACAGTCATGCTCTCGATATCGTCGGGGTTGATGCTGGAAAGTCCGTCACCGCCGTCGGAGGTGTTTCCTCCGCCTCTTACGCCGATTGAACTATCCGAACCCGCATTTCCAGGGTTGGAGCCAAAGTTGGTATTGTCAATGGGTACACCGTTCACAACAATGAGCGGGTTATTTTGGCCTGAAATGGACGACTGACCACGGATACGGATTTTTGATGTGCCCGCAGGACCAGTTCCAAGGCCGGAAATGCTCACACCTGCAATTTTGCCCGTCAGCGCATTCATCATGTTCGGCGTACGGTTGATTGAAAGCTCATCGGAATTGATGGTGGAAGTGGCATACCCAAGGCTTTTGGATGATCTTTCCAGACCCAGAGCGGTAACCACCACTGTTTCTAGTGACTTCACGTCCAATTCCATAGAAATGTCAATGATACTTCTTGCACCAACGTTCACTTCTTGCGTAGCGTAGCCAATGGCTGAGAATACAAGGACTGAGTTGTCATCCGGTACCGACAGGGAATATTTTCCGTTGGCGTCAGTGGATGTTCCCGTTGAGGAGCCTTTCAATATCACGTTCACACCAGGAAAGCCATTGCCATTTTCATCTTTTACGGTTCCACTGACAGCGACTTCACGCTGCGTTTCCTTTTTCTGCCTGCGGGCCGATTTGGAAAAGGCCTTGAGGCTAAGGTTGGCAGCAGGGGAGGTAACACTGGCTGATAAACCGGATGTCTTCGATGCGGAAGCCGACTCTGAAAGCCCCGCATTCTGAAGGCTCTTTAGCGAAATGACGTAGAATCCGGAGCCAGCTTTTTCATAAGAAAGCTCTGTTTCACTCAGCAGTTCGCCCAATGCTTCTTCCACCGTTCGCAAATCGGAGGATGGTATCTGCACTTTCTTGTCTTTCACCCATTCATCACGGTAGGCAATAGACACATTGAATTTTCTCTCCAGCTGTTCCAGCCCTTTTTCAAGGGAAATGGACTCAGTTTTCGTTACCGCAATCGATTGCGGGTTGAAGGCAGAAGCTAGAACTTGCTGGTATTGTGGCACTGCCTGATTTGCCACCACACAGGTGATAAAAACAATTAGGTAAAGCTTTCTCATAGTAGTTTAATGTAGGTGTTATCATTGTTTAGAGTATATATGAATTGCTATTCTTTCAATAGGTAGTAATCATTCCTTTTTTCAGCTTTTAGCTGAAAAACTTTGGCCACTTGAAGCACGAAACTTTCAGCATCTCCCACGGGCATTGACCCCGATACCGTTTGCTGAAGCATTTTGTTAGCCTGCACACGGACGGTCACCCCAAAGTTGTTGTTGGCCATTTCTATCATTTCCTTCAGGGAAGTTTCGTCAAGAATTACCTTGTTGTCTGTCCAGGCTGCATACACTTCGGTATCGACCCTGCGTTTGCTGTATTGCTTGTTTTTGTACTCCACCAGTTCACCTGGTTCCATCAATATTTTTTCCTCCTTGTCGTTTCCCGGGAAGCTAAGGGCAATTTGCCCGGTATTCAGCACGACTTTGGTATCGGCTTTACGATGGTAAACATTGAAGCTGGTGCCAAGCACTTCCACGGCCACTCCATCACTTACTTTCACCCGGAATGGCTGGTTGCCAACGGTGTGAACCACTTCAAAAAAAGCCTCTCCTTCAAGCAATACCTCTCTGGCTTGTTGCCGCTGCCAGTCGTTACTGAACACAATGCTGGAGTTTGCATTTAGAACCACCGAAGAGCTATCAGGGAGCAGGATACGTTTGGTTTCACCATATGCCGTTTCATAGTGAAGTACCTCTTTTTGGAAGAATATGAAAAACACAGCCAGCCCTATCGCTATCAGTGCTGCAGCAGCAACGGCCGACAAACGCCAGAGGTCGGGCGACACACCTGCGGTAAGTTTCCTGCCCGTGCCTGTCGGCTGTGGTGTGTTGACTTTTATATTGCTCCACAGGCCAGCTACTTCCGATTCTGAGAGAGAATAGACGGGGAAGTTAAGTTTTTGCAGCAGAGCAATGGCTTCTTCAACCTCCACAGCCTTGTCTGGATGCTTACTGATCCATTCCCGCCAGAAAGCATTACTTTCGTTGGTAGGCCTCCATACCCAGGCACGAAAGCTTTCGTCCATTGCAAAGTCGTTCGCTGAAAAGTGGTAGTAGTCTTTCACCTGGAAAAGTGTTTAATATCGTAGAAGAGTGTACCGTGTATGGTTTCTCATCATTTTTTTGAAAATATTTTTCGATTACACCTGAAAAGCCTGCAGAAGGATCAGTATAAAGCCCGTGTCTTTGAGTTTTTTCTTTAGCACCGTAAGTGCCTTTGAGATGAGATTGTAAACTGAGTCCACATTTAGTTCCATGATAGAAGAAACTTCGTGATAGCTTAGCTCATTGAAGAATTTGAGGAAAATGGCCTCCCGTTGCCGTTTGGTGAGTGCATTAAAACTCACCTTCAGCTGCTCCAGTTGTTGTTTTTTTGCCTCCCCGGCAATCATCGTATCCTCAATGGATGGAATGAATTCAAACATGCTGTCAGGGTTGTCGTGGAAAGGAAGGGCAAACTTACGGTTGGCTATGAGTCGGCTGATGAGCAGCCTTCTGAATGATTTGAACAGATAGTAGTTCACAGAACCGGCCACGCCAAGGGTTTCTCTTTTGCTCCACAGCCGGGTGAACAACTCCTGAAGGCAGTCTTTGACCAACTCTCTGTCACGACAATTATGCATCCCATAGTTGAAGAGCCTGTTCACGTGGCGCTTGTACAGCACAGAAAATGCCAGTTCGTTGCCGGACTTGAATTGCCCCCAAAGCACTTCATCATCAAGCGACCCTGCTTCTGTTGTCGATATGATCCGTTCGCTATTCAATACAAACTTGTTTCACCAATAGACTTGTTACCCTGCATACCATTTTTTCCACTCGAACTTGGTTGAATAGTTCAGGTAACGTCATGCTTTAAGAACCCGAGTAGTCGATGAAATACAGGGTATTAGCTTAGATGACGACACCTTATTTATCGGCATTGTAAGGCTGAATATACTAAATAGCAGCGATAATATATTGCCAGGAAGGCATGGAAGAGTGTATAAATAGACTTTAAGTGTCGATTTGACACGAAATTTTATTTAAACGACCATTAAAAGGTTATTTCTCCCGGGCGATTATAGCTCGAAAGCAGTCACATCAATAAGCCTCCGCTAACGGAATAGTCGAGTGCGTTGCTTCGAATTCTTTCTAACTTTCAAAAAACTAACCGAATCTATGAGGCGAATACTTTACTGCATTGTTATAGCCCTTGCCGTCGTTGCCTGCAAAGAGCAGGAGCAAAGTGTTCCGGAAAGAAAATATGTAGATGTTTCGGGGCTCGATCCTTCGGTCAAACCTGGCGACAACTTCTTTATGTACGTGAACGGCATTTGGTACGACACAGCGAGAATTGCCGACGACCAATCAGGTGTGGGCTCTTATAGCTTCCTGAATATTCCTCAGAAAAAACTGCTTCAGAGTATTTTGGAAGAGGTATCGGCAGGCGAGAATCCTTCCGGAAGCATTGAACAAAAGGTAGGCGATTTTTTTGCCTCAGGAATGGATACAACAGCCATCAATAGGCGAGGTTTCGGGCCTATTAAGCCAATACTGGAAAAAATAGAAAAGATTAACGACCTCAAAACACTGATGGCCTTTGTGGCAGATGAGTCAAAGCTCGGCGACAATTCCATCATAAGCGCTGGTATTTCGCCTGATGATAAGAACAGCACAGTTAACATTGCCCATTTCGGGCAAGCGGGTTTGGGCTTACCCGACCGTGACTATTATTTTAAAACTGATTCATCTACCATCGGCATTCAAAGTGCTTACAGAGGATATCTAGCTACTTTGTTTGAGTTAACCGGTGACAGCGCGGAAAAAGCAGCTGCCAAAGCAGATCTTGTGTATGGTATCGAAAAGCAACTGGCGGAGTCGCATAAAACGAGGATACAGCGCAGAGACGTACAGAACAATTACCATAAGATGGCTGTAGCTGACCTCCAAAAGACGCAGCCAAATATAGGGTGGACTGCCTTGCTGGACAATCTTGGGCTTGATACTGACAGTGTTGACGTCCGTCAGCCGGCTTACTTCGAAAAACTGAACACTTTGCTGGGGTCATTGCCACTTGAGGGCTGGAAAACCTACCTGAAAGCAAGCTCCATTGCTGCTTATGACCAAATCTTGAGCCAACCTTTTGAAAAGGCCTCGTTTGAATACAATAAAGCCTTGTCGGGCCAGTCGACCGAAAAGCCACGTGCTCAGGTAATGGCCGAAGCAGTCGACAGGCAAATGGGTTTTGCCCTTGGGCAGCTTTATGTGAAGCGGTACTTCGGCGAAGATGCCAAAAAGAGAATTTCGGAACTTGTGGACAACCTCCAAAAAGCTTTCGAAGCCCGTATTGAGAAGCTCGACTGGATGAGCGACAGCACCAAAGTGAAGGCCAAAGAAAAGCTTTGGGCCATCACCAAAAAGGTGGGCTACCCGGATGTATGGAGAGAGTATGATGTTACCATCGACCGTGGCAAGTATTTTGAAAATGTGATTGCCTTGAGGGAAGATAATTACAAATACCAGGCTGGCAAGCTGAATAATCCGCCCTACAAGCACGAATGGGGCCCCTCTCCGTCGACGGTAACGGCCTACTACCGGCCCTCCTTCAATGAAATTGTATTTCCTGCCGGCATCCTGCAATATCCCTACTTTGATGTGAACGCTGACGATGCTATCAACTACGGAGGTATCGGAATGGTGATCGGCCATGAGTTGACCCATGCTTTTGACGACCAGGGTGCGCAATATGACAAAGACGGTAATATCAAGAACTGGTGGACTGAAGAAGATTTTGAAAAATTCAAGGCCAAGACGCAACAGGTGATTGACCGCTACAGCACATTTACTGTGCTCGACAGCGTGCATGTAAAAGGAGCGATGACAGTAGGAGAAAACACAGCGGACAATGGCGGCATTGCTATTGCGTACGATGCCTTCAAACTCACAGAGCAGGGACAAGACACCACAAAAATTGACGGCTTCACCCCGGATCAACGTTTCTTTTTGTCCATCGCCCGGATCTGGCGAGTGAAAACACGTGATGAGTTTTTACGCACGTACGTAAACACCAACCCTCACTCACCAGCCATGTGGCGAGTGAATGGGCCGCTGATGAACTTCACGCCGTTTTATGAAGCCTTCAACGTGCAGCCAGGCGATAAAAATTACAAGCCGATAGAGGAGAGGATCAGGATTTGGTAGGCCAGAACGACTTATAGCTTTCCCATAAATGAGTAGCTGGCTGGAAGTCTTGACACGGAGCTTCCAGCCAGTTTGCTATTTTGCCGACTGAACGCCAATAGCGCACAGTGGATCGTTCGTCGTAATAGCTAATGAGGTCACCAGGTACAAGACGATGCCATCACTTTCCGCATGGTAATCGCTCAACTTAGTGCCGAAGAAGTCCCTAATTTCGCCCAACTTCTGGCCCTTTGCTACCTTGTCTTCGAGCTTTACCTCAGGGTACCAACACCCCTCATGCCGGGCTGTTGCAACCAGCATTTTCTCAAGATACTCCACTTGGTAGGTTTGAACCTGCCCGGGGATCGTAGCCAATGAACGAAGCACGTTTTTGACAGCAACTTTGTATTGTTCTACTTCGCTTTGGTTCCAGCGCCCGCACTGCCCAAGCTCCGCAAGAAAGCCTGGTGTTCCACAGGAAGCAGCACCACCAATAGAACCGTTTTCGGATACTGAGCCCACCACATAAGGAAACCCAAGAAGGGCAGAGGCCTGACGAGACTGTTCAGACACTTCTTTGCTCCCCACATTGGAATAGATAACGAAAGGCACCAGCGATTCATGAATGTCGCCGCCATGCAGGTCGATGAAGAAGGCTGCTTCTTTTTGAAGCTGGTTAATGACGTAGGCAATCCGCTCACTGACAGTGCCTGTGGCTTTGCCTGGGAATACCCTATTGAGGTTTTTTCCATCATAGGGCCCGTAATACTGCATTCTGGCCAGAAAAGCGGCTGTATTGACGGGATGAATGATAAGCACTGTACCAGCAACGGCATTGGGGTCTAGCTCTTTCGCCAATTGTATGGCTGTTTCTATGCAAGGATACTCACCACCATGAACACCGCCAGTTACAAGGATGTCTTTTCCATCCTTTATCCCGCAGATCAATGTAAAAGGCATTTCAATAGGCGTTCCTGGTACTGGTATATGGCCCGTTGTCTTTGTGCCAGCTGTTAGGGCCATATCGCCCGACACAAGCTGTCTGATAAGTTCTTTCATGTATGGATTTTATGCGGTTAAACTACAAAAGAAACTGCAACGATAAGCCATAAAAGTGACAGACTAAGCTTCTGGAACAGGGATCGGCGCTGTTTCTAAGTTAGTCTGCACCTATTGCCCATGCTGTTGGTATTTTTCGACAATTTTGTCAAGTTCTTTTTCAGTCTCGGGGTTGATCACCTGCCTGGAAGGACCTGCCTCCAGCCAGCCCAAAGTCCGGCGGATGCCCTGATGGAAAGGAATAGTAGCCTTGAACTCCGGCACAAAGGTTTTGATCTTCGTATTGTCAAACACGGCACTATGCGCCTTGTCACCCAACAGGTTGCCGGTTTGGTCTGGCCAATGCTGGCAGATAAAATCGGAAGGGATGTGGACAATGTTCGGCGCAACGCCTACCGCATCTGCCAGTCCCTCGTAGACCTGATTCCAGCTCAGCACGTCGTCCGAGGTGATGTGAAACGCATGCCCAATCGCTTTTGGGTGGCCCAGCAGACCTACGAACCCAATAGCAAAGTCGTCGGAATGGGTCAGCGTCCACAGGGAGGTGCCGTCGCCATGCACTATGATTTTCTTTCCTTTGCGCAAGCGATCCACAATATTGTATTCCGTCCAGCCGCCAAGGGCCGCTGGTATCACTGTGTCGTAAGTGTGCGAAGGGCGAACAATAGTCACAGGGAATCCGTCGTTTCTGTAGGCCGACATCAGCGCATCTTCGCAGGCAATTTTGTCCCTAGAGTACTGCCAGAAAGGATTGAAAAGGGGAGTGGATTCCGTGATCAGATAGTGAGTGGCTGGTTTCTGGTAGGCCGAGGCGGAGCTGATGAAAATATACTGTTTGGTTTTACCGGCGAACAGCTTGATGTCTCGCTCTATTTCCTCTTTGGTGAAGGCAATCCAGTTGACTACCACATCCCAGCGATGACCAGCCAGTACTGACTCCAACTGTTCAGGCGCATTGATGTCACCTACAATAGACTTGGCTCCTGGTACTTTCAGAGTGCTTTTTCCCCGGTTGAGTAAGTACAAATCTATGCCTCTTGCTACTGCCAACCTGCTGGTGGCTGTGCTGATGTTTCCGGTGCCGCCGATGAATAATACCTTCATTTCTAATGGTTCTGCTTAGGTCGCTAAGGTACGAAGATCGGGGAAAGTTGTGAGGATTGCCGCCATGAAGTAAAGAGGTCGCTCTGTCCGCAAGCATAGAGCGACCTCTTTACTCTCCTAAACCGTCAGCCTTTTAATCACCTCAGCGGCCATGGTCATGCCAAACATGGCTGGCATATAGGAAATGGTTCCATAAAACGACTTCTTGTATTTTGTACCATCAGTAAGCTTTAGGGAATGTGCGGGCTGTACCTCTTCAGAATAGACACATAACACCCCTTTGGTTACGCCTTTTCCTTTCAGGTTCTTTCTCACTTGCTGCGCAAACTTGCACTCCCGGGTTTTGCTGATATCAGCGAGTCGTATTTTGGATGGATCCAGCTTGCCGCCGGCACCCATCGACGAAATGAATTTGAGCTTCATCCGTTTCAATGTCAATATCATCGACATCTTGGGAACGATGCTGTCGATACAGTCCATGGCAAAGTCGAAATGATTATCCAGCAGAAAGGAATGCATCAAGTCAGGCTCCATGAAGTTGTCGACTACCTGAACCTGCAGGTCAGGATTAATATCCAGAAAACGATCCCTAAGTACGTAAGCTTTCTGTTTGCCGACAGTGGAGTTCAGTGCCTGGAGCTGCCTGTTTTTATTGGTAGGGTCTACATCGTCGCCATCAATGATGGTAATGTTGCCCAAGCCAGCCCGTACCAGTGTTTCTGCCGCATAGCTGCCCACGCCACCCAATCCAACAACGAGCACGTGGGCATTCTTTAGTTTGTCTAAAGCTTCTTTACCAATCAATAGCTCGGTTCTTTCTAACCAATCACTCATATTCCGAAAAAAGTTCTAGCGTTGCTGTTCATCTGTCGCTGAAGTTCAGACATCTCTATTTCAATCAATCCAGCCACAGTTCCATACACATCAATAATGCTGATACCAGGCATACTATCCGTTTCCAAAAATAGGTGATCGATAGGTAAAGACTCAAACAGGTCCATGTATTTAGCAGGAGGGAGGCCCGGCATGAGCGAGAGGTAAAACCCCTGATCGATTAGCTGCTTTGCCAGTGTAGCATGACGGCCATAGCCATGCACACACCATTTCTCAATACCAGGAAACTCTTTCTTGATTTCACTGAGCTGACCAAAGGCCCTAACGCAATGGATAATGACGGGTTTCTTCATTTCATCAGCGACCTTCAACTGGCTTCTGAGGATGTCCATTTGAACTTCTATTGCGGGGCCTTTAAGATTATCCAGTCCCATTTCGCCCATGGCAAGGCAGTAGCTATCGGCCAGCAGCCCTTCCAACTCCGTTCTTTGTTCGGGAGTCGCCGGCTGCGCTGTCCACCAGGGGTGCAGACCCACTGTGAAGTATTGGTGTGGCTTACTTTGGCCCAGATGAAGAGAAACAATTTCCATCACATCAGCACGATCTGCTTGCCTCATACTGTGGGTATGGAAGTCGAGGAAGTGATTGTTTTGGAAAGGTGTAGAGCCCATTTAAGTCAGCCAGTTGTGACCATTTGCAGTGATTACATTTTTTTTGAAAACAACTCTATTAACTCGTTTTTATAGGTTCTTGACAATGCAATTTTCTCGCTGTTCACCACTACGTATCTGCCATTAACTGCTTCAACTTTTGCCAGGTTGACAACAAAAGATCGGTGAACTCGGACAAAGTTAGCAGATTGAATTTCTTCCAGAAACCCCTCCAGCGACTGCCTGTGAGTATATTTTTTTAACGTGGTATGTATATCTATATAGTTGTTATCCGATTCAACGTAAAGGATATCGCTGGCCTCGACTTTTACACTTTCATTTAGGTTGCGAACGAGAATGACTCTACTGTCTTCAATTCTTTTGCTCCTTATAATTTCGATAGAAGCGAAGAGATCGCTTTTTGAAAAAGGCTTGATCAGATAGGCTGACGGAGCGGTGCTAACTGCTGCCTTAATTGTTTGCGGGTCGGTATAAGAAGTTAAGTAAACAAATGGAATTTTGTACTTGTCTCTAAGTAGCACACCTACATCAATTCCGCTTTTTTCGTCGCTGAGATTGATGTCCAGAATAGCTACGTCGATTGGTCGTGATTGCTCCAGGTATCTATTGGTTTCTGCGTAATTTTTGGCAACGCCTACCACAGAGTATCCCAACTCCAGAAGCATTTGCTTTGCCATTTCGGCAATCATCAAATTGTCTTCTACGATTAAAATATGAAACTGGGAGCTCATTTTGGAATAGTTAATAGAAACGTTTTTGCCTTATAGGTCATCGTGGCGTCTATCTGGTTCACCAAAATATTGATGATTCGGAAGCCGAACCCTTGCGAAGTCTTCGTATCGAAGCCGTCTTGAAGGCCGCTTCCGCTGTCGCCATATGCAACGTCAATGCTGTTCTCTTTTTGGTTGATTTTGAGGCTGATTTTGCCGGTAGTTGCGTTGGCAAATGCGTACTTGAATGAATTTGTAATCAACTCATTTAGAATCAGGCCCAGGAAAACCGACAACTTCATGTCCAGCTTGATGTCTTCAGATTCTATGTCCATTTCAACTGAGTCGCCCAGATCAAACAGCTTTTGCAATTCTACGAAGAGTTCACGCATAAACGATTTAAAATCCACCTCAGTCACGTTATCAACATCGTACAGGTTTTGGTGTACGAGGGCCATGGTTTCAATCCTTGCCTGACACTCGTCGAGGATAATTTTCACCTCCCCGCTGTTGGTTGATTTTGACTGAAGATACAACATGCTCTTCAAAAAGGTAAGGTTATTCTTTACCCTGTGGTGTACCTCCTGCCGCAGCAATTCTTTTTCATGCAGTTGTTTGAGCACCTCAGTTTTTTCATGTTTTAACTGTTGTGTTCTTTCTTCTACAAGGTTTTCGAGCAGCTTTTTACTTTGTTGCAAGTTGTGTTCCCGTATACGGATAAAAAATCCAACGGCCATTGCCCCGAGCATCAATACGACGACAAGGAACCAAGTCTCCTGATAAAACGGCTTGTATATTATGATCGGAATTCTCAGTTCCTCGGCAGTTCGGTGAGCAGTACCACGGCCAGTCAGCACGAGCGTGTATTTTCCATAGGGGAGAGACCTGATACTAATCTCGGGTTTATCAGTATATGTCCATTGTTGATCGAAATTTTCAATTTTGTAGGCATATTGGATTTTTTCACTTTTATAGTCAATGATTGAATAACCTAATTGAAACGCCAGATCGGACGGATACACATGGATGGTATTTTCATCATTTATGAAATCTTCGACTGCTTCAATAAAGGACCCATCCGATTTTGACTGTTTGCTGAATGATGTAACATATAATTTGGAAGGTGTAGCGTCGATGAGAAAATCCTTGGGATTCAACATATTCACACCATTAATGCCTCCAAAAAATAGCCGCCCATCTTCTGACTGGTAATGTGATATTGTATTACATTCATCGTGTGCAAGCCCATCCGATTCGAAGTAACTGTTGATGCTGAAATTTTGCTCATTAATTTGCATGATACCCCTTGCGCTACTTACCCAGAGGTATCCATAATCATCCCGGTAAATGGCATAAGTCTCATTGTGCGTTAGACCATCTTTAGTGGTATACTGCTTGTAGCTGCCATTACTGATATCCAGGCGAATAATCCCGCCACCCTTGGAAGCGAGCCAAAGCACACCAGGCTCAAATTCATTGATATGAGCAATATGGTCGTGGGGGATAATACGCCCCTCAGGCCCTTCACGATGATATCGGTCTATTACTCCTTTTTGCGAATCAAGGAGATACAGGCCGGTGCTCGTAGCCAACCATAAGCTATCGCCCCGTTCATGAAAATGATACACAGTGGACTTTTCAAGGAGAGAAAATTGATTGTAGTCGTTGAAAACTTGAAGGCTGTCCTGCGAATTCAAAAATGAAATACCCTGAGCATGGCCTACCCACAGTTTCCCATGCCTGTCTCTGAAAATGCTCCAGTGAAGTCTTGGGTATTCTGCACGTAAATTAGTCTCTGAAGTATAGTAGTAGTCTTTGGTGTTTCTATGGCTTGGTTTAAACCACGACACCCGATGCCCCTCATCAGTAAACCAAAGCTTCTCGTCCTGATCCAGCCAAAATGCGTGTCGTTTTACTTCGTTAATAAGGTCAGTTTCTTCCGTTTCTGGCGCCTTGTAGTAATATGGTGTGCCCGATATGATAGGAGTTTTATTTCCTGTTTCCAGATCAATTGCATAAGTGTGTCCTAATCCATTTACGTAGAGTGTGTCCCTGATAACTTTCATACCACGTGCGTTATATCCCTGGGTTCCGTAACTCTCTGTATCAGTCAGGAAGGTCTTTATATTTGATTCTATAAGTGTAAAACGGAAAATATTGCCGCTCTGCTTCATCCAGTAATTTCCAAGACGATCCATCCACGGTGACGGAAAATAAGGATCTACAATTTCTCCGTCTTGTTGTTTCGTGGCAAGAAGTTGGCCGTCAAAGGTGTAAACACAAATCATTTGCGATGATTTTTGCTCCGTCCAAATGCGACGGTTATAAACGTCCACTCCAAATACCCTATAGTTGAAGTAATCCCCGTTGGGTAAAAAATCGATGGGCTGCTCATCACGATATACCAGATAAGATTCCAGTGAGTCGGTCTTGTTTTTGGCTGATATTAATTGACCGTCCGAATCAATCCCGACCCAAAACCGATTGTCAGCACCAACTCTTGGCAGTTCCTTTACTACTTCTCCTGTCCGATTGATTTTGGTCAGGGTCGATTGGCCAAAGACCCATATGTGCTCATTACGGACATATCCGTTCGATATTCCATGGTCAAGCACGCTAATGGGCGCACTGTGCAATGAATCACCATCGTAAAGAAAAACAGCATTATCAGCAGTGAAAAGGAGTATGTCTCCTGCTTCCGTACCACTTGACACCCACGCCAGCTCTTCAATTTGGAAGGGAAGCGGTCGTTGCAAGTATTCACTGAGGGGAATGCTCTTATTGGTAAAGGGATTGAAAATGCCGAGGCTGATGACCTTGTGATTTGGGGGGACGGAGTGTAGCAGCCACAAGTTCCCATGAACGTCTTCGTTTATTTCTCCTACACTGCTGTAAAGCAAATGGCCTTCTTCCATCGTGAATGATGCCATGTTGTGGCCGTCATAACGAGTAAGGCCGGTGGTCATGCCGAACCAGGTAAACCCCCTGCTATCCACATAGGTATCCTGCATATTTCTATCCAGAAGACCGCCCTCAACGCTCAAGATCACCTTGTTAATGGAATAATCCTGGGCATTTGCAAAAGTCCAGCAACCACAAATAATTCCAAAAAAAACCAGCTTTGTGAATAGGTTCATTCCAATAAATCACAGTCTTCTTACCACGGCATAAATATCCCCAATTCGAGGCAAAATGTCTTAATCTTCTTAGGACTTGCTTCCATTTTTTTGTGGGTTCATTTTTTGGTGTTGCTACGGTGAATTGTCGGCGTTACTGATTCTGGCTCGTCAAACTCATACAAATTTTGGTTGTTCACCACACATATTTGAACGCTTCATGGAAGCGATAGTAATTGGTGACTGATTCATTTTGGGATTAATGTACTTGTATATGAAGTTAGTTAGAATTGTTGCCGTTTGTTTTTTCCTTGTAAACCTTCACACCGTATCTGCTCAAACTGCCTGGTCGCAACTGGGCGGCGATATTGTAGGCAGTGCAGATGGAGATGGTCTGGGTGCCATGCTGAGCATATCAGCCGATGGAACCATTGTTGCGGTGGGAGCGCCAAGTGCTGATGCAGGGGGGAGTTCTTTCTCTACACGGGGTCTGGTGAAGGTTTATGCAATGCAAAGTGGTTCGTGGATACAAATGGGGTCTACGATCAACGGCACCGAGGATGGGGCGTCGTTTGGAGCAAGCGTGAGCCTTAGCGATGACGGTACCTTGTTGGCGATTGGTGCTCCGCACAGCGCCTCCACTTTTGGAGAATTTTCCAATTCCGGTCAGATGAAAATATACTCCTGGGATGGACTTCTAAGCGACTGGTCGCTCGAAACGACAGTTGAAGCTGAGGCTGCGGGAGATAATTTTGGCTATGCAATAAGTATTTCAGGAGATGGTTCTGTGATTGCGGTGGGCGCCCCCATCAGTGCCGCAGGAGGAGATTCAAGAGGGCGGGTAAGAGTTTATGACTGGAATGGTTCCTCTCTAAGCAGCAGGGAAGATTTGAATGGAGCCACCGACTTTGAAGGGTTTGGAACGGCCGTTAGCCTTAACCTTGACGGTAGCGTGCTGGCAGTAGGTGCGCCATCGAAAAACGGCTCGGGAGGTGAGCTGATCGTTGGGCAGGTAACAAGTTATAGCTGGAACACAACGAATTACAGTAACACCGGTACGTTGAACGGAGTCGCTGAGTATGATAGTTTTGGGGACGAGGTGAGCCTGTCTGATGACGGTACCCGCCTGGCAGTAGGTGTCACCAAGTTTTTTGGTGGTACCTCTTATGTGGAGCTATTCGATTTCAGCACAAGCTGGTCATCCATTGGGGTGATCAATTCAGCCAACGACACGGACGGCTTTGGTAGTTCGATCAGCCTCTCGGGCGACGGCTCTCATATTGCAATTGGTGCGAGTGCAAACGTAACTGGCAGCGAAGGGGGGCGTGCAGAAGTGTACGCTTATACCGGGGCAACCTGGGAAAAAGTGGATGTGGACCTGACAGGTGATGCCGCCGGTGACGGTGCCGGAACGGCAGTCAGCATTTCAGCCGACGGTGCCTTCGTAGCGGTGGGAGCACCCAATAATGTAGCAGGTGGTGTGAATGCTGGTCAGGTAAAGGTCTTTGAGCAGGCATTGGCTGATCTATCAGCGCCAACGGTGGCGATTACTTCTAACGAAGGTGAAATTACGAATAACAGCCCTTTTGCAATCACAATAACATTCAGCGAGGAAGTAACCGGCTTTGTCATTGGAGATATTGCTGTGGCGAACGGAGCAGCAGGCAATTTTGCTACTTCAGACAATACCACATTTACGGCGGATATCACTCCAACAGCTGATGGAACCGTAACTGTGAACATTGCTGCCGCTGTTGCGCAGGACCTGGGGAGCAACGCAAACACTGCTGCTGAAGAGTTCAGTATCGTGTATGACGGAACAGCGCCTTCGGTGACTATTGACGCCCTGGTGACCAATGACCAGACACCGGCCTTAACCGGTACCATTGACGACAATACGGCAACCATTATGGTAACGGTAGGTGACGAGACCAATGAAGCAACCAACCATGGCGATGGTACCTGGACTTTGGCTGATAATGCACTTTCCAGTTTGGCTGAAGCTGAGTATACTGCCAGCGCTATTGCAACAGATGGTTTGAATGAGAGTGACGAAGCAACAGCTCTGCTCACAATTGATCTTACAGGTCCGCAAATATTTTTTGATAATGCCAACCTCGACGGACTGGCACCATTCACTGATCCTGTGAATATTTCACCTCTTATCGTCAATATTTTTTTCACCGAAGAAGCCACAGGCCTTACCCTGGGGGAGATAACGATTGACGGAAACGTAGGCACCACCGGTCTTTCTGAAGTGCAGGAGTCAGGAGTAAACTTTTATATGCTGGCGGTGCCTCTTCAAAACGAGAGCATCGATCAGGAGATCACCATTACCATTCCGGCTGGAGCAGCATTCGACCAGGCGGGAAATCCGAACCAGGAAGGCAGCGTGATTATCTCCTATGATATCACTGGCCCGTCGGTTAGCTCTATTTCAACAACAGGCCAAAGTACGACCAACACTGCTCCAATAGCCATTGAAATTGTTTTTGATGAGAAAATAAGAGAGCTGGCTGCAGATGATTTTACGGTTGGCAATGGTACAATAGAAGGAACGCCTTCGAGTGAAGACAATATCACATTCACCCTCAACATTACTCCGGTAAATGAGGGGTTGGTTACAATTCAACTTCTGGCGGATGCCGTAGAAGACATTGCCGGCAATACAAATGCCTTAGGTTCCGACGTGTTCGAAATGACCTATGACATCACACAGCCTACTGTTGAAATCAGTACTCAGTCAGCGGCCACTGCCACCAGTCCAATTGTAGCAACTGTCACTTTTTCTGAAGCCATGGACCCAATTGCCCTCCAAGATTTCACAATCACCGGCGGGACTGCCTCAGGCATTAATACAACCGGTGTCGGGGTTTACAGCCTGGAAGTAACTCCGAATCCTCCGGCCGAAGGAAGCACATCTACTGCCGGAGTGGAAATGACGATTGCTTTGGCAGCAGGAAAAGTTCAGGATGCTGCCGGCAATACCAATACGGCATCCAACACTTTGGCTGTTACTTTTGATGATCAGCTGCCGGTTTTCAATCTGTTCAATAATGCCAGCCAGCCGCTTACGGCCGTTAGCGGTAACTTTACAGCTAATTTTATCATTACAGAATCGGCATCCCTTTTTGATATCAATGACATCACCGTTACCAATGGAACCAAGTCTAATTTCAGGTCAGAGTCGATCTTCGGATCTACTCGTTATCGGGTAGATATAGCTCTTACGGGCAGTGAGGGGGTCACCATTACCATACCGGCTGGCGCAGTGGCGGATGCTGCAGGAAATGAAAATGCCGAGACCACATTCTCCATAGCAGTAGACAATGTCGGTCCAACGGTCACCATCAGCTCCAGTGCAAGCAGCCCTACCAAAATGAACCCCATCCCGGTCACCTTTACTTTCAGTGAAGCCGTAACGGGATTTGCAATGGATGATATTGCGGCTAATAATTTTACAGTCACCGCACAACCCTCAACTGAAGATAACATCACTTTTTCCACGACCATTGCACCGGCTGCCAACGGAGAGCTGACCATTGCGCTGAAAGATGCCTCAGTAACAGATGTGGCCGGAAACCCTCTTACCAATACCGGGGCCTTCGCTATCACTTATGACAATGTGGCTCCGACATTAACCATTGACGGGCCAAATGCAGTAAATACGACTGATCCTTTCACGCTCACCCTCAACTTCAACGAACCTATAAGTGGATTGACTGCCGATAATTTTACTATAGCAGGCGCTGCACCTGGCACCATTACTGCTTCTTCAACGTCAATCTACACCGTGCTATTAACCCCTCAGGAGGCAGGTACTATCTCGGTGACGGTGAAAGGGTTTGCAGACCTCGCTGGTAATGCCAATGTTGATGGCGTGGCAAAGTCGATCTTGTTTGATAACACACGTCCTACGGTGATAATCAGTGGCACTCCTGCAGCACCGGTTAATAGTAAAAACCCGATCAAATTTACGTTTACTTTTAATGAAGTAGTGTCTGGGTTTACTGTGGAAGATATTTCGGTCTCGAATGCAGAAGCTTCAAACTTCACAGGAAGCAATGCTGAGTATACGGCTGACATCACCCCAACAACTCCAGGCACCGTGACGTTGAGCCTGGCCGAAAACGTAGCGGTGGATGCAGCTGGAAATGGCAATCAAGGTGCGTCTGCTTCTTTCGTGTTCAATCAGAAATACAGCGGCGGATCAGGCACGGAAGCCGATCCCTACCTGATCGCAACAGAATCTGACTTAAGAAAAATAAGTAGTAACACAGAGGACGTTAGAGCGCATTTTCGGCAAACAGCCGATATATTGATGAGTAATGCTAGCTACAACCCAATTAGTTCCTTTTATGGTGTTTATGATGGCCAGGGATTTGAGATTCAAGGATTGACAAATATCGTCCCGGAAATTCAAAGAGGGACTTTATATGGGGATATAGGACTGGTTGGATTATTTATATATACCAATGGAGCTATTCTTAAAAATATCTCGCTCACTGCAATAAATATTCAAGCCTATCAGGGTGTCAACGTGTATTCAGGGGCAGGACTATCTGTTGAAGCAACCAATACAAGAATTGAAAATTGTTTTGTTACTGGAAATATTAAGGGTCCCGCAAATGTAGGTGGACTAGTAGGCAGTGCTGAAGGTCTTTCCGTTATAGCGAATTCATTTACAGATATAGAAGTGTTTACAGGACCGATTCCTACTCTTTCAGTAGGCGGCTTGATTCATAGTGCCAATGATGCAGGAGGAGGACGAGCTCCGTTGATTACGGATAGCTATTCGTTAGGTAACTACAGTGCACCTGATGGAACAATTTTTGGCATTGGAGGTTTGGTTGTAGAATTACTCGATGGATCAAAAATTAATAATTCTTTCTATGCTGGAATAATAAGTAGCACGTCAGGGCCTCTTGGAGGCTTATTAAAGTCTGGGACATCTACGGCTGATCCTTCACTCGAAATAACTGTAGCTGAAGTAAATAACTCGTTTTGGGATAAAGAATGGAGTGGGCTAGAAACTAGTGCATTAGGTGGTTCAGGTTTAACCACATCTCAGATGAAAACCCTCGCTACCTACACTGTAGCTGGTTGGGATTTTACCAACACATGGGAATATGTATGGAATAGCTATCCACGTTTGAAGTGGCAGAAGGAGCGACACAACAAACCTTTTAAGATTTCTGGTAAAGTTCTGGACGAAAATGGCAATCCATTTACCAACGGTACTGTGAATGCGTTTTCATTCGATGGCCCGAAATCTGTTTCAGTCACGCCGGATGCTTCAGGTAACTATAGCCTTGCTTTGGAAACCGGGGAGTACTTTCTATCGGTGTTTCCAAATGATTTCAATAAATATTACCGGACATATCTTGGAAATACCAATCGTCTGGATAAATCCAGAGTAGTGTTTTATGACAATATTCATACTATTCAGATGGTACCCAATTCGCCCGACGTAAAACTGAATGGAAATGGACGGGTGTCTGGTCGTGTGGTTCAAAGTACAAATGGCGGAAGAATTGTTCAGGGAAGGGTGCTTGAAGGAAATCCTTTGGAAGGAGTAACCGTCATGTTAATCAGGGTTTTAGATCAGGAGGTGATGACCTCGGTACAAACGGATGCAAATGGTGATTTTGAAATCACTGGAATTCCCGCTGGCAGCTATCAACTTGTCCTAGGGGTAGATGGAGTTGACCTCAACCTGGAAGGCTCTACCTTCACGATGGATGAAGCTGGAACCCCAATAGTGATCTCTGCAGCCGTTGGTGAGAACGGCATCACCTTTGCCATTGAAAAAGTGCTGGGAGTGGAAGATGAAATAGCCCTTTCCATCTATCCAAACCCTGCACAAGACCATATAAACATTGCCGGCATGGGCCAAATGACAGTAAGGCTACTAAGCCTGTCAGGTGATGTAGTGAGCAATACAGCGTTTATCGATCAAATTACTATCGACCTGGGATCATTGCCTCAGGCCATGTACCTACTGGAAATTACTAATAACTCACAACAACGAACAGTGCGACGAATTGTAAAGTCTAATTAACTCAGCTAAACAGAATAACAACCTGATGGAAAGCCGGATATCTATGTATCCGGCTTTTTTATTGCCATCAAATCTACGGCTTTCCTGACTTCATCACTGGGACACCCAATCTTCTTGGAATAATTGGATAAGGTTTTTTTGCTCTTGGGTTTTATCGAGGAGCATAAGTTTGGTTTCCTGAGATTGCGGCATGTTTAAAGTCAGCCCGAATATCGTTTTCATAATATCGATGGCTTTTTCAGCGCTGATCGATGCCTCCTTGTCTTTTAGCTTTCGTTCCAGTTCTTTGTAAAGCTTACAAGCAGCGAAGGCGATACAGATGTGGGCTTCAATTCTTCTTTTCTTGTAATGGTATATCGGTCTTATCCTTAAATCGGTTTTCGTTATTCTAAATGTTCTTTCGACTTGCCATAACTGGCGATAATAGTCCATGACTGTTTGAGCTTCCAGTCGTGTATTGGTGATGTATCCTTTCAGGCCGTCCCACTTTGAGTCGTCTTTAAATTTTTGTTCATCAATGGTGATCTTTATATCTCCTTCTAGCCTGAGGTATTTATTATAGCCTTTATTGTTGATGTGCTTTTTGGTGAGCTTGCCCGTGTTCAATTGCTTTTTAAGACGTTCTAACCCCTTGGATCTGTTTTTGGCATCATTGGCCGCCCTTGCGGTAGAATATTGGACGATTATCCGTAAGCCATCCTGCCTGACTATTTCTACATATTGTTTATCACTAAGACCTGATGTAAAGATTTTTTGTTTGATAGCTTCACTTTCATTCTTAATCCTGGCTCCTATTATGAAGTTGTAATCTGCTGCTTGTAGTGTGGTTATGTTCTTGTTTGACATAAGACCTGCATCGGCAACTACAATGAACTGTTGGGCATTGTACTTGTTTTTGAAAGCTTCTATGACAGGAAGCATCGTATGGCCTTCAAACTTATTGCCTTCAAAAATCTCATAATCGAGTGGATAGCCTTGCTCTGCCACCAAAAGCCCCAGCACTATTTGTGGGTTACTGTGCTTGCCATCTTTGCTAAAACCGGCTTTTCGCAAGTCATCTTCGTCAGCAGCCTCAAAATATAGAGTGGTTACATCGTAAAAGACAACTCCCAGCTTTTTACCCAAGATGTTCACAGTATGATGGAAGCTTATTGCTTTGATCTGCTCTATGTCCTGGGAATGAAGTTTATCCATAAACCGGTAAACTTCATTGACATGAAGGCTAATGCCTTTGTACTTCTGAAGATAATCAATGGTCTTTAACTTGCTAACAGGATAAACTAATCTGGAGATGACCAAGTGTCTAAAAAGCTCTCCCTTTACTCTATTAAAACCTATTTCATCAAAGAGCTTCCCTAATATTAATTCCGGCCCCAGTAATTGTAGCTGCTCGATATTGTCATAAACAGCTTTGAAAAAATGCTCGTCAGTGCCAACATTGAAATCAAGAACAGATTGGCCCCCATAACAACGAACGTATTCTCTAGCTTGAATCATCAAAACGTCAACCTCAGATTTGCTCGAAGAGCTTCCTATGGTTTTATGCACTCTATAGCTACCCGAACTTTTGTCGATCACCTGCACACTAATGACACCTGACTTGTTCTTCTTCTGCCTGATAAACATGGCACAAATCTAAAAAAACAGCGCCTGGGACACCCAAGACACCTAGAAAAACAAGCCTCATCTTAAAATAACAAACCTTTTGACTTTTTTGAGAGCAAAATGATGAAGTCAGGAGTGCTGGGAGTGGAAGATGAAATAGCCCTTTCCATCTATCCAAACCCTGCACAAGACCATATAAACATTGCCGGCATGGGCCAAATGACAGTAAGGCTACTAAGCCTGTCAGGTGATGTAGTGAGCAATACAGCGTTTATCGATCAAATTACTATCGACCTGGGATCATTGCCTCAGGCCATGTACCTACTGGAAATTACTAATAACTCACAACAACGAACAGTGCGACGAATTGTAAAGTCTAATTAACTCAGCTAAACAGAATAACAACCTGATGGAAAGCCGGATATCTATGTATCCGGCTTTTTTATTGCCATCAAATCTACGGCTTTCAAGTCCATGGCTGTATCGCTCAAAACACAAAAAATATTTTCAAAGCCAAGGGCTGCTTGTTGCTGGTAAAGTTACCAAACCGTTATCGGTTATTCTCGCTATACTTTTTTCCCCGGCAAGCTCATCCCAGGGCTAACTTGTTACTTTTCTGTCGATTATGTTATCGTATTTAGTCTTTTGTCCCACCCGGGTAACGTCACCTATTTCCAAGGCAGATGCTCAATGTCAAAAATGTATTAAATACATCGCCAAAGCTTAGTGAACCACTAACCTAAGCTTAACAAAGAGTTTCATCTCCTGTTTCTATTCCGCTTTTATTTTGGGGTTTCCTTTAGCCGGGAGAAGGCTGAAAGGGAAAATTCATTCATCCATAATTTCTAAAAGCTTTTCTATGAAAAATTTTTACCAGCTGCTCCTTACGGGGCGCCACCCGCTAGCAAAGGGAGTAAAGTCCTTTTTGATAGCGGGATTGTTATTCTTCATCAGTCTGCCGTCACAAGACTTGCTGGCAAGAGGCAATATGTTTCAGGCAGGAGTAGTAGTGACAGGAAATGTAACAGATGAGGAAGGTGCCGCAATGCCCGGAGTTAATATTCTTGAGAAGGGAACCATCAACGGAACCGTGAGCGATGTGAACGGGAGCTACAGGCTAAATGTATCGTCTACCAACGCAGTCCTGGTTTTCAGCTTTGTGGGAGCTGAAACAAAAGAAGTGACGGTTGGCGGTCAATCGGAAATTTCCGTGTCGTTAGCAGGAAGCGCTGAGACGCTTTCGGAACTTGTTGTGATTGGTTACGGAACACAGAAAAAATCTGACGTTACAGGTGCCATCGGCTCTCTAAAGAGCGAAAGCTTCAACCAGGGGGTTGTTACCAACCCCGGTCAGCTTTTGCAAGGTAAAGTTTCAGGCGTAAATGTCACTACTGCCAGTGGCGAGCCCGGTGCTGCCCAAAACGTAATTATTCGTGGTGTCGGGAGCTTGCGCTCAGGCACACAGCCGCTCTACGTGGTAGATGGTTTTTTGCTTGACAACTCTTCTCAAGGTGTGGATACCAACCCTCTTAACTTTCTGAACCCCAACGATATTGCGAGTATTGACGTGCTGAAAGACGCCAGCGCTACGGCTGTGTACGGTTCCAGAGCGTCTAATGGGGTTGTTGTAATCACTACTAAGAAAGGACAAGCGGGAAAAACTGAAATGAATTTTTCAGCATCTACGGCCTGGTCTTCTATGTCTAATCAAATAGATGTTTTCAGTGCCGACGAGTTTCGTAAGCAAGTGGTAGCACAGGGAGGAACTTTGGACGACTTTGGGGGAAACACAAACTGGCAGGATGAACTGACTCAAACAGGTGCATCAAAAAAGATCGACTTCTCGATTGGCGGAGCGGCCACTGAGAAATTTTCCTACTTCACATCAGTTGGCTTTCAGGACCAGGAAGGCATCCTGAAGAACAGCAACCTGAAACGTTATTCCGGGAAACTGAACATGAACCAAAAGGCGCTTAACGGTAGGCTGAATGTGGATTATAATCTTACGGCGTCTCATACAGAAAATTTGCGCCCGAGTATCACTTCCACCATTAGTGACATGATCAATTTGAACCCAACTATTCCCGCATATACCGACGGTGAGCCTACCTCATTGATCACAAATGCCCTGAATCCCCTGAAAAGGTATGAACTATACAGTGACCAGGCTATCAATAACCGTATTTTGGCAAGCATTTCACCATCAATAGAAATACTTGACGGCCTTGTTTACAAGCTCAACCTGGGTATTGATTATTCCGCTACAAACAGGGATCAGCAATACAAACCTTTTCCTTCTGTTGTAAACGAGTCAAATATTTCAAATGGGTCACTGTCTACTTCGATTAGTGGAAATACCAATCAGCTGGTAGAGAATACAGTTAATTACAATTGGAACAAGGATGTTCACAATGTCACGGTGCTGGCGGGGCATTCTTACCAAAACTTTTTGGTAGAAGACAGGAATTTCTCTTACCGGGGCTTTGCCAATAACAACATAGAGCCCAGGTACCAGGATCAAACAAGCACAACAGCCTATCCAACCACCGTAAATTCGTCCGCCGTTAAAAACGAGCTACAGTCATACTTCGGAAGAGTGAATTATACCTACAACGACAAGTATTTGTTTACTGCGACGCTTCGTGCTGATGGATCGTCGAAGTTTGGCGATAACAACAAATATGGTTACTTCCCTTCAGTGGCCCTGGGATGGAACATCAGTAATGAAGACTTTATGGCCAATTCGGTTTTCAACAACCTGAAGTTGCGTACAAGCTGGGGCCAAACGGGTAACCAGGAGATTCCCTCCAAAATCACCAAAGCCAGCTATTCGGAAGACCGGTTAATCACAGGTGGTCAAAGTCTCAATACTTATCCTTTAGATCCGGATGCTACTGCCATTGGCGGATATCCATACGGAATAGTTTTTACCCGTTTGGCGAATCCCAATCTGCAATGGGAAGTATCTACGCAAATTAATGCAGGCATTGATTTCACAATCTTTGATAGCCAATTGTCTGGTAGTGTAGATTACTTTAACAAAGAGTCGTCGAATATACTGTTGGAAGTTACTCCAGCCGACCCTGTTCAACCTACTGCCACCTACTGGACTAATATCGAGGACATGAAGATCCAGAACAATGGTTTCGAATTGGCATTAGACTATAATGGTAAGACAAGCAGCGATTTCTCCTATAACATCGGAGGCAACATCACCTACATTCAAAACAAGGTAGTAGACTCTCCCTATTCTGTGCTGACCACAGGAGCGGCCCAGGGCTCGGGCCAAACAGGTGCAACGATTAACGGCTACGTTAACAATGAGCCGATAGGTGCATTCTACATGTTTCAGTTTGAAGGTATTGGTGAAGATGGCCTGAACGTGTTCAAAGACATTAACAGCGACAATGCGACGCTCGACAATGACCGCAGTGTAGTTGGTAGTGCTATTCCAAAACTTATCTATGCCTATCATCTAAACTTTAAGTACAGAGATTTTGATCTGGGCATTAATTTCAATGGTGTAGCAGGAAACAAGATTTACAACCATACAGCGATGACGCTGTTTACCAAAGCGCAGTTAACCAAGTCTAATAATACAACGGACTTCACCACGCAGTATCCTAATGAGGCCATTTCAAATGCCAATACTGTATCCACTCGCTATTTGGAGAATGGATCTTTTATGAGATTGAATAATGCTACACTGGCATACAATCTGCGAGGGGACAGGATCGGATTGAGAGACGCCATCCAAAATGTCCGTTTGTCACTGACTGGTCAAAACCTGTTTGTAGTAACAGACTACTCCGGATACGACCCTGAAATCAATACTGGATCAACCTCAGGGGAAATTCAAACCTTCGGCATAGACTATTTTACCTATCCTAAGGCAAGAACATTCCTGATAGGGCTTAATGTAACATTCTAAAAAGGACACAGACGGTTCTTTTGTAACACACAAAAAAAGAAATCAGATGAATAATATAAGATTTAACAAAGTGCTGCCGGTAGCTATATTTTTGCTTACTTTCTTCGGCTGTACCTCATTGGAAGAAGATGTTCTTGATGAGTCGCTGACTGGAACTGGTCAGGCAGAAGTTGTGAGTGGGTCAATAGCGCCAGTTTATGGCCTTCTCCGTCAGGTATGGTTGCATACTGTTAATTTTGGACTGCAGGAGGTGGCCTCTGACGAGGCCATCCTTCCATATCGTGGCGGTACCGACTGGTACGATGGCGGCAAATTCATAGCAGTGCACCAGCATCTCATGACGCCCAGCAATTCGCTGGTAGGCGACTCCTGGACCTATATCACGTTATGTCTCTCCCGGGCAGTTATAGCTGAGGAGAGATTGCGCCCGGAAGCTGAAAAGGGTAATCAACAAGCTCAGGCGGCACTTTATGAGATGATTGCAATGAATGCCTACCTCAACATGCTGGCGCTCGACAACTGGGGGCTTGTTTTCAAGAAAGAGCGGTCGGATCAGGTATCTGTCATTCTGAGGAGACAAGAAGCCATCGATTATATTGAAGGCAAACTTCTGTCAGTGGTGGACGTGATGGGCAACGATAATGGTCCTGGGAGACTTAATAAAGACGCTGTGAGTGGCTTGTTGGCTCGTTTATACCTCAATGCTGCTGTTTATCGTGATCCTTACGGTACACCTAACTTTAAGAAAGAGGACATGGACAAAGTGATTCAATACACCAGCAATGTTATTTCCGGATCTCATTCGTTGTCGGCGGAATATTTTGACTTGTTTAGCGACGACAACCACACTAACTCTGAACTTATTTTCGCCCTTGACCAAAGAGGGGTGCTGGAAACCGAGCACAGCCGTTGGGCCTACTGGCCAATATCCGGTGATCAGGTGCCAAGACCAGAATTCCCAAGCACAAGAGGTACAGATGCTGTAGCAGCCACCCCTGATTTCTTTCAGAATTGGGTTGATGCCTATGGGAGTGTAGATCCTGCGGATGCCGATGCCCGTTTTTTTATGGAGAACACGATCATCCCGGAAGAACTCAAAGACCTTACCGGCGTAACCCCCGAAAATGACTCAGAACACTACTATTGCATTGAGGCTGAGAAGTTTGAAATAGACAGAGGCATACTTCGCGGTATTATATGGGGGCCCAGAAAGGATGCAGGAGGCAAAATCTTAACTTGCGACGATGGAACTGTAAGGATATATCCTGTTATCAATAAAAGAACCAGTGGTGCCAACATTCGCTACGTGGACCATAACCTCAATGTTGATTTCACTGAACAGGGAAGTCTGCACAACACAGGTTACAGATTCTCAAAATATCAGTTTAGCCACACGGCTACCAACTGTTGTTCTTACAGCAGTGTGGACGTGGTTTTGATCCGGTTGGGAGAAATGTATTTGATGCGTGCCGAAGCGAAGCTAAGAAATGGCGACAATGCCGGAGTGCTCGCAGATGTGAATACCCTGAGAACTTCCAGAACGGCCCGCCCATCACAAACGCCGGAAGCCTTGACTTCTATTGACCTGGACGTGTTGTTCCGTGAAACTGGTTTCGAATTGTATTGGGAAGGCCTGAGAAGAACCTATCAGATACGCTTTGGAAAATACGAAGACAGCTGGACTGGTAAGACCGACAGTGATGTGCACAAAAGATTATTCCCTATTCCGCAGAAAGCCATCGACGGTGCTTCCAGTGAAAAAGGATTTTTAGTCCAAAACGAAGGCTATTGATTTTATAACAAAATAGTGTATTGATTAAAGGTCGGGAGCTAAAGCTTTCGACCTTTTTTACCTCATCCAACGCCTATGAAACCCTTACATAAATTCCTTATTTTAACTGTAGCCATTTGCTTGTCATTTGTCTCCATAAAAGCTCAGGAGCTCAAAATGAACCAGACGCAAGTTATTGGCAGCCACAATAGTTACAAAATCGGTATCGAGAAGCCATTGATGGATCTGATCGTATCCCAAAATCCGGAAGCAAAAGGTTTGGCCTATGAACACATTTCTATAACCAACCAACTCGATCTGGGCCTGAGAAGCCTGGAAATCGATGTCGTGTATGACCCGGAAGGAGGGCGATTCTCGCATCCGAAAGGACTGGAAATGCTTACCTCCATGGGACTGGAGCCTGCACCTTACAAAACGGAGGCCATGAACAAGCCGGGTTTCAAAGTACTTCATGTGCCTGACATCGACTTCAGGAGTCATTGCGCCACTTTCATGGGATGTCTGTCTGATATCCGTGAATGGTCAAGAGCTCACAGCGATCACTTGCCCATCATCATTACCATCAATCCAAAGACCACAGGGCTGGAGAGGCCTGGTTTTGCAGAAGTCCTACCTTTTGACAGAAAAGTACTGGATGCCCTGGATGGGGAGATTCTTGAGGTTTTTAATGACAGCGAACTAGTTACCCCGAAACAGGTTAAAGGGAAGCAAGCAACGTTACGAAAAGCAATTATTGACAAAGGATGGCCCGACCTGGCGAAGGTGAGAGGAAAGATACTTTTCGTATTTGATGCCGGAAAGGAGCTGACAGACCTGTACCTGGAAGGTGATCAAGCCTATACACGACCCATGTTTTCGAATACCGACCTCGCCAACCCACACGCTGCTTTTTTCATCATGAATGACCCCATCGGGCAGGAAAAAGAGATAACAGAACGGGTGAAACAGGGATTTATGGTTCGCACCCGGTCAGATGCCGACACCAGGGAGGCACGTACTGGAGACAAGACCAGGTTTGAAGCAGCCACTCGGTCTGGAGCGCAGGTGATCACTACCGACTATTACCTGAAGTCGCTGAGCCCTGGCAAAGATTTTGAGATTATTTTTGTTGATGGCAGGTATCAGCGATGCAATCCTGTGTTGACAAATTCATCAACATGCGATCTGCCATAATGCAAATGTTTAAATACCCTTCGGGAACAAATCCTATTAACTTTATAACCTTTAACTAAACTCTCAAGCCAGTGAAACGCCGCACTTTCCTTTACCAAACCTCAGTAGTATCTCTTGGTTTTTTGTCCTTGTCCAGATGCGTGCAAAAGGGGCGGGACACCACCGAATCAACCGTTTTGCCATTAAAAGCCGACCCGGAGAAATACCTGGATTTGCCGGAAGGCTTCTCCTACAAAGTCATTTCCAAAGCGGGCAAAACAATGAACGACGGCCTTCGGGTTCCCGGCAGGGCCGATGGGATGGGCGCATTTACACGAGCTGATGGCAAAGTTGTCATTATCCGCAACCATGAAAACAGCCCTGCCCCGTTGGAAAACAGTCCTTTTGGAGTTGAAAGAGAGTTGTTGGGCACGATTGATAGCTCAAAACTTTATGATGCAGGAAAAGGCGAGCTTCCCGGGCTTGGTGGCACAACCACATTGATCTACGATGAAGAAAAGGAAGTGGTAGTTGAAGAATTCATGAGCCTTGCAGGCACCTACCGCAACTGTGCGGGGGGAGTCACCCCATGGAATAGCTGGCTTACCTGTGAGGAGGACACCACCAGGGCCGATGGCGAAAACATCGAAAAAGACCATGGCTATGTGTTTGATATACCTGCTGATGCTCCCGGGCTGGTTGAACCACGACCTATTAAAGCCATGGGCCGTTTCAACCACGAAGCCGTAGCGGTAGATCCGCAAACGGGTATCATTTATCAAACCGAAGATGCATCGGATAGCCTTATCTATCGTTTTATTCCCGAAAACCCCGAAGACCTGCATAAGGGAGGAAAGCTTCAGGCGTTGGCGGTAGGTAATCGACCCAAACTAGACACCAGAAACTGGAAGGAGCGAGGTGTAGAGCAGGGGGTAGGTTACCCTGTGGTATGGCAGGATGTGGACGAAGTAGATTCTCCGCTCGACGACCTCAGGATCAGAGGATTTGAAGCGGGAGCGGCCTGTTTTGCCCGGGGTGAGGGCATGTGGCATGCCGACGGGCAAATCTACTTTGCCTGCACCAATGGTGGCCCCAAAAATTTTGGGCAAATATTCCGATATGACATTGAAAAAGAGGAGCTCGTGTTGTTCGCTGAATCAGAAGACAAAACGGTGCTGCACATGTGCGACAATGTGACCATTGCTCCCTGGGGAGAAGTTTTAGTTTGCGAAGACAACGGTGAGCTCAACCGCATGCACCTCATCAGCAAAGATGGAGAGCTGCGCCAGTTTGCCGTGAACCGGAGCTCAAAATCTGAACTGACCGGTGCCGTTTTTTCACCTTCAGGCAAAACGCTCTTTGTCAATATCCAGGAAAATGGCGAAACAGTCGCTATCACTGGCCCCTGGGAAAAGCTTCAGGCAGTGTAGCGTACGGTTTAAAAGAAGGGGCTGTTTTGGTGAACCAGAGTGGCTCCTTAACTTGCGTGAAAATTCACACAAACCATTCTCCTTCCTCTATGTTTCACGGCTCAGATTTCCCTACAACACTTGACGAACAAGTTTTTAACGATTGGTTGGAAGCCGGCCGCAACAGCAAGCTGAGTTATACCTATATGCTCATCATTTGGGACGAACTGGACTCGAAGTATCTGCCAGTATATGCCGAGGCCCGGGAGAAAATACAGACCTACGAAAGATATCCCGGCGCAAGCAGCAACGAATCGCTAATAGCGGCCTATGATTTGTATTCGGAATCGAAGGTGGCTTAGAAATTATTGCGAAGAGCGTTTTCAGATTGCATGTGATAACCTCATCACCATCGTGGAGTAGCAACAAGTGACAAACTACTTTTCCCACGCAATTCCTTACCTTTACACCCCTGATTTTACCCTTGAAGAGCATCACCTAATGCACCACAAATTATCTTTTATAGCCTTTCTTCTTTTTGCACAGGTGGCCAGCTTAGCGGCCCAAACCAACAATGCCTCCCTGGTCAATCCCTTCATAGGCACGGGCGGCCACGGACATACTTATCCCGGCGCCAGCATGCCCTTTGGTATGGTGCAGCTCAGCCCCGATACCAGACTTGAAGGATGGGATGGATGTGGCGGCTATCACTATTCCGACTCGCTGATGTACGGCTTTTCGCACACTCACCTGAGTGGCACTGGCATTCCCGACTATTGCGACATACTCGTTATGCCTTTTACAGGCGACGTTCATTGGAACAACAGCGAGTATCGCTCACCATTTTCCCACAGCGAGGAAAAAGCCGAACCGGGGTATTATGAGGTTTTGCTGAAAAAACACAACATTTTGGCACGTCTGACCACAACCACACGGTCGGGAATGCATGAGTACACGTTTGAGAAAGCCGGCGAGGGCAAAATTTTATTGGATCTCAAGCACCGGGATGTGGTGCTGGAATCGTCAATGGAGATCGTCAACGACTATGAAGTCAGAGGCATGCGCCGCAGCAAAAGCTGGGCCGAGAATCAGGTGGTGTATTTTCATATCAAATTCGACAAGCCAATCAAAAACTACGGCATTGCCCTCAACGACACCTTGACAAGCGGGCTAAAAACTGCCGACGGATTGAACGTCAAATCTTATTTCAGTTTCGATTTGAAATCGGACAAAAAGCTGGCGATGAAGATTGGCATTTCGGGAGTGAGCATGGAAAATGCCTTACTCAACCTCGATGCAGAAATACCTGGGTTTGATTTTGAAGGAGTGAAAAAAGCGGCGCATACTGCCTGGAACAGGGAGCTGAGCAAAATTGACATAAAAGGTGGCACCCACGACCAGCAAGTTGCCTTTTATACCGCTTTGTACCATGCCAGCCTCAGCCCCAATACCTACACCGACGTGAACGGCGACTACCGTGGCACCGATTTGAAAGTACACACAATAGAAAAGGGTACCTATTACAGCGTTTTTTCCCTCTGGGACACTCACCGGGCCTTGCACCCGCTGCACACCATCATCAATCGTACCCGCACTACCGATTGGATCAATACGTTCCTCACGCAATACCAGCAGGGCGGCATGCTTCCTGTATGGGAGCTGAGTGGCAACGAAACGTTTTGCATGATCGGTTATCACTCGGTTCCAGTGATTGCCGATGCCTACCAGAAAGGTATTAGAGGATTTGACGCTGGCCTGGCTTTGGCCGCCATGACCGACTACGCCGAAAGCGACAGGTTTGGCCACAGGCAGTACATCCGGCAGGGCTATGTAAGCAACGATGTCGATCATGAAAGTGCTTCCAAAACAGTGGAATACGCCTACGACGATTGGTGCATTGCTCAGATGGCCAACTGGCTGGGTAAAAAGGACATCAGCGAGACCTACCTGCTGCGTGCCCAAAACTACAAGAACCTTTTTGACTACAACAACCGGTTCATCAGGGGCAAAGTGCAGGGCTTTTGGTACGCACCATTTCAAGCCAGTGAAGTCAATAACTTCTATACCGAGGGCAATGCCTGGCACTATTCGTTTACGGCCCAGCAAGACTTAAGCGGGTTAATAAAACTCTATGGGGGAAAAGAGAAGACGGCCGAGAAGCTGGAGGAATTGTTCACCACCAGCGAAGGGCTCAGTGGCCGTGACCAAAGCGACGTAACGGGACTTATTGGCCAGTATGCCCACGGTAATGAACCCAGCCATCACATGGCCTACCTGTTCGACTACGTGGGAAAACCCTGGCGTACGCAGGAGCTGGTGCATCAGATCAGCACGGAATTTTATCCCAACCAGCCCGACGGACTGATTGGCAACGAAGACTGTGGGCAGATGTCGGCCTGGTTTGTCTTCAGTGCCATGGGTTTTTACCCGGTCACACCCGGTAGTGGGGTTTATGCGATAGGAACACCTTTGTTCAACGAAGTGAAAATCCACCTGGAAAATGGTAAGACCTTTACCGTAAGTGCTCCTTTGGTGTCTGATAAAAACATCTATATCAATAAGATAACACTGAACGGTAAAGCAAGGAGCCAGACATACTTCAATCATGAAGACCTGGCCAACGGCGGTAACCTCACATTTGAAATGACCGACAAACCCAACAAGCAATTAGGCACATTGGAGGGGCAGATGCCATACACGGCCATTGCTGAAGGCGATTTTGTGGCGGTACCCTATTTCAATATGGACAACTTCAAATTCCAGGATTCGCTTCAGGTAGATATCATGTCGATGACTGAAGGAGCGGAAATTTTCTATTCGCTCAATGGCAGCCGACTTAAAAAATACACAACGCCCTTTTGGGTGAAAGAGACAGCAAAAGTGGAAGCTTATGTCAAGCGAGGGGCTGTGAACTCGCCTACCGTGGCGCAGCAGTTCTACCTGCTCCCCAACGACAAAACCATCGAGGTACTCAGTGAGGTATATCCCATGTACACTGCTGGAGGAAATGGAGCATTGATAGATGGCATCATTGGGACGGAAAATTGGAAAGCAGGGCAGTGGCAGAGCTACTACGACCAGGACTTTGAAGCAGTGGTCGACCTCAAAACTGAGCGCCCAATCAAACGGGTGGCGGTGCATGTGTTGCAGGACGTGAGCCCCTGGATTGTGTATCCCGAATCGGTAACCTTCGAAACGAGCAACGACGGGAAGATATTCACTCCGCTCACCGCTGTCAAAAACACCGTTCCGAAAGAGATGAGTGCTGCTGAAGTACAGTTTTTAGGGGCGGCGGTCAACGTAAAGGCCCGCTACGTAAAGGTAAAGGCCAAAACTGGAGGCAGGCTGCCACCTTCTCACGAAAGTGCCGGCAATCCCTCGCATTTGTTTATCGACGAGGTGGTGGTGGAGTATTGAGCTCTCCAACTGACAGAAGTCATTGCGGGCATTGGGATTACCACTTAACTTTCCTTTATGTCAAGTTTTAGGATAAGACCCCGATTCAAGCACCGTGTTGAAGCCGTCCAGAAACACGAGCTGGAGAGTACTATTTGTGCTGCGCTGGAGCAGAACAAACAATTCACTTTCACACACTTTCCTGATCATCTGTATATCAAGATTAACCCTGGCCAACGGCACATTTGGTCCCCACAACTGCATCTGTCATTTGATCAGGAGGGGAGCGACGTCACAGTAAGAGGCTTGTACGGCCCCAATCCAACTATTTGGGCATTTTTCTTTTTCGGCTACGTGGCCATTGGTATCCTGGCACTTTTCCTCGGCATGTGGGGCGCCAGCCTCTGGAGTTTGGGTAGGGATGCGTCGATTTTGTGGAGCATTCCGGGGCTCTTCTTTGTGGCATTGAGTTTATACGCTTTTAGCCAGGCAGGGCAAAAGTTTGGTGCCCAGCAAATGTTCGACATCCATCATTTTTACGAAAGCGTCGCACACGATAAGGTGATCGTGAGTTAACTGGCTTCAAGTCGATTTTCAGAGGGAAATTGTGCTAATGGGAGACAAAAACCTATCCGCTTGCCGTGAGTATAACGGAATGCTTTTTCGAAAAGTGCCACGATTTGACTTTAGTTTGGATTTATTTTTTTAGCCATGGCTGAATGGAAAACGGTGGATATATTGGAACCCTTTTCACCAAAATATCATCGCCATAGCACCATCTGAATCGACAAATCCAAAGGCCATTCATGTGACCGAAGAAGAGGAGCGAAGCTACCTCGACCTCATTTTGCAGCAACTGGAGTGGGCACTCCGGGAGATTAACAGCGAAACCAAACGGTTCTCCAAAGAATTCCGGGAGGAGCAACGCTACCTCTACGACCAGCGCTCGGGTATGGATGAAGCAGACCTCGTCTCTGCCGGACAATCGCATAAGCGCTTTGCCTTTCAGGGGCAGGTGGGCATTGAAGCCAGACGCAAAATCACCAAGCTCAGCGAGTCGCCTTATTTCGGACGGATTGACTTTACTCGTGAAGGGGCCATCGGTAGTTTGCCGAAGTGCCTGCCGATTTACATAGGCGTGCACTCGTTCATTCCTCAGGACTCGAGCGCTTATCCTATCTACGACTGGCGTGCCCCCGTGTCGTCCATGTTTTACGACTTTGAGCTGGGTGAAGCCTGGTACCAAACTCCAGCGGGCAAGGTGAACGGCCGTATTGAACTGAGGCGGCAATACCGAATTCGCCAGGGCAGGATGGAATACATGATTGAGAATTCGGTCAATATCCAGGACGACGTGCTGCAAAAGGAACTGAGGCTGTCGTCGGACGACAAGATGAAGAACATTGTAGCCACCATCCAGCGTGATCAAAATGCCATCATCCGCAACGAAACGTCGCCGGTGCTCATCATTCAGGGAGTGGCAGGATCTGGCAAAACATCCATCGCCATCCACCGGATTGCCTTTTTGTTGTACCGCTTCAAAGACGAGATCAGGTCTTCCGACATCCTCATCATTTCGCCCAACAAGGTGTTTGCTGATTATATTTCCAATGTGTTGCCGGAGCTGGGCGAGGCCAATATCCCCGAGATTGGGATGGAGGAGCTGGCCGGAGACCTGCTGGACAACAGATTCCGCTTTCAGACATTCCTGCAACAGGTTTTCACTACTATCAATGCTCAGGATCCATCGTTTCTTGAGCGTTTGCAATTCAAATCGACCGCCGATTTTGTCCGGGACTTGAACCGATACTTTGTACACCTGGAGAACCACTGGTTTTCGGCGGCCACTATACAGGTAGGGCGTGTGACCGTGCCGGCCGCCTTTGTGCAGGAAAAGTTTAGAGCACTTCAACGGCTACCCCTGCTGAACCGCATGCCTGAGGTCGCCAGTGAAGTGCAGCAGTATGTGCGCACTGCCCTGGGTCGCAAGTTGTCGGGGGCTGAAAAATCGCAGATTCGGGAGGCGCTGGTGGGCGCTTCGGAACGAGCGACCGTACTGGAACTCTACCGAGGTTTTTACCAGTGGCTCCACCGGGACGACCTGTTCGAAATGCCGGGCAATGTGCTGGAATATGCCGACGTGTTTCCCCTGATTTATTGCAAGATCAGGCTGGAGGGCATGGAGCCTTACCATCACGTGAAACACCTGGTGGTGGATGAAATGCAGGACTATACACCGATTCAGTATGCGGTCTTGTTGAGGCTGTTCCCTGCGAAAAAGACCATCCTGGGAGACACCAGCCAGGCGGTGAATCTTTACAGTTCTTCGGCGACGGATATTGAAAAGGTTTTTCCTCAGGCTGACATAGTGAAACTCCACCAGAGCTACCGCTCCACGTGGGAGATTACCCACTTCGCACTCCATATCAAAGCCAATCCGGAACTGATAGCCATGGAGCGGCATGGGCTGGTGCCGGAAGTGAAGGGTTTTCACACAACAGATGAGGAAGACGAAGAGCTCCGGCGATTGGTAGAACAATTCAGCCATTCCAATCACCAGATGCTGGCCATCTTGTGTAAAACGCCGACGCAAGCCAAAAAAGTCCATTCACTGCTCGAAGGTTCCAATGTGTATTTACTCACAGAGGAGAGCACCCATTTTAAAGAAGGTGTGGTGATTGCCACTATTCCTCTGGCCAAAGGGCTGGAATTTGACGAAGTGATTGTGCCCTTTGCTTCGGCTGAACACTATCAGTCAGAATCGGATCGTAACCTGTTGTATGTGGCATGCACCAGGGCCATGCATGAGCTAACGGTGACTTTTACCGGGGAGAGAACCAGATTCCTGGCGGCTTAATCCGAGTTCTCTTTGATGAGGCACATATCCAATTCTGTCTATCAATCGATTCTTACAAATCAATTACTCAGGTATGCTTAAGAGCCCCCTCTGTGACAGGAGATTTCCCCTTATCATAATTCACACAGGTATCAAAGACAGACTTACCTCTCTGCTGCCAATTTACCAGGGCTTTCTTCTTGGTTTCTGAGATGACCGGTGGTAAAGGATTCAATGCCGAAGTAGTGATGGCAATGCTAATCCTGTTTATTTGTCAAATTTTGAAGTAATCAATAATGTAAAAGCTGTAGGCTGAAAATGATACAGTTATTACTGAGCAAATAATAATTGCAACCTTCATTCCAATTGGTATGGGGTGTGTTTCTATTGGCAGCTTTTCTTTGTAGAAAAAAGCACTTTTTACAATGGGCCAGATATATAAAACGTTGACGATGCTCCCAAAAAGAAGAAAACCTGCTGCTGCATAATGCCCGGTATGAAGCTCTTCTAACAGCATCATATCTTTGCTATGGAATCCGGCTAAAAAAGGAAATCCCGTTATGGAGGCCCCAAATATAGCGACTGCAACTGCCAACCACTTTGTATGAGGAGCTATTTTTGCTATATCATTGGTCATTAAAGTCTTGTACAAGCTATTGTAAGTACCAGCAACATAAAATAATCCTGATTTAGCGATAGAGTGGGTTATGATATGAAGCATAGCCGCAACAATTGCTGTAGGTGTAGCAATTAGTATTGCGATGAGAATGTAGGATATTTGCCCAATTGTTGAATAGGAAAAGCGCACTTTTAAGTCATTTGCCCTTAAAGCTTTAAAGGAAGTGTAAACAGCCGTTATACCGCATAAATATATTAGCCATCCGCCCGTCCAGAAATTAGATGTAAGTGTTTGAAGAAATTCAAGTCCATAAATGTAGACCGCTGTTTTTGTTAAAACTATAGCTCCTGACTTAACCGCAGCGATAGAATGAATGAATGCGCTAACAGGTGCGGGTGCTATCATTGTTTTAGGTAGCCAGGTATGAAATGGAATTACAGAATTCTTAGAAATCCCTAAAACGAATAGAACCAAACATACAGCAGCTATTACCGGATAGTCTTGCAGTGCAGTATTAGGTTCTTCAAAAAAATTAAATTCTCCTGTAATTTCATACACGATGAAGATAGCTGGTAAGAACATTAAAAATGCAGGTAGCAAAATGTTCAATACATAATACCGGCCTATTTCTTTCGTATTTGCTCGTATGGTAATTAGTGGATAGGTTAGGGGGACTCCCAAAATATAGAATAGAAACATAGTGGGTGCATTTCCAGCTAACACGTTCGCAAGCAACACACTCACAACAATATTGAAAAAGATGAAAAACTTTTTCGTTTTATCTTGAAAATGATAGGCCGTGAAAGAGTACGAATATATTGTTGTAATTAACCACATTACATTAATGAGGAGCGCAAAAAACCAACTAAACTTGTCCAGGAAGAAATAAATAAAACCATAGATATGGAGCACTTCATTCGTAGCAATATGGAATGATAACAGGGTGATGTTTATTAACGCCAAAGACGATAATATCAAGTAGTAAAGCATTCTATTGGAAGCTTTGACCGGAACAGCCAAAACACCTACTAAAGGCACTAGAATAACTAGCAATAAAATCATAGACAATTGTAACGGGTTGTATATAATTCATTTCCGAATGAATACCCATAGGGCGACCACAACTCGGACATGTTCTAAATTCTCTGGGAATTTATTGAAATTTTTTACTTATTTACACCATATAGTTTGTTCAGTTAATTGCCCGATGAGGTAAACAGTTGTACCGGCGTATCTTCGGGTCATCTTACCCCAATGAGCTGTTTTTACCATGAGTAAATTGTCTTCATGGCATGTAACTTGTAAGACTGATACCTCATCCATCTCTATTTGTACTTACCTGAAATAAGATTCGCTCTGATTTCCTTAAATACTCCAATGGTCTTTTTTACATCTTCTAAGGTGTGAACAGCCGTAGGAATAAGTCTTAAAATGATCATTCCTTTAGGTACCACTGGGTAAACCACCATAGAACAGAACAATTGGTGATTTTCACGAAGATCACTTACCAGTGCAGTTGCTTCAGCTATGCTTCCATTCAGATACACAGGGGTCACTGGTGAGTTTGTATTCCCGATATCAAAACCGGCGCTCGTTAAGCCCTCTTGTAATGCATGTGTGACTTGCCAAAGTTTATCTCGTAATTCAGGTTGAGTCAGTATTAGATCAAGTCGCTTCAATGCACCATATACCATAGGCATTGGCAGTGCCTTTGCATAAATCTGCGAACGCATATTATATTTTAAGAAGAGAATGGCTTCTTTAGTACTTGCCACAAAGGCCCCGATACCAGCAAATGATTTTGCAAAAGTCGCAAAATAGAAATCTATCTTATCCTGAACGCCCTGTTCCTCACCTGTTCCAGCTCCGGTTTTACCCATGCACCCTATTCCATGCGCATCATCAACCAATAACGTAAAATCAAACTGTTCTTTTAGATCGGTAATTTCTTTCAGTTTACCCTGGTCGCCACGCATTCCAAATACTCCCTCAGTGATGAGTAGTATAGCGCCTCCTGTTTGTTCAACGATGTTTTGCGCTCGAACTAGTTGCTTTCGACAATCGTCAACATCATTGTGTTTAAAAACAAATCGCTTTCCGAGATGTAATCTCATACCATCAATAATGCAAGCGTGTGATTCCGCATCATATACAATTATATCATGACGATCAACCAGGCTATCGATGATAGATAGCATACCCTGATAACCATAATTCAATAAAAAGGCATCTTCTTTCCGGACATAAGCTGCTACTTGTTTTTCAAACTCTTCATGCAGTTTACTGTTTCCACTCATCATGCGTGCGCCCATAGGGTAGGCAAGTCCATACAATCTGGCGCCTTCACTGTCTGCTTTTCTTACTTCAGGATGATTCGCCAATCCTAAGTAATTGTTGAGGCTCCAGACTAATTTTTCTTGTCCATTGAAGGTCATTTTGTTACTTATATCACCTTCCAGTTTTGGATATGTGAAATAGCCATGTGCATAATGAGCATGATCACCCAGGGGACCAAGACGTGTTTTTATTTTATCGATAATTTTCATGTCATTCTTTTTTGCATATCAATTGTGCTGATCCTCGCTCTGCTTATCAGGCAGCGTTTTGTAGTACTTGAATCACGAGAAATGTATGGTGGCTTTTCCTTCGACTATGGAGGTGAAATGTTGCTGGAATTAAAAGTTATTTTCTCCAGGAGATGACTTATGTCTTCTTGCTCTTCCTTATTTTTTTCAAGCCGTTCTTTTAATATCTTTTCAAAGAAGACCCGGTATACTTCATCTGTGAGAATGTTTTGTTCGTTTACATGGGTGTAGCCAAATTTTCTTAATTTTTTCACACCCAGGGTTACTAATTCTTCAATGGTTATCATGAGGGCTATTTTTGATCCATAAATCCAGTGACCCGTCCATGTATGTTCTCTCTTTTCGGTAGCTTAAAGGAATTTTCATTCCGTTGGAACAGTAAGTAACTACCTTTGTTCCAAGTGGTAATTCTGTAAGTTGATGATGTATATATCTTAAGTATCTTTTATAATGGTCCACTGATAGTCTTACCGTATCGTCAATGCGCTGGTGAATGCATAGATTTTCCATAAAAGGATTGTAGAAATAAAAAGCATCATACTGCTTGAAATCAACAGAAAGAATATTGGCATGGATTGCCTGGGCGTTAGATAATCCATAATTATTAAATAGCGAATTGGAAACATCAACAAGGTATTTTCGCTGCTCGATACCCGTAAATATTCCGTTGGTTACGACAGCCCCCACCAGACAAAACTTACCTGCACCTGATCCGATATCCAGAACTTTAATACCCGGCCTGTCTACCAAAAGGCTTGCTGCCGCCTCTGCAACTTTCACGGGAGTCCAGTGAACTTTTGACTTCTGACGAACCGAATAAGGATAAATTTTGTCAAATTCGCTATCAGCAACATTAGCATTTAGCTTTAGTGAATCAATGACCATCGTTTGTACTTCGATTAATAATTTGTAATGTGTCGCCTCTGAAGGTTGTGTTACATCCACTCTCCCTGTACGAATCTTTATTCACCCATTCAGGCTTTCTCCATGCGCTTTAGGGTGAGGTAGCTCTTTTGGTGTATTCATTTATTTTTCGAGTTTATTTTTTGTTTTGCAGGGCATAACAGGTTGCTGTATTGACAATAAACACAGCATTCATCTTCACTCTTTATGGAGTATACTTCTCCACAGAAAACGCACCGGCTATTAAGATGCTTGCCTCTTTGAGGCATTTGTACCCGATATTTTGAATGACATGAGGGACATTCCAGTATGGCTTCTGTCTGTATTTTTGGCATTATTTAGTCATATTGTGATCAAATTCCCCGATCCTTGATTTGCGACCCAAACCCAACGTGACGCCCTCGTCCGCTTGCTGCGGGTAGTTCATAAGGTTTCTGATCCACTACTGGTTTTTAGTCAGTGCAAACTTCAGGCTTAGTTTTAACTTTTTCATTGAGTGAGTTAGTGGTCAAAAATTGATTTATGTCAATTTTTGTAGCAACAGGCAACCTGGGCTATTTTTGTGTTTTCCTGTGAAAAGTATGTATAGAGAAATCATTTATAACAAATATCACCTTGGTGGCGACTTTCTTATCGAGGGCCTGTCTGCGGAAGAAAAAGTATTGCTTGAATCAAAAATGATTAGCCATATATACAAAAAAGGACAGGTCATTTTCAGAGCCGGTATGACGCCAACAGGAGTCTATTTACTCAATAAGGGCAAGGTGAAAAAATACACCACTGGGGATGATGGAAAACAGCACATTTTTTACATCTGTAACAGTGGCGAGGCATTGGGATACCACTCTTTGCTAAGTGAGGAGCCCTATCCTGATTTTGCAGAAACTCTTGAGGATTCGACTTTAGCGTTTATTCCAAAAGATGTTTTTTTGATGCTTATAGACCGATCCAAACAACTCAGCCAAAAGTTGCTTAAAAGTTTGAGCCATGAATTTACTGTATTCATACATAGTACAACGGTCTTCGCCCAAAAGACGGTTAGAGAAAGGCTGGCTCTCTCATTATTGATGTTGAAGGAAAAATATAGAGGCGACGATTCCCAGGATGGCCCAGTTGAGATCACTATTTTGCGGGAAGATTTGGCTAACATTGTGGGAACAGCTATTGAAACTCTTGTCCGGTTACTCCGTGATTTTAAAGAAGAACAAATCATTGAAACTAAAGGAAGAACAATTGTTATTTTGCATCCGGGAAAGTTGGTCAAGATAGCCAATTTCTATTGATCATTCAGATCCGATCTTTTTATACCGTCCCATTTTCTACACGAGTGAAGGCAGCCACCGGGAGAGATTTAAATATGCTCCATTTCAATGAAAAGTCGAGTTATATTATTCACTTCGCAGCATTAACAGTGGTCTGGAAATGAATAGAAATGGGAATTTTCCGTCTCCTTCCCGAGGCAACCCTGACGCCGGTCAAAAAGGAGTGAGGTATAGTATTCGTAAAATCCTTGTAGCAACGGGAGCAGTAATAGGTACTATGTTGCTGCTATTCAAGGTGCTTTACCCGGTATCAAAAGGTAAAACTGAAGACATGGTGCCCGTTGCGGTGCTTTCAAAAGAAGAAAATAGGGCAGTACACCGTTACATCAACGATTATCACCTTGAAGTAGCAAAAGCAAAAGGCCTGACAAAGCCTTTGGCATCAAAAGCCGAACATAAATCAGACGCTAAAGCGTTTGGTAGCCGTTACAAACTCCATGAAATAACCGACAACAAGTACTATGAAATTCCCCATTTAACAAACTCATTACCTTACCTGCAGCCATCCGCTGCAGAGTTTCTAAACCTTATAGGTGAAAGGTTTTGCGACCGACTCGAAGAACTGGAAATGACAGAGTATCGGTTTTCCGTCACCTCCATATTGCGAACCGTCGAGGACCAAAAATCGCTACGCAAAAACAACCTCAACGCCACGGCCAATAACTCGTCCCATTATTATGGCCGAACTTTTGACATTGCCCAAACACGCTTTTTTGAGAGAGGCAATAGCACACCAGTTTATTCCTACCGCCTGCGAAATCTATTATTGCGTGAATTAATCAAGCTACAGGAGGAAGGCAAGTGTTATGTACTCCTTGAAAGTCAAACGAAATGCATTCATGTAACTGTCAGGTGATGTTATAGACGCTCCCGCTTATTCTATGGCAGTTATGAACAAGTAGAAGCGATTTCTTGTTTTTCGATGCATGACAAAAAGACCAGCGATACCGAAGGCAAAAGTGACCTCTGAAACCAGTGAGGAAGAAGCGTTTCAAAATACTGTAGTAAGACCAGTTATCAAAATGAAGCATGATTTGCTCATCGCCTGCACGAAGCGGTATATTGCCACCAAGAAGCCTGATTTTTCCTTGTTAAACACGGAAAAGAAGCTCCATTACGTAAACTCATGCTTTGAACAAGACCATGCGCTGAGAAGCGAACTACGGGGAGTGATTATTGGCCAGTTTACCTTACAGGAATATGAGCGTTACAGCGCCATGAGCAACGCCATCAATAAGCGAATAGTGAACATAATCAAAGAGCGGATGCTTGATCATTTGAAGTTTTTAAGTAATTGATATAAAACTCATTATTACCAGCTACTTCCATTGATAAATCAACTTAGTGCCAACTTGTTCCACTTACCCATCGGGCAGCTCTGCACGCTCGTGAGGCAGCATTTTCCGGCACATGAGTATCATTTCAAAAAACACGCTATCGTATTAAAGGATGCTGACCTGAACCCAGTGGGTAGCATCCGACTGCCACTTCATCTTGTGCTGAACGACGACCTGTCCATCATTACAAGCGAGGCCCGGGTGCTGTACATAAGTATGGAGTCGGGCTATGCCACCATCAGCCTGATGCGTGGTGGGGAGAACATGTATCACACATCGTTTGGGGCCTACATGACCCGCAAGAAGCAGGGCTTCAGTCAGATCAAGTACCTGAAAAAGAAAGGGAAATCCCGGGCTGGTTCGAGAGTGAGGTTGGCTGAAACAATTGAGTTTTTTGAGAAGATCAATTTGACTTTGACCGACCTTTTAGAGAAGTACACGGTCGACCGGCTGGCCCTCAACTGCAACACCACGTTAATCCCTTACTTGTATCAATCGAAGGTGAAATGCCCATTTGAGAAAAACGATCCCAGGCTGTACAAAATACCGGTACATATCCCACAGTCTAACTTCACCAACTTGGAAGCGGCTATAAAGAAACTCAAAGCGCCTTTGTTATTTTATGAGGAGCAGTACCGAGAGGTAATGGAGCCACTGATGGCATCCCGCAATTGAAAGAGGGTAGAGGGCGCCGCACCTTACCAAAGGTCTTGAAATTGACCCATGAACTTTTCTATATTTATTGATGGAAAAGTCTGTGACAGAACGAAACGAATGGCTCATTACCCTGACAATGATCACTGGCTTTACCGGGGCGTTTCTGTTGCAAATGTTTTCAGCCATTTTTCACCCTCCAGATTTTAGCGGAGAGTTTCCTGTTTACCCCGAAAACACTGTTATTATCATTCAATTGTCAGGAGCGTTTTTGTTGATTGGCCTCACAGTGATTGCCATGAAGGCAGAAGAAGAGGGACAAATTCTGGCAGCAGCTGGTTTTACAGCCCAGGCAATTTCTTTTGGAATTTCATTCATGAGTCTGTTTGAGATCACGGATGTGGCCTCAGTGGAAGACTACCAGGGCTTTTACCGCATTACCATCAGCTCCAATTTTTTATATTTCCCCTCTTTGTTGCTGATTGCCTCCTATGCAGCATTTAGGAAATGGATTCAGGTTTTTGGGTTCATCGCAAGTATCCCATTGCTCATAAGCACCATCCTCTTTCTTGTGGGATATAGAGACTATTACACACTTGAGGCCATCTCCAATACCGGGTATTTCCTCGTCAGCCTTACCTGGGTGCTATGGGCATTTAACGTTTACATGAATTACAAGCAAGAATCAAAGCGCAATTCCAGGTAGCTAACACCCACCACGTGAGCAATAGTGAGTGACCATTCCAGCGACTAGCCAACACTTGAAATTAAAAGTGTCAAATCAACAATTATTATTAAGAAATGATGATTTAAATCACTAATTTCATTATTGAAGGGGCATGAAAGCGCTTCTACACACCTAAAAACCTATTAAACTAGCCATGAAAAAATCAAGACTCATTCTTTCGCTGCTCCTGGCATTTGCCAGCACACTGGCATCTGCACAAAGTGAGAACCCACCTCCGGTAAAAGAGGATTTCAAGCCCTCAGTTCTCAATCAGCCCGGAAAAGAGTATCCGCAAGTCAACTCTCAGGGCTATGTACGGTTTCGTATTGAAGCACCCGACGCTCAGAAGGTGCACGTAAGCCTCGGCCTTGGTGGAAGAGGGGGAACCGCTCTTACCAAAGGAGCAGACGGCATATGGGAGGGCACTACCGAGGGACCTCTCGACGAAGGCTTTCATTACTATCATCTTAATGTAGACGGCGGCACATTTAACGACCCCGGCACACTGAATTTCTATGGGTCAGTGAGGTGGGAAAGTGGGATTGAAATTCCCGCTGCCGACCAGGACATCTATGCCTTGAAGGACGTTCCGCACGGCAAGGTGGAGCAAATTCTTTTCCCTTCCAAAAGTACCCAAACCTCCAGAAGGGCCTTTGTGTATACGCCTCCGGGCTACGGAAAGGACCGATCTAAAAAATACCCTGTCCTCTACCTGCAACACGGTTGGGGAGAGGACGAAACCGCCTGGAGCAACCAGGGCCACGCCAACCTCATCATGGACAATCTGATTGCCGCCGGAAAAACGCAGCCCTTCCTGATTGTGATGACCTACGGGATGACGAACGAGGTAAAGTTCGGACAGTTGAGCAGCTTCGATATCACGCCCTTCCAAACCGTATTGCTGGATGAGCTAATCCCTTATGTGGATGCCAATTACCTTACCCAGGCCGATCCGGCCCACCGTGCCATGGCTGGCTTGTCGATGGGCGGTATGGAAACCCGCACCATTACGCTGGCTAATCCGGGTGTGTTCTCCTACGTGGGACTTTTGAGCGGTGGCAGCATCAGCATGGAGGATTTGGAGAAATCGCCGGATTTTAAGAAAAATGTCAAGCTATTGTTTGTCAGCTATGGTAGCCGGGAGTTGGACAATCCCCGCAGAGGGCCCTGGGGCGATCCTAAAGAAAACACTGCGGCAGTTACGGCAGCGGGCCTAAAAACACATTTTTACGTGTCGCCCAACACAGCCCATGAATTCCAAAGCTGGAGACGAAGCCTGTATGTAATGGCTCCGATGCTTTTTAAGTGATGGCAGAACAGCAAGTTTAAATAGCCAAATACAGTTGAAAAACCTTTTAAAAATAAGAAAAAAGAGCTGCATAAGGTGATTTACTGACGCAACAGTAGGACAATGAGGGGAATTAACTCCAATTTATTTATCATTGTATAACCTTCAACTTAAAGTTATTGACCAATGGCTGAGAATTCTAACGGAAGCAGCAAGACCGCAGGCGTGATTATCATCCTGGCGCTAGTGCTGGTGGTATTGGCGGGCGGGTATTACCTGTTTATGTATAAGCCTCAACAAGAGGCAAAAGAAAAGGCTCGTTTGGAACAAATAGCCAAAGAAGAGGCCGAGAAAAAAAGACAGGAGCTGGAGGCTCAGAAGAAAGTTAAATACGAAGAGTTGATAAAAAATGCCGATGTGGCATTTGCAGAAGAGAATTGGGAGACGGCGCATTCCCTTTATGCTGAAGCGGCCTCTCTTTTACCAGATCAGCAATATGCAAAGGATCAATTGGCGCTGGTAAGAGCCAAACTGGATGAATTAGCCGCCAAGCAAACACCCGGAACAATTGAAACTGTTGCTTCACCAACGGGACGCTTCTACGTGGTCGTTTCAAGCAGTGTGGATGGCGACCTGGCCATGGACTATGCCAACAAACTGGCCAAAGAAGGAAACAGCTTGAAAATAATTAACCCTTCCGGCACCAACAAGCTATTCCACCGTGTGTCTGTGGGCGATTATCCCACGTGGGACGAAGCCGTAGCCGCTACCTCATCGGCCAGTGCGTTTGGAGAAGGCGTTTGGGTGTTGAAGTATTGAGATCTGGTTCAGGAAACTACAAAATATTTCCAGTTGTGATCCACTGACATGCAGCGATTGAATGTATAGAAATATATACCACTGTTCTTGGTTTCTTGTCAACAAATTGAAAGAGATTCCAATATCCCCAATCCATGGTATATGTCACTAGATGCCGGAGAATTGGTTAGGGGGTTTTCTTTCCGTATCAACAAGGTGTTTAAAGCCACTTCGCCTTTATGTCTCTGTATTTAGTTCTTCCAATAGGGATAAGTGCCCCATTTTTAAGCTCGGCCATATATTTGCTGCCAGGCTTCACAATAATTTCCCTTACCTCAGACACCTTCAGTAAGTATGATTTGTGGACACGTTCAAAAGTAGGCGATAATAGCTGTTCCAGCTTTTCGAGTGATTTATCATGCAGTTCTTTTGTTCCGTCTGTCAGAAAGAGTTCCGTATAGACTCCTGCTCCTTTAATAAAAAGTAAATCTTCAATGGGAATCAGCTGTATCCTTTGTCTTTTTTTTACTGCTAGAAACCTAACCTTATTCGCCGCTGTTTTTTCTTTGGTGATGGCACGGTTGAAAGCTTGCTCCAACCGACCTCTGTTAAAGGGCTTAGGTACAAAATCTAACACTCCATATTCAAAAGCCGTAATTGCCTGGTCTTGGTAGGCTGAAATTACGATGGTATGAAACGACTCCGAAACCGCCGTCGTCAGGAGGTCAAAACCACTTTCGCCATTAAGATTCAAATCCAGGAGAACGAAATCCAATGAGCTATTTTCAATAAATTTCAATGCCTCATGGAGTGTGTTAATATGGGTGAGAAAGTGTAAGTCATTGCCAAGAATGTCACGGGTCATCCTTTCAATTCTTTTGGCAATTCTTGACTCATCTTCAACGATTAAAACATTCATCCCTTTATGAGTATATTTTTAGGACGTTCTTCCAACCATGATTTGTTGGCTCAGAGGTAAAATCCCAATTCGAATGATAACTTTCTGTCAATCGAGCCTTGATGTATTTCAGCCCTGTGCCTTCATCTCTATCTTCCGATGCTTGCCTCGCACCAGCAGCAAACGTAAAAAAGGTAAAACACCTGCACTCACTGTTCGACTCAAATACCAACTTAAATTTGACGCTATTATCTTCCAGAGGCAAGCTGTGCGTAATGCCATTTTCCAATAGCGTGTGAAGAATGGCAGGTGGTATTTTTTGTTCAGGGTCTATGCCTTCTTCCTCCCAGAAATAGTTGACCTCTTTCCTGTACGTCATAACCTCAATATGCGCACGGCAAAGGGCTATTTCTTGAGCAATAGGGATCAGTGTTTGATCTTCTATCTGATTAAATAAATCAAATTCTTTGGCCAGGGCTTCTATGAACAAAACTCCTTTTTTGGGAGATTCTTCCACCCAATCTATTAATGAGGTCAGGGTATTCATTAGAAAATGAGGTTGAATATTCTTCTTTAGTAATTCGAGCCGCAGACGTGTGGATTGAACCAGCGAAGTTTCATAAGCCAGCCGTTGTTCTTTGATTCGGAGAGAAAGCAAATAGAACATGCTGAGGAGAATAAGACTGAAGCCTCCGAACAGGCTTTTGTTAAAGGAAGCGACAAAACTTATAAGCACGGATAATAGTAGCGCCAGCAGCACGAGGCGGGCGCCTTTCATTTTTCTGTAACCTCCAAACACCGCTATCCCAAAAGAAAAAAGCCACATGCTTAAAGCCATATTATTGGCCGTCAATTCGAAGTAATCATATTTTGTCAGGAAAATGAACAATAGAATTCCGGCATAGATGATCAGCAGCAATTTTCGCTTAGGGAAAGGAAACTGCATGGAAAAATAGAACGGAATCAAAAAAGAAATACCGAGCATCAGAATGCCTATGACCTGTAAACGTACGACATGCAGACTGTAATGGATGGGCACATAGGCTTTAATGAACTCCGCCAATATCAGGAGAAAAAAGAGAAAGCAGCTTATACTAAAAATTAGCATTGCATACTCTTTTTTGTCACTCAGAAACAGAAAAAGAAAATAGAATGCGGCGATGAGAAAGGCTCCTGCAAACAGATGCATATAGGAAGATTCGATGAGCCTGTCGGTTAATAAATCATCATAATAAGCGATGTCCAACTCTTCTATTCTTGTGTGATTTGGGAAAGAATGGAGACTCGATCGCAAGGCCAATAAATGTTCTCCCGCTTCCGTCAGGTGAGTAGGAATGCTAAAAGTAGCCCACATTTTACCTTCAGGCCCAAGCAGTTCTTCTTGACCGGGGTTTCCATTTTTCCCAATCAAAACGCCATCCCAAAAAACCTCATACTCACCATATGCATGTAGCTGAAGACCGTATGGATGCAATGATTCCGGAGCCTTCAAAATGTCAATTTTAGTTCGGGACCAGAAAACCCGACCGCCATCCACTACAAACCTTCCACTTTTCCAGTCTTCATCATTCCAGCTTTTTGCAGCCCACCCTTGTTGATCGCCTATTTTGAATACCGTCTCGTACCTTTTGAACACGGGACTTTGGGAGCAAGATGTCACAAGTATCAATGCTAAGAGAAAACAGGGTAACGATCTCAAATTCATTTGATAAGGTTTTACTGACGTAAAGAAACCACTATTAAATGGCTTCTTTGAGCAGTTCATTCATGCATAGAGCAGTTGGCAAATTAAACGGTGTACATCAACAACTCTCACAAGAATTTTGATGTAAATCCTTCAAAAACTCAATCTCAACTTATGACCATTTTACTCAACTATTTCAAACATATCAACAATAGGAGGGGAATGCGGATCACGAAAATGCTCCTATTGGCGAATGTGATCTCTCTCAGTACCGGGCTTGCTCAAGAAAAAATGGAAGGCAACTCTGATTTCCCACTCATGGAGGGCCCCTATATGGGGCAAAAGCCTCCTGGCATGGTGGCAGAACCATTTGCTCCGGGTATCATCTCAAAAAAAGGCTGGGAGCTAGAGGGCGTCTTTGCCCCGGGTATGAAAGAGTTTTACTTCACGAGAGACCTCGGTGAATACACAAGCTACAACCCCGACAATTTCCACCCAACCGTTATTGGCTTCCGGCAGGAAAACAATGTCTGGAAGAAATACACTGAATTCAAGCGGAAAGGTGAAATCGTTTTCTCGCCTGATGGCAATCGCATGCACATGGCCAAAGGGTACAAAGATCGTGTTGGCGACGGTTGGTCGGAGCGCAAAAGCCTTGGGCCCATGTTTGACCGGGAAGACTGGGGGATTATGCGCCTGTCGGCATCCGCAAAGGGCACCTATGTTTTTGATGACTATAAAAGCAATGATGCGATTCGTATTTCGACCATCAAAGATGGCAAGCGCCAGGAGCCTGCGAGAATGGGGCCAGTGGTCAACTCAGGCAAAAAGACGGCTCATCCATTTATTGCCCCGGACGAGAGCTACCTCATTTGGGATAGCGAGCGGGAGGGGGGATATGGAGACTCTGACCTTTACATCAGTTTCCGGCAAAAAGATGATTCGTGGGGTCCTGCTATCAATATGGGTGACAAGGTCAACTCCGCTCAATGGGATGCCTATGCAACCGTTACCCCTGACGGCAAATACCTTTTGTTTAATAGAAAGGTAAGCGGCCGAAATACGGATATCTACTGGATTGACGCACAAATCATTGAGATTCTCAGACCCCAATAACAACTCATCAAAAAAAAAGGAAGTAACCATGAAAGCAATGAAATTACTAATGTTGGCATTTTCCATTTCAATCAATACAGCTCTTGCTCAGGAAAAAATTGAAAACGATGCCAGCCAACCGCCCCTGGAAGATCGCTATTTTGGAGAAAAGCCACCGGGCCTAATTCCTGTACTTTTTGCTCCCGACATTGTTTCTCCAGAAGGACTTTTTGAAGGTGGTAAGCATTCTCCAGACATGAAGGAATACTATTTCACAAGGAAAAATGGAAAATATGAAAAACGCACATTTTTTGTTATTCGATATGAAAATGGGAAATGGGGGAACGAAACAGAGACTGATATAAAATGGCCAGGATTCTCTGAGGATGGCAATACAATGTACCTTGGAAAGGAGTATAGGGAACGAACTGCAACAGGGTGGTCTGAACTCAAAAGTCTGGGTGAATTCTTAAAAGATCAGGCACATGGTATGTCGATTTCATCCCGGGGAACCTATTATTTTGCTGTTTATAAAAAGGATGATAGTGCGGTAAACGGCTCTATCTATTATTCTGGTTTCATAAACGGCAAACAAGAAACACCGGTCAAAATGGGTACTGAAATTAATACAGGAATAGATATTGCACATCCTTACATTGCTCCGGATGAATCCTATTTAATGTGGGACGTTGAAAGAGAAGACGGGTATGGTGGGTCGGATATCTATATCAGTTTTCGAGCAAAAGATGGTTCCTGGCAACCTGCAATGAACATGGGTAGTAAGATAAACACAGAACTCCAGGAAAGCTCCCCATCGGTAACACACGATGGGAAATATCTATTTTTTTCGAGGGGAGAGTGGGAGGTTAGAGAAGATGGAAGTACTAATTGGGTAGGAAAACCTTATTGGGTGGATGCTCAGGTCATTGAGAATCTCAGACCCCGATAACAACGTAGAGTACATAGGTAAACAGTAACCGACAACCGGGCGCACATTTAATTCTCACCAGAGTAGTTTACAGGCAACAGTTCCACAACGAACCTGTTGCCTGCTATTTTTTAGTCAAAAGAGCTTTTTTCTAGCCCGCACGCCCTTCGCTAGCAATCACATTGATCACCACATTTCCCTTTTTTCGAAATGACTCCACGTAGGTGTGCGCCTCCCTGATTTGTTCCAGGCTGTATCGTTTATCAATGACTGTGATCAGCTTTCCTGCCTCAATGAGGTTTTTCAGTGCCGTGAGGTCATCATCCTTTCCCTTCGCATTGCCGGCTACCGAAACGTACTTTCCGGCTGGTTTTAGCAAATGCCGAAGTTGCGATTTAGTACCTTTTCCAACCGCATCAAAAACGATGTCGAAGCGTTCAGCCGTCGTTGTGTGTTCGTCTTTTGTATAATCCAGAATGGACTCAGCCCCCAGCTGAGCAACCAGCGGGATGTTCGCCGTGCTGCACACCCCCGTCACCGTTGCTCCAAAAGCCCTGGCAAGCTGCACACCAAACGTGCCCACGCTGCCCGAGGCACCATATATCAATACTTTGTCGCCGGGTTTGATGCCGCCCTGCCTCAAAAATCTCAGGGCCGTCAAGCCGCCAACGGGAACGGTGGCAGCTTCTTCAAACGTCATGTTCGACGGCTTCATGGCCATCAAATGGTTGGCGGGAAGGCAGGTGTACTCGGCATAACCGCCAAACCTCAGGCCACATGAAGCGAAAACAGCGTCTCCGTTTTTGAAGGTACTCACTTTGCTGCCCACCGCTTCAATTACTCCGGCTAACTCAAAGCCCAGTATTTTCACCCGCCTGGGTTTAAACAGCCCATTGAAAAGTCGGGCCAGGAAGGGGTCGGCCTTTCGTAACCGCCAATCGCCGGCTGTTACTGTGGTGGCGTAAACCTTTACCAGCGCTTCATTTTCCTTAGGGGTTGGTTTGTCCACCTCTTTTAGTTCAAGCACATCGGGTGAACCATATTTGTCATAAACGACAGCTTTCATTCGTCAAAATTTAATTATATGTTAGTCTATTTTTAAGTGCACCCTGGGTAAAATAATGGAGCTATTTCAAAAGCCCTAAATCTATTTCAGGCTGAGGGGCTACCGATGACGTGTTATTGAGCTTGCAAAAAAAAATGTGTCAGGTTGAGCTTGTCGAAACACACATTTTTTTGAAAGCTCAATGCGACATTATTTTTGCATTGCCCGGGTTATCGAACCTTCTGCTGATCACCTCAGGGGTTTTAATGGCTGTGGCCCAACGTTCGCTATAGCCGACGGCTTGAACCCTTTCCTGATCAGGTAAATCCCCAGCGAAAGCTCGAAGCCAGCCACCAGCACGGCGCTTAGCCCGGCCAGGGGATCCCGTTGCCCAATGAGGCCGAACATTGCCGAAAAGGTGCCCGCCAGCAGCACCGGCCCGCCAATGATCCCAATCATTGACAGCCCTCTGGGAACTAGACGAGACTTGTAGAGCAAGATCCCAAGCACAACATCGTTGATGGCAGGCATGAAGCTTTGACCAATCAGAAACATGCGGTCGTACATCGTCACAAGCGTACGGCTGATATCCAATGCCCCTGCACCAGCCCCGGACTGATGCAGTGCCACCACCGTAAGCAGGAACATCACCCCGACAAAGATGGTAGCCGCCTCCAGCACCCTGAAGCCGACAAGGCTCAGCGCCAGACCCTCATTTTGCTTTTTCAATACCGGATAAAGTGCCAATGCCGTGCCAATGCCGGTGAGCCCCACTACGATTTCCAGAATACCCCCGATGAGCACGGGAGTATCCGGAAATGAGCTGACAACGTAGTTTGCATCGTGAATCGACCCGTAAAGCGCCAGGGTAGGGACGGACACGAAAGTGAGCAGGTACAGTATGCCCGCCGTCAGCGAGGCTTTTCTGTTGGAATTGTATGCTTTCATTACTTTTTCCATTTTTTATGACCACACAGATACTCCCGCTGCCCATTACTTCGCAAGGGGGTTCTTCTTCCAGGGCTGTTTATAGTACACACTGATGTTCAGGTTGCGGTTGTACAGTTGATCGTTGTGAGCAATGTTGGTGAGTCCGTGTGCATACCGAATGTCCAGCACATACAGCTTTTTCTTGATGCGGAAGGTGTATCCGCCGCCCACCTGCACGCCAGCTTCAAAACGTTTGAGACCGTCGTTGTTATCAAATGACACTTTGCTCGACCTGCCGTCGGCTTTCACCTTGCCGCCGAGGTTGTAGGCTACTGAAGGACCCGCATTTACATGAAACTTGCCAAAATGAACCCTGGCCAGCACAGGTGCCTCTACTGCATGGAGCCGCAGTGTTCCATTCTCGGTGGTCAGAGGGTTGTATGCTCCAAGTTCACCGCCCTTCACCATATAGTACACCTCCGACACCATTGAAAAATGGGAAGAGATGCCCCCCTGAAAAGCCAGGCCCGCCTGGAGAGACATGACAGGCTTTTCGTTGCCTCCAATAGCCTTATTACCTTTTTCGTGGTTCAAACTCGTGGCTGCCAGGTTAAGCAATGGATGCATGTAGGTGACGGGCGCTTTTTTGTCAGTGATATGAACCGACGAACTGTCAATAGTTTGAGCCATTGAGCTTGCGGACAAGGCAACCATACCTAGTACGATGGCCTTCTTGATTGTTTTTTTCATTGTTCCTTGGTTAATTTTTAACAAAGGAAAATGAGCGGCACGGGCCCTGAAATTTTATTATGCAACAGCCGCAAAGATGTCTGCATAGTGCTGCTTTTAGTCTGCGAAATAAATGAGGAAATTACGCCCTGCTTTGAATAAGGTGGTAAAACACGTCCTTGTAGGTATCCGAAATCGGTATCAGCTGGTCGGCTATCCTGATGCGGCCACGCTCTACGGATACAATTTTGCTCAACGACACCATGTACGACTTGTGCACCCGGCATATTACGCCCGGCGGAATCAGTTTTTCGAACTCGCTGAAATTCTGCAGGGTCATGATCTTCTTCGTTGGCGTATGGATCCTGCGGTAGTCACGCATCCCTTCTATATAAACTATTTCATTGAGCATGATTTTTTCCAGCCGGTTCTCCGTTTTCACGAATATGAATTCCGGGGCCGGTTCCGAATGGCGGTAGGAGAGGTTCTCCTGCGCTTTGTTCACTGCCTGTATAAACCGGTTGAACGTAAAGGGCTTTAGCAAATAGTCCGTAATTTTCAGCTCGTAACCTTTCAGGGCATACTCCTGGTAGGCCGTGGTAATGATCACCTGACTGTTGATTTTTGTGCTCTCCAGGAGCTCTATTCCCGACAGCTCGTCCATATTGATATCCAGAAAAAGTACATCCACTTTGTGGCTGTTGAGATAGGCGAGGCCGGTGAGAGCGTTGTCAAATGTGGCACTCAAATGCAGAAAGGGCACTTTTTCTACAAAGCCCTTTGTTTTCTCCAACGCAAGGGGCTCGTCTTCAATGATCACACAGGTATATTTATCCATGTTGAATGGCCAGGTTTACACAATATAGCTCATTGTCGTTATCCACTACCAACTCATGCTTGCCAGGGTAAATAAGGCTTAGCCTTTTCTTTATCAGCTCATTGCCAAGGCCGCCGTGTGCCTGAGGAGCCATTTTTGAATCGTATTTATTGGTGCAGGTTAGCCGCACACAGGTGTCATCAATGGCGATGTGTATGGTAATGGCATTCTCCACTTTTTTGTTGGTGGTATGCTTAAAAGCGTTTTCGACAAAGGGAATAAACACCATGGGAGCAATCAGCTTGTCGCCAACCGTGCCTGTTATCGAAAAGTGGACGTAGGTTTCATTGGCCGTCCTTATTTTTTGCAGGGCAATGTACTTTTCCATGTATTCGATTTCCTTCGAAAGCGGGATTTTATCGGCCCTGGTTTCATAAAGCACAAACCGGATAATGTCGGACAGCTTGTTCAAATAGTCGGAGGCCAGCACGGCGTCTTTCAAAATCAGGGAATCGATATTGTTGATGGTGTTGAAGAAAAGATGGGGATCAAACTGGTTTTTGATCAGTTGCAGCTCCATTTCGTGGTTTTTCTCCCGCAAAGTTTCCTTCAGCTTGATCTCGTTAAACCAGGTGATAAATCCCTTCATCACCAGGGCCACGCCCCCGCTCACCAGTCCAATAACTGTCATGACCACGATGGTTTGAAGCGCTGTAGACCTGCCATTCCGCCCTCCTTCATCCATATCATAAATGCGGCCTGTCTCAATAAAAAAACGTATCAAAATATAGCTCACTACACCCGCCAGAACGGCCATCAGTAATCCGACGAAGATGGCGGGAAGGATTTTCTTCTTCTGGAGGTACCTGGGAAACAGAAAATAGTAGTAGGCGTAAAAGCACAGGGCGGAAGGCACGGCAGCAAAAAGCAGCACGCTGTACAGCGCATTCAGGAGGCGGCCCACGTCATGATGGCTTCGATAATACAAGCCCAGCGCAATAAACACCAGCAGGAAGTAGCAGGCCCAAAAGCCCACATGAAGCAAAATGACGAAGGGTCGTTTCATAACGAAATGTAGCGAATAAAACGAGATTCAAAATCAGATAGGGGTGGTGAAAAATGAGTCGGGGCACGCTAATTCGCCGGGCAAAAGAGCGAGGGAAGAAAAACTATTAATAGCCTGGGCAAAGGGCCCGGCCAGCGTGGCCCGGCCAGCGTAAGCCCAAGACGTGGCAAAGCAGCTCCAGAGAGCTATTTTGGTTATACTACTTCTGATACTCTATTTTAAGAATTTTCCATACAAAATCACCCATTTTGGTTTTAACTATCGCTTCATCTCCCACAGTTTTACCAAGCAGTGCTTTAGCCATTGGGGAGTCCATAGAGATATACTCTTTGTTACCTATTAACTCTTCGTAACCCACAATGCGAAGACGGTTTTGAAGGCCTTTCTCTTCGTTTTTAATTTCTACCCAGGCGCCAAAATTCACTTTTCCTTCCTGGTTGGGATGGTAGTCAATAATTTTAAAGTCATCAATACACTTGCGCAAATAACGAAGGCGATTGTCAATTTCCCGAAGACGTTTTTTGTTGTAATGGTAATCGGCATTTTCTGAACGATCTCCCAAACTTGCGGCCCATGCAACCTTAGCGGTAACATCTGGACGTTCAACTCGCCACAAGTGATCATGTTCTTCCCTTAATTTTTGAAAGCCTTCGGAAGTAATCATTTGCGAGCGATTGAGTTTTGGTAGCGTTGATTCCGGGATTTTTCGCCTCATAATAAATGACCTTGTTTTGACAGCGTTCGCAAGATAATATATTGTTGGTGCACGGCCAGTGATAAGATCATTACCATTATCGCACTTGAGCGAGGATAGCTGATCTTTCCGCCAGCCGGCCGCCTGGATGCAAATCAGTATGCTTGTTATATAATGTCCTGTGCGTCATGGCTGGGCTCCCCCGTTAATATAGCTTTGGCGCCCGGCCAAGGGTTCTGGGGAGTAATTAATAGTTTTTTCTTCTGGGTAGGCCTTTCTCCTTATTAGGAGCACTCATCTCAATTTTAACACGAATGGTAGCACCCTTTTGCCATTTCGGGCAGGAGAGGGGGAGAAATGGCAAATGTATGCGCATTTAAATATAAATCCCTGCGGTTAGCAACCTGACATAGTTACTGATTTACTAGGAACATTATCGTTGCAGCACAAGGCTATGACATCATGTCAGTTCCTAATAGAATTATTCGAGGAAAACCTTCAAAAGGACAGGCTCTTTCAAACTAAAAAAATATTTGGCATCAAGCTTGTAAAAGCAAATTAGGCTTGATTCTTAACTAGGCCTCGTAAAATAATTTTTGGTAATACCTTATTAGGACAGGTTTTTAATAGGTCTACGAATAGATGCTTGAGTAGCATTATCCGAATTAACTGCCTAAACCCTCCCTTTCCGTTATTGCCATTCAACCTTTATATAATAAGTAAATGGCGACAGACAAAAATGCTCATTTAGATTGTGTCCTTTCCTCACACAGAATGAAAAATGAGGAAGCCATTCTTGAAAAACATCAAGAACGAAGAAAAGAGATCAGAGAATTCCTGCAAGCAAAGTATGGAAACAAGATTCATTCACCATTCGATTCTGGTTCATATGCAAAGCATACGGCTATCAACACAAAATTTGATTTAGACCTTGTTGTACCTTTTAAAAGAAACTCATTTCCAGCCCTCAGGGAAATGTATGATGATGTATTCAAGGAACTTCGAGAAGAGTACAAAAAACTAGCTGTAGTCAGAGAACAAAAGGTTTCAATTGGACTGGAATTCTACGGTGATACAGATGGCCAAAAAGTAAACATAGATGTTGTCCCTGGAAGGGAGCTTAACCAAGATCAATATTTGGCGGATAAAAAGCTTAATCTGTATGTAAGAAAAACATACGGTCAATTTGAAGAGGGGGCAGAAAGACTAAGGACAAATATTCACGCCCAAATTGATAATATCAGAAAACGAGCCGAGGCGGCCGCAGATATTAGAAAGGTGATTAGGTTGCTAAAGGTTTGGAAGGTTAGAAATAATGGAAATATAAAGTCATTTCTCATTGAACTCATCACGATCAAAGCATTTGACTCCAAAGACATGACTGGTAATATTTGGGACAAACTCCAAGCAGTCCTTGAGTTCATAAGAGACAATATTGAAACAATCACTTTGGTCGATCCAGGTAACGGAGGTAATAATGTTTCTGAGACTCTATCAGACTTTGATAAAAAATCCATTAGGGAGACCATGGGCTACATTCTGGATCGGATTGGTGATAATGAAGAAAACATCACATATTATTTTCCAATAAATGAAAAATTTCCTTGCAATGAAGAGAAAGGAAAATATGGCATCAAGGAAGCTGGTCTTAGCATTCCGCCTGCAACAAAATTCGGATAATGAATCGAGCTTCAATCATTGCAGAAACTATTCGCAAGTTTGACGGCATCGAACTTAAGGGGGAACTTAGCGAAACTGAAGTAAAGTCGCTCGTTGCTGAAATTGGAGTCGAGGTAGACGATACCAAGCACCTCTTTAAAATGGAAATTTACGGGTCCTACCCATTTCAATTTCATGATCACGAGACTATTCGATTTGTAAATAAAGAATTTCTTGATTTCGATCATGTGAATTCAGATGGATCGATATGTATCCATACTAATAATTATCCCGATAGTCTTGAAGAAAAACTTGTTTTGGATTTGAACGGGTTAATTTCTTGGGTCAAAAGATATGTGATTGACAAGGGAAAGGATGACCACTACGAACATATAATTGTTCCATACAGCAGTCATGATGACAAGATCAGACACTTTCTTTTTACTGATGTTGCAGGAAAGTTTGAAAAAGGCCAACATGGTCTTTGTGGCTATAAATTATTGGCTAATTCAGAGGTAGGCGATTCAGTTGGGGAGACTTATATATTAAGAGAGTTTGGACCGCCAGCCTCAGCTAAATGTGATTGGTCAGAATTTTATAATAATTCCGACGACAATATTGGATTTTTCATTTTCTCTGACCCTCCGGTTTCTCAAAATAATGCTCGATTTGCCGCAGGTAAGTGGGTAGAATTGAAACAGATAATACCTCCCAATTTTTTTCAACAGATGTGGTTAGAATTTAAGGGCAACAAGAAGATAAGAAACAGCCGTTTCATTCCCGTCTTTTTTGGCTATAGCATTACTGAAAATAAGGTTCACTGGCAAGCGGCGACTTTTCCCAAAGGCGATCCGCCATATTATACCGTAAAAGATAAAAAAGGTAATTGGAGTGGCGAAGTGCGTGACTTGGAAATAAAATGGTCAGAGACTTTTGATTGCTCCTATGATGTGTTTTTTGGCAGAGGCAAGCTGACTGAACACTTGGTTTCGAAACGGATCATGTTAATAGGATGTGGAGCGGTTGGGAGCGTAATCTCAGAGAGTTTGGTAAGAGGCGGCGCACGACATGTTGCACTAGTGGATTATGATATAAAGGAGCCCGGTAATATTTCCAGGTCAAACTACAAATTTATAAACGGGGTCACAGACAAAACCCACGAGCTTGGTCTCCATTTAATGACAATCTCCCCGTTTGTAGAAGTCACGTACAGCAAGAGGCTTACTGACAACATAAAGCTATTCAAATTCGGAGACCCAAAATCACGTGAAATATTGATAGAACTGTTAAGTGAATATGATTTCATAATTGACTGTTCAACTGACAACGACCTCCTGTTCATTCTCGACGATCTGAAACCTAGTTCTCAGGTACTTTCAATTGGGATTACCAATCATGCCAAAGAATTAGTATTTACTACTGGAGATAATCTCTATCGGAAGACTGGTCAGATATTTGGTCAACTTCGTCAAGATATGGATGATTTGTTCAATCCAACCGGGTGCTGGTCTCCTACATTCAAAGCTCGGCATACAGATATTTCATTACTTGTCAATGCTGCTCTAAATGAGGTAGACTATCGCTTATCGTCGAATCATGCGTTAAGGAACTTCTATGTATCGAGGGAAGCGAATAACATTGAGATATGCCACTATTGAAGTATTACTGTAAGCGCTTTGGGGTAAACCTTGAGATTGAGGAAACAATCATTGAGGAGATGATCCTTGAATCAAGGAGGCATTACCCAAAGGAGTTTGGAGGTATTCTATTAGGTAGGTATTCTGACAATCTGAATACGGCCATAATAACAGATATTATGATGCCAATCGAATATGATAACTCAAGAAACCATTTCAGAAGAGGAAATGCAGGTGTAAAGGAAAGACTTAGACTTGAGTTCAATAAAAAACCAAGCATAATCTATTTAGGAGAGTGGCATACACATCCAGACTCAACGCCGGATCCTAGTCAGATTGATATTAATACACTAAGAACTCTATCGCAAGCAAATACTGTTATGATTGAAAATCCCATTATGCTAATAATTGGGCTTAAAATGAAGCAATATAATCATATTTTTTACACAATTAAGAATAAAAACATATTGTCATATGAGTAGCAAAAAAATCATCTTGCCTGAACTTTTCAAAGGATTGCAAAAGCAAATGTTAGCTCAATTGAATACAAACCGTGAGTTCATCGATCACCCTGGTTCAAAAGGAGACTCACTGGAGAATGTATGGATTGAATGGCTTAAAAAGTACCTACCAAACAGGTATTGTGTTGACAAGGCAATTGTTATCGATAGCAAAGGACAACTAAGTGATCAAATTGATCTAGTAATATATGATCAGCAATACACACCATTTGTTTTTACTCAAAATGGAATTCATTATGTACCCGCTGAAGGTGTTTATGCAATATTTGAAGTTAAGCCTGATTTTAAAGGTTCAGTAAAGGTTCAGGACAACGCAATCAATTACATCGAGTATGCTGGTAGAAAAATTGAAAGCGTAAGAAGGCTGTATCGAACGTCAACGAACATACTTGATAGAGGGGTGCCTAAACCCCCAAGATCACTCACCAAAATACTTGGGGGGATTCTGGCAAGCGAAAATACTATTGTGAAAAACGAGACCTTAGAAAAACACTTTCAATCTCTAAGCGGAATTCAATCGATTGATATGGGTTGCGCAATAGGATTTGGGGCTTTTTATGTTGAATATGAAGGAGATGAAGATTTGAATACCAATAATTTTCAGGAAAGAATTACAAACTATTACGATACAAGAAAATATGAAAAAATGACTTTTAGCAAAGCGGAAAACTCACTGGTGTCATTTTTCTTTCAGTTGATGAGATACCTTCAACAGACTATTGGTACTGTTGCTGCTATCGACTTGGGTGCTTATGCAGATACTATAAATTTTGAACTAGATGAAGGAAAGTAAACTATGAAAAACAAGTCATATGCTAAAACAGGAGCCATAATCTGTGGGTTAGGAAATGCTTTTTTGAACTTAATGAAGCAGTTGAATGAGATGGATCAAGATCCTAATCTAAAATTCAAGTGGAATGAATTATTGGGTGCGGCAGTAAAAGGAGCAACAGTAGGAGGGGTTGTCGGTTTCGGAATTGGAGCAATAAGAGATTATAAAAATTCCACAGAGCAACCGATTGATATCAATGCTCACTTATTTAGTCTTTCAGGTTTATTAATGTTAGATAAATCAAACCCCCAATTCATAAACCTGCAAAAAGCTGTCAATAAAATATGCATGGAGTTTACTAAACACTTTAAAGATAAAATCAGCGGCGAGCTAATTCCACATGGATCGACTGAGAAAGGAACAGCACTCCATGATTCTTTTGACATTGATATCGCTGTTCCGTTTTATCCTAAGAGCTTTTTTAATAATGAAGAAATGTATGATGAGGTGTACAAATTCTTCAAAAAGAGAATTGGGGTACTGGGTATTTTCGATGTCAGAAAGCAAAAAAGGTCAGTGGGAATTTGTGTACATGTCAAAGGATCCGAACATTGGATAGACTTTGCGCCCTACAAACTTTCAAAGAGAAACAGTAGTTCGGGCTATTTATTTGTCAATAAAAATGGGTTTTTAATTGATAATTCGACTATCCAGAAAACTGACTTGACCAAGCTGATGAAAAACAAGTTTTCAGTTATGCAAAAGCAAATCATTGTTTTGTTGAAAGATTGGAAGCTCAGAAACGATTTACCTTTGCCATCTCATTTCATCGAGTATTTAGTAAAAGATGCCTATCGAGTTAACAGAGGGAGAATACCCAAATCTCTTGAAAAGAAGATGATTATGATTTTACAACACATTGCGAATCGTTTACACATCATTCACATTAAAGGGAATGAAAATACCAATAACGTCATTTCAAATAGTATTGATGAATATGATAAACAAATCGTAATCGATGCTTGCAACAAAGCAATAAGGGAATATCGTTATCAACCGAATTCATTGGCAAAAACCTTCGGATAACTATTATGTTAAATAAAATTAATTTTCCATCCAGGCGGGTCGGCCCGGCAAAATAGCGGGCCATGCGTAGGGCACAGCGGGGAAGCATTATTTTGTCCCGGCCGGGCAGGCTTGATTTTTTGCTTACTTTTTTATCAATGAAAAAAGTAAGAGCCCAGCGTCTTGAGTGGGACTGAGCATTAAAAAACCATCCAATGAATGGTTTTAGCGAAGAGACAGAAAGCGCAGCGTGCAGGGCTGGCTGAACAAGGCTGAAATTATTTACCATTGTGAACCGCATTAGAAAGCATTGAAGAAACACAAACCTTAGTGCCAGCCGAAGCAACACACTCGCACTACAGCAAGAAAACAAAGCGTTGGCAAGCAAGTGGTTTACCGGCAAATTGTGAATGCTGAGATTTCAATATTTAGAAATTGCTTTGACTTGTGGGCGTACATTTAATTCTCGCCAGACTGGTTTGCCGGGAAAGCTGTTGCTTAGCGTCGGCCAATTGCCCAGCCATTTCGGCGGGCAAAAGAGCGTGGGGAAGAAAAACTATTAATAGCATTGGCAAAGGGCACGGCCAGCGCCGGCCAGTAGCGTTGGTTGAGTAGTGATCACAGCATTCCATAAGATGATTGGTTTTGCGATCCGTGATTTGCTTTTACATAAGATCTAACGTTATCACACTAAAGTGATGATAACTGATCTTATGTAAACCAGCCGCTGTGCGTCTGGGCGCAAATCACTATATGTGTTATATAATTTATATTATGTTAAGTAGTATTGTCAAATACTACGCTACGCTTTCCTCACTTCAAATCAGCTGTTCATCGAATCAGGCATCTCGTTCATCTATAACACGCTGTCCTGCCGGTTACTATATGGCGCTGAGACGTATTTTTTATCAAACACTTGATCGTTATCTTTGTATGAGACAGCTATTGAAATTTATACCTACCTACTTTACTTATGACTGCAGATAAGAAACCATACCTCATCTGGTTGCCTGTTGTGCTTGTCACAGCTCTGCTTTCGTTAAGTATATTCTATACGTATTACAACCAGCAAGTCATTCACGAAAACCATTTGCTCGAAACCGAAGCCGAAGAAATCCGCAGCAATGTGTCGGAGCTTCTCTGGGGTACTATCCACGGCGTCGACATCGGTCTTCGTGGCTACGCACTCATTCCGGAAAAACGTTTCCTTAATCCACTCGACATGGCGCTTGCCGATAAAGACTCCCTGTTTCAGATGGTTGAGGAAGATTTGCTCAGTCAGAACTTTCCCATGGCGAGCTTCTATCAGTTTCGTGATTCGCTCGACGCCTACATAGCGCTGTCAATGCGTATGATGGACAATGTGACTGACGGCCAGATGAACACCTTCATCAAAGAGCTCAGCGCCGACCAGGGTTACGGACTTTGGTTAATGTATGAAAAGTTCAGTGTTTCTGTTGATGATTTTGAGAATGTTATAAAATTACAAGCAGCTCATCGGTCTGAGGTGGCCATCAATAATCTCTATTTGGTTCAAGTGGCGCTGTTTCTGGTGCTGGCCCCTACTATGATGCTTTACGTGTATTACTTTCGCAAATCACTGAAGGTATCTCACGAACTGGCCGAAACTGAAGCGGCACGTGCCGAGCTGGTAAGGAAACAAAACGAGGACCTGGAAAAACAGGTTGAGGAACGTACCAACGCCCTTCGCATGCAAATGGGCATCATCCAGTCGCAGCACGAAGAGCTTATGGCCGTGAACCAGGCGAAAGACAAAATTTTCTCTGTCCTCTCCCACGACTTGCGTGGACCGCTGAACAACCTGCAGAATGCCATTATAGGCTTCCATAATAAGATTTTTACTCCGGCAGAAGCAGACATGCTGCTGCAAAAACTGGAGACCAACTTTGAGCAAACCAATGAGCTACTCAATAATTTGCTTGTATGGTCAAAAAGCCAGATGAAGGGCATATCGCTGGAAAAAGACGATTTTGACCTGACTGAGAGCCTCACCGACTTAACAAAAGTCTTCAGTGAGTCGAGCAAAGCGAAAAACATAACCATCACCAACGATTCCGATGGGCACCTTCAGGTGAAGGCCGGCCGTGAAATGATAGAGATGGTGATCAGGAACCTGTTGAACAACGCCATCAAGTTCACTCCCGAAGGCGGTGTGATCAATATCCACGCAGAAAGTAAAGACGACGCAGCTGTGGTAGAAATATCCGATTCAGGTGTTGGGATGAATTATGAGACAGTGGACGCCATTCTTAATAGAGGTTACGTGGCCAGTACCCCGGGCACCAACAAAGAAAAAGGGACAGGTATGGGGCTCATGCTGGTCAAAGAATTTATCAAGCTGCATCACGGCACCTTCGAAATTATCTCCAAACAAAGCCGAGGCACAACGATAAGGTTCTCAATTCCTAAAAACTAAATTGTTAGTTGTTGTATGTTTTGTGAATGCACACATTACACTATCCCCGACTAAGTCCTTCGATGCCTTTCAGCAGCCTGTTCAGGTCGGCTACGCTGTTATAAAGATTGGGTGTCACTCTCACCACCTCCCGGTCTTTTAGTTGACGCTTCACGGTAAATACGCCATATTCATCCAAAAGCCTTTTGACGGTATCATCAGCACTTATGCCAGCAACGCTGAAGGCAGCAATGGCACCACTCTGGTCAGGAGCCAGCGGCGTGTGCACCTCTACCCTTTTCATGGCAGCAGCTTTCGACGTCCAGTAAGCTTTCAGGTAGTGCAGCCTGGCTTGCTTGACTTTGATCGTCACCAGGTTATTGAATTTGCCCGCCACCGGAATAGTTAGCAGCGCCGGGCTTGCCAGCGTACCAAAGTGTCCCAGTTTATTGATGCTGTCAGCCGGTTGTGTGAAGTCGCCAAACATGGGCGACAGCTTGTTGATTTTTTCCTTCTTCACATACAGCAAGCCAGCGCCAAGCGGATTCGCATACCACTTGTGAAGGTTGACGCCAACCATATCGGCGCCCAGGTCGGCCAGTTTGTAGTCCAGGTGAGCAAAGCTGTGTGCTGCATCTACCATCACCTCTACGCCTTTGTTGCGGGCCATTTCGCAGATCGTTTTCACTGGCAGCACCTGTCCTGTCAGATGGGTCAAATGTGTCACCAAAATAAGGGTTGTTACGGGTGAAATCGCCGATTCGTACAATTTTACTACTTCATCTTCGCTTTTTGGCAACAGTGGCACATCGATAAATTTGAGCTTTATACCCTTCCGCTTCTCCAGCATTTGAAAGGCCTCAATCATGCTGTGGTAGTCGTGGTGTTGAAGTATTACTTCATCCCCCGCCTTGAGCGGAAACCCGTTGATCAGAATGTTCAAAGCTTCCGTGGCATTGCGGGTGACCAGCAACGCTTCTTTAGAAGCACCAGTGAAACCGGCGAGGCTGTCCATCACCATTTGCCAGTCGTTCCAGTAGTCCATTCGCATATAGCGGGACGACTCACGGTTGACTTTGTCGACAAACTGATGATAGGCAGCATTGACAGGAATAGGCTGAACGCCAAAGTACCCATTTTCCAGGTTGATGAAGCCGGGCGATATGTCGTAAAAATCTGTAGCGAAGCGTTGCCAGAAAGCTTCGTCGGTAACGATAGCTTCGCTGAACTTCCCCTCCCATTGTTCAAACAAATCATTTGAGCGCTCTGGCGATAACTTCCGGTAGTTTCTGCCATAAGCCACTAGTGGCAATGAGCCTACTCCTGCACCCAAAATTTTGAATAGCTTCCTTCTGTTCATGAATAAGTTTTATGCGTAGACTGTCGGGGGAAAAGACACACCACTGATTAAGAGGCGTTTATACGTTAGGCCAGGGCTGCTGTTTCTTTTCTGACTTTTAAATTAGCAATAAAACCGTCAAAAAGTCTTTAAGGATTTGTTATTAATACAAAGCAGATAAACCCGTCAGAAAGCAAAACAAAATTGGAATTGGCTGAGTGTTTCCGCCTATCAATGACTTATTCATAAAAATAAGTGTTGTATTTGGTATTTATTTATCAGGAATATGTGGGGCTACTGACCAAAGTGAGAGATGAGTCAGTTGTTGGCGTTTGGTTAAAAAAAAAGGGAAGGAAATCCATGTCGATAGCTTCTATGACTGTATTTTCCCTCCCTACCAGCCTAACCTTTGAGCATTATGGTTTGTGTAGAACCATAACTAAAGTATCAACATATATTTATTTTGGCAACTATTTGGGACAAAAGACACAAAATAATCGATGAACACCCGATAACGGGGGACGAAAATTTTGGGTTTTTCTTTTTTGGACGATTTTGAGAAAAAGATATGGCTTTGCCGGGGTGGTTAATGCGCCGGAGAAGGCGTTTCAACGGTCTAATTGACTGCCTTACTGCATCAGATTGAGTCTCCGTATTAACTCATCACGATATACTTTTCCCAGTGGAATCAGGTGTTCAGCGATTTTTACCTGATGCAGGTCGATGGCTTGCACATGCTCCAGGTTAATCACATAAGAGCGGTGCGCCCTGAAAAATGCATCTTTCGGCAGGTGATCCAGAATATCCTTCAGGCTTGATCGAACAACATACTTTGATGCTCCTGTAACAATATTGGTGTAGTTCCCATCTGGCTCCAGCCAAAGCATCTGGTCAAATTTCACCTTTACAAACATTTGTCCATTCTTAACGAACATGCCGTCCTTTACCAACATTTCTGTTTGCCGGGAAGCTTCCGGTGCAGCGTTTGAATTAACAGGTATGGCAAAATTGACGAGGGCAATTTCTATTGATGAGTAGAGCTCGTCTGCATTAAACGGTTTCACCAGATAGCCATTGGGCTTGGTTGCCTTGGCTTCTTCCACAGTGGCCTTGTCGGCGTGTGACGTGCAGTAGATAAAGGGAAGGTCGCAGTTGCTTCTTATATGGCGAGCCAGCTCAATGCCGGAAGGCCTCCCTCCCATCATAATATCCAGCATGACCAAATCGGGCTGATATTTGTCCAAAGCCTCTAGCCCCTCTTTGAGGTTCATCGCCACAAAAGGCACCTCATAACCCATTCCCTCAAGCAGCTCACGCATGTCTTCGGCTATGATCAACTCATCTTCAACAATCAGAATTTTTATTTTACTCATCGGCTTGGCGAATCCCTCTACACGGCTAGAATCTAATATAGACCAAAAAGACTAAAGGTTAAATGCTTTTTTAAAAATGAAAATCTTTTGGGAATGCCTCAGGTCGAAAATCTATGTTTCGCCCTGCTTAATGTTGTTTTTTCTATGCTGCAATATTGCTCCATACGCATTGCGGAGTAGCAGTTCTTACTTTGGGTTGCAATGGTAACGATTGGCACTTTAATAGCAAAGCATTTTACTGTAAACCTAAACGAGCAGCCAGTCAATCCTAAAGCCAGCGTCTATTCCCTTGCGAATTTTATTAAGTGGTAAGCCTGTCCTCATGAAGCACAATAGAGAAATGAGCCCCTTTCACCGAATGAAAAGACAACTGTCCGTTCAGCTGACGGGTAAGAATATTGACCAGCTTCAGCCCCAGCGATTTCACGTTGTCGATGCTGAAGTCCTGGGGCAAACCGTTGCCGTTATCGTCCACAGCAAGTTGCAGCTGGCCATCCGCAGTTCTTGTCAGCTCTACACTTATTTCTCCTTCCGGCTTCCCTTCAAAAGCGTACTTATATGCATTTGAAATTAACTCATTGAGTATAAGCCCCAATGGTATGGCCAGATCAATATCTAATTTAATATTTGATCCAGCTACTTTATTCACAATTCCGTTTTGTCCGTTTGGGCTAAAAACAGTGGAGAGATGTTCCACTAATTCTTCTGCGTATTCCCGGAAATCTATCTCGGAAAGCTTCTCTGTCTGGTAAAGTTTTTGATGGATCAGGGCCATGGCTTTTACACGGCTCTGCCCTTCCTGAATGGCGGAAATCATCTCAGGGTTGGCGGTGGACCTGCTCTGCATGTTGAGGATGCTGCTGATAACCTGGAGGTTATTTTTCACCCTGTGGTGTATCTCTTTAAGCAGTGCCTCCTTCTCGCCCAGCGACCGGGCCAACTCCAGGCTTTTTTCCTCAATCTCCTGGTTTTTCAGTTGAAGCAAATTGTTGGATTTCGACTTGACTCTTTCGGAGCGATAAGCATAAACCAGGAAGACAGTTAGCAGTGCAAGGCCGCCAAGCAACAGGTACCTAAGCCGGGCCTCCGATCTGAGGCTTGACTGCTGCTGGGCGAGCGTCACCTGATTCAGGGCCAGCTCCTTGTCTTTTTTTTCACTTTCATATTTGGCTTCAAGTTGCATCACAGTTTCTCCTCTTTCAATGCGCTGAAGAGAATCCGAAAGCTCCTTCCAAACCAGTGTATAAAAATAAGCTGAGTCAATTTGATTAGTGGCAGCAAATGACTCACGAAGACCATCAGTGGATTTCATGCGTAATTCCAGGAATTTGTACTGCTTAGCCAATGCTATAGAGGCCCTCTCGTGCGCAATGGCCTTGTCAGGAAACCCGCCCCGCCGGTAGTTAACAGCCAGGTTGTGATTCGTGCTCGACATTCCATATTTATCGCCCGACCGACTCTTCACACGAAGAGATTGCGTGTAGTAGTACAGCGCAGAATCAAACTGTAGATTCTCGTCGTAGGTGACTCCCATATTATTGTAGAAAGCACCGAAGCCCCGGAGGTTGTCGTCTTCTTTGATTCCAGCCACTGACCGGCGGTAATAGCTCCGTGCCGAATCATACTTCTTTAAATTCATGTAGGCCAGGCCAATATTGTTGTAGGCACCTCTGATTCTGTTATCAGAACCTTCTCCCTCAATGAGGAGATCGAGCGCTTTTTGGAACTGCTCTAGCGATTTTTGATGCTGATCCTGAGCTTTATAAACAAACCCAATGGCATTTACTGTGGAAGAAAGGGCTAGAGGATTTCCCAACTTCTCCTTTATTTCGAGAGCGTTAAGGTAGTACTCCATGGCCACGTTCATGTTGCCCAGCCGGTCGTAGACCAGTCCTAGATTATGGTAGGAACCTGCCATTCCGCTTTCGTTATGGCTGGCTTTTTCTACACTTAGCGCTTTCTCAATATAGCGTATGGCTGAGTCCATCTCTCCTTGTTCTTCGAAAGCCCGTCCGTAGTTTTTATAAGCATAGGCAAGCATCACGCTATCATGGGCGGCTTGTGCCAGTGCCTTTTGCAAACCGGCATAGTAGACAGAAGAATCGAAATTTTCCCTTACGAAACTGTACGACAGCTCATCAAGAAAAACTAACCTGAGTGAATCCGTGGGTGCTGTTTTGAACTGTTGTCTCAGGTCGTCAAACCTGTCGTTTTGGGCGATAGCACTCACAGAGGTGAGGAGCAAAAAGGCAATAAAGAATCTCCAAATACGTCGCATCGCATTGATTGACGAACCCATCATACGCTCACTTTCATGTTTTGAATGACAATTGAGAAACGGGCTCCACCTATAGACTGCACGGTAAGTTGGCCGTTGAGTTGCCTTGTAAGTATGTTCACCAATTTCAGCCCGAGAGATTTTGCCTTCTCCAGGTTGAAATCAGCCGGAAGACCTTTGCCGTTATCAGCCACTTCGAGCTGTAGTTGATCCTCTCCCACTCTTTTCAGCTCCACGCTGATGGCTCCTCCAGTTTTTCCTTCAAAGGCATACTTATATGCGTTGGAAATCAGCTCGTTAAGAATCAGTCCCAGCGGAATGGCCATGTCGATGTCCAGCTTAATGTCGGGTGAGGTAACAGTTTTTACAATACTCTCTCCGGTGGAGGACTCAAAAATAGAGGACAGGTGATCCGTGAGTTCCTCGGCATATTCCTTAAAGTCAATCTCCGATAGTTTTTCAGTCTGGTAGAGTTTCTGATGAATCAGGGCCATAGCTTTCACCCTGCTTTGTCCTTCCTGAATAGCCGTGAGCATTTCGGGACTTGCTGTCGACCGGCTTTGCATGTTCAGAATGCTGCTGATCACCTGAAGGTTGTTTTTTACCCTATGATGGATTTCTTTAAGCAAGGACTCTTTTTCTGCCAAGGCCGATTCAATGAGCTTATTTTTAGTTTCTATTTCCTGGTTCTGAATGCTCAGCTGATTGTAGGCTTTTGTTTTGGCACGTTCACCCCGATAGATCAGGCCAGCCAGTAAAAGCACAATTACCATCCCTCCTATGAGAACAGAGCGAAGCCTGGCTTCCTGTGTGAGCAATACCTGCTGTCTGTCGATATCGGCCTGTTTGAGAACCAGCTCCTTTTCCTTTTTCTCGGTTTCGTATTTGGCCTGCATATCATGAATGACCTGGCTGTTTTCAATATTGTAAACGGAGTCTTCCAGTTGTTGATATTGCTTATGATAACGCAGCGCCTGCTTGTAATCACCCAGCTTTTCATAACTTTCTGACAGGCTGTGGCTCAGGTTAATCCTCAGCTGGTGATTGTTTATCTTTTCGGCTAGTTCGAGGGACTTGTTGCCATAATAGGCTCCCTTTTCCGGCATGTCGATGCTGTTATACAAACTATTCATATGGAAATAGCTAAAGGCCATCGATCGAAGGTCTCCCCTGGTTTTAGATAGCGCCAGCGACTTGTTAAAATAATACAAAGCGCTGTCCGGCATTTTCAGGTCAGTGTAGTCATTTCCTATGTTGTTATAAGCGCTTGGCAGGTTCGGCTCATTGTCAAGCCCCTCATAGATGGCAATGGTTTTCAGGTAGTTCTTAACGGATTTTCTTGTATCTCCTTCTTCCCCGTAAATGATAGCCATGTTTGACAGCACTACGGCCACACCTCTTTGATACCCGATGCTTTCGAAAATATCCATGGCACGGGTGTAATGAAGGATGGCGTCGTCATGATAGCCAAGATAATTCTGTGAGTTGGCAATTCTGTTGAGCACTTTGCCAGCTTCCAGGGAGTCGTTGATACTTTCGTAGTAGGAAAGGTTTTCAAAAAGGACTTTAATGGCTTCTGCGCTTCGATCTTGTTCTTCGTAAAGTTCTGAGAGTTGCAAATTAGCCCTGGCAATCCCTTCCTTGTCTTGCGATTCACGATAGGCTGCGAGGGAAGCATCAACATATTTTTTTGCTGAATCGTAGCTGAAATGCTCATAATTAAACTTTCCGAGTGCCAAGTTGGCGTCTCCACGTTCCTTTGTCAGGTTGTGGTCTTTCGCAAGTTCAAGCGCTCTGTTCAGGTAGTTTAAGGCAGCCGAAGAATCGGTCTCAGCACTTTGCTGCCCCATGGTAATCAGCAGGGAAACTTTCACACCTGGCTCTTTGGCCGCTTGAAAAAGCTGTTGCAGGCTATCTGTCTGGGCTTGTAGATAGCCGGAGGCTACCAATACAGCAAAAAGTAACAGGCATGTTTTCTTGATCATCTTCCAGCTTGCTTTTGATAGGTGCAGTCCTTCGTGAGAGGCTAATATAGTGCTTTTAAGGGCAATTGTGTTGATTAATCAATGTTTGTACATCAAAAGAAGCCGTGGGCTATATACAGCTCTGTTATATGTGTGGTTCGGAAAAAGTATCAAGTGAAGGTTTACACAAAGGCTGTAGACAGAAGGATAGTATTATTTCATTGTAACTAATTGATTGTAAATCAAATAATCGATCAATCATAAAGTATGAAATTAAACATATTTTTTACTGCCTTTTCGAAAAAGCAGCACTCAGTGACACAACTGATAAAACCCAGGCGGGTTTGCTTTCGTTATTTGTTTTGTCGATTTTTGACCCAGTTTGAAAAGAACCCTACAAATAGCGCTTGTTTTCACATGGCTCCTCTCCATTGCAGGGGTAGTCGTGTCAAAGCATTATTGTGGCCCTTTTCTTAAGAACGTTGAGCTGGGGCACTCCACCAAGCACTGCTGCATGGATGCTGCCGACGAGCCCAACGATTGCTGTGAAAATACAACGGAGTACCAGAGCCTGGATGGAAATTTCGTTAAGGTTGAAAAACTGGCGCTTGGAACTCCCTCCCTTTTTGTGCTCTACGCTATTGAGCTTCCCGACTTTCTGTCCTACGACGAAGCATATTCAACTCATTCACTATCATTTGCTGCAGATACAGGGCCACCTTTGCCTTTGTATCCCGCCTATATTTCCTTCGGTGCCCTTTTGATTTAGCCGTTGGTCTTTTGCACGAAGCATGTTCCCATGCTTCAATTTCCATTTGCATCAGACCAATGAATTTACTTTATGCTCAATCAAATCATTCGTTTTTTTCTACATAACAGGCTGGTTACTATCCTTATATTGATAGTGCTGGTGGGTTGGGGCATTGTTACGTCGCCATTCAATTGGAAGGTAGACGCTCTCCCCAGAGATCCTGTGCCGGTGGATGCCATCCCCGACATTGGAGAAAACCAACAAATTGTGTTCACTGACTGGGCGGGCAGGTCGCCGCAGGACATTGACGACCAGATTTCATACCCTCTAACGACCTACCTGCTGGGTATACCGGGCGTTAAATCGATCCGAAGTTCCTCGGTTTTCGGATTTTCGATGGTCAACATCATTTTTAATGAAGACATCGAGTTTTACTGGTCCAGGTCCAGAATCCTTGAGAAGCTAAGCTCACTGCCATCCGGATTGTTGCCCGACGGCGTGCAACCCATGCTGGGGCCCGATGCTACAGCCCTTGGCCAGGTATTTTGGTATACGCTCGAAGGCAGAGACAAAGAGGGCAATCCCACGGGAGGCTGGGACCTGCATGAGATCCGTACCGTGCAGGATTTCTATGTAAAGTATGGGCTCAACGCTGCCGAAGGTGTATCAGAAGTCGCTTCCATAGGCGGCTTTGTGCAAGAGTATCAAATTGACGTCAATCCCGATGCGCTGAAAGCCTACAACATTCCCTTAATGGCAGTGATGCAGGCTGTGCGGCAGTCGAACAGGGATGTAGGCGCCAAAACCATTGAAATGAACCAGGCGGAGTACCTGGTAAGAGGGCTCGGCTATATTAAATCGGTAGAAGATATTGAGAAGGCTGTGGTGGCCGTGCAGGACAACGTGCCCATCCGCATCAGCGACATTGGCCGGGTGAGCCTTGGCCCGGCTGCCCGGCGTGGTGTGCTCGACAAAGGAGGCGCTGAAGTGGTGGGTGGCGTGGTAGTAGCCCGTTATGGCTCGAATCCATTGGAAGTCATCAACAATTTAAAAGCCAAAATAACAGAGATAGCGTCGGGCCTTCCCAAAAAGACGCTGGCCAATGGTGTGGAAAGTCAGCTGACCATCGTGCCATTTTATGACCGTACCCAGCTCATTCATGAAACGATCGGCACACTTGAAACAGCCCTGTCGCATGAGGTACTCATCAGTGTGATTGTGGTGCTCATTCTCCTGCTCAATCTCCGGGCCTCGATTATCATTGCCAGTTTGCTGCCCGTGGGCGTGCTGGCCACGTTCATCGTGATGCGGTACTCAGGCGTTGATGCCAATGTGGTGGCCTTGTCGGGCATTGCCATTGCTATTGGCGTGATGGTCGACGTTGGGATTGTTTTCGTGGAAAACATCATTCGCCACCTGGAAATGCCAGAAAACCATGGCGCCAGCGGGACAGCACTGCTGAAGGTGATTTATGAAGCCACGGTGGAAGTAGCGTCGGCCATCACCACTGCCCTTGCCACCACGGTGGTGAGTTTTGTTCCCGTGTTTGCCATGGAATCAGCTGAAGGAAAACTTTTCAAGCCACTTGCCTTTACAAAGACCTATGCGCTGCTTGCCTCGTTTGTACTTGGCCTTGTGGTGCTCCCTACCCTCGCCTATTTCATATTCGGCATCAACTACGACAAGAAGAAAGTAAGACGGGTATGGAATTGGAGCTTCGTGGCCGCCGGCATTATGCTGGCCGTCTATTTTCAGATGTGGTTGCCATTGGCACTGACCGTCGCCGGCATCAATAACATATTGGAAAGCAAATGGCCTCAACAGATCAGGCGATATACCAGCTACCTCAATCTGGCACTAGCCGTGCTCATCGCTACCTATTTTCTCGCTGAAGAATGGATGCCGCTGGGTGTGGGAAACTCCCTCGTGCTGAATTACCTCTTTGTCATTGTGTTGATAGGGTCAATTTTGCTTGCACTACTTTCGGTGGTGCATTTTTATGAACCGATCTTGAAATGGTGCCTGGTGAATAAGGGCAAGTTCATGCTGCTCCCGGCGTTTACCATTTTGCTTGGCGTCGTGATTTGGCTCGGGTTCGACACCGTTTTCAGTGTAGCTGGCGAAAAGGTGAGAGCCTCCCGGCCATGGAAGGTGCTGGCTGAAAAATTCCCGGGTATAGGTTCAGAATTTATGCCTTCGCTCAACGAGGGTAGTTACCTGCTCATGCCCACCTCCATGCCTCATGCCGGCGTGGAGCAAAACCGAAGAGTGCTTGGCCAGCTCGACATGATGGTGAGTCAGATTCCCGAGGTAGATATGGTGGTTGGGAAAATGGGCAGAACGGAGTCAGCACTTGATCCGGCGCCAATCTCTATGTACGAAAACATCATCAACTACAAGCCAGAGTATGTAGTGGATGAAGACGGCCATAGGTCAAGGTTCAAAACTGACAACGACGGCAATTTTGTGTTGACCTCCGGAGAGGCGGTATCCAACGAAGAGGCACTGCAGCTGGGAACAAAATACAGCCACCTCATTCCCGACAATGACGGTCAATACTTCAGGAACTGGCGCCCTCATATCCAGTCACCCGACGATATATGGGACGAAATTGTGCAGGTGACCAAAATACCGGGTGTCACCTCCGCCCCCAAGCTTCAGCCGATTGAAACACGCCTGATCATGCTGCAAACAGGCATGCGAGCGCCCATGGGCATCAAAGTTTATGGCCCCGACCTCCCTACCATCGAGGCGTTCGGCATGCAGCTGGAGGGTATTTTAAAAGAAGTGCCCTCAGTAAAAGCAGAGGCTGTTTTTGCTGACAGGATTGTAGGCAAGCCCTACCTCCATCTGAATATCAACAGGGAGGCGATTGGCCGCTATGGCCTGACAGTGGAAGACGTGCAGCAAAGCATCGAAACGGCTATCGGCGGCATGAAAATCACAACGACGCTGGAAGGAAGGGAAAGATTCCCGGTGCGGGTTCGCTATCCAAGAGAGCTGCGGGACGACCCCGAAACATTGGGGCGGATACTAATCCCCACTCCTTCCGGCGCTCAGATTCCATTGAGCCAACTTGTGGAGATGGAGTATGTAAGGGGCCCGCAAATGATCAAGAGCGAAGAGACGTTTCTGGTCGGCTATGTGCTGTTTGACAAAAGGGATGGTTTTGCAGAGGTGGAAGTGGTTAATCAGGCACAGGCCGCCATTCAGGAAAGGATCGACGCCGGACTTCTCAAAATACCTGCCGGTGTCAGCTACAAATTTTCAGGGAGCTACGAAAACCAGGTGAGGGCTGTAAAGCGGCTGTCTATCGTGATTCCCATTAGCTTGCTGGTGATTTTCCTGCTGCTCTACTTCCAGTTCAAAACGGTCATTGCTTCGTCGATCCATTTTTCCGGGGTGTTTGTGGCGTTCGCAGGCGGCTTCATTATGCTTTGGCTCTACGGCCAGGACTGGTTCCTGAACTTCTCCGTGGCTGATGTCAATCTGAGAGATCTGTTCCAAATGCACACGATCAACCTGAGTGTGGCCGTTTGGGTGGGCTTCATTGCCCTGTTTGGCATTGCCACCGACGACGGTGTGATCATGGGAACCTATATCCATCAGGTATTTGAGGAAAAGCAACCAACGACCATTCAGGGAGTTCGTGAAGCGGTGCTGGAAGCGGGCAAAAAGCGAGTCCGGCCAGCCATGATGACGGCAGCTGTTGCCATTATTGCGCTGCTGCCTGTCCTGTCGTCTACCGGTAAGGGCTCAGACATCATGGTGCCCATGGCCATCCCGACATTCGGCGGCATGACGATTCAAATCATGACCATGTTCGTGGTGCCGGTATTGCAGGCATTTTGGAGGGAAACAGTGATCAAAAAACAAATCAGGGAGGCAAAATGAAAAGTATCATCTATATCATCTTGATTTTGACCGCCGGGGCAACACAAGCACAAACGCTTGAAGAGTACCAGCAAATGGCAGCAGAGAACAATCCTGGTCTGAAGGCAACTCACAAGGCATTTGAAGCAGCCCTCGAGCAGGTATCGCAGGCAAGTGGCCTGCAGGATCCGAATCTCACTGTCAGTGCTTTTGGCCAAATGATCGAAACCCGGGTGGGGCCGCAAAAAGCCCGCTTTAGTCTCTCCCAGATGTTCCCCTGGTTTGGAACACTGAAGGCCCAGGGCCATGTGGCTGCCTTGATGGCTGAGTCGAAGTACCAGGCATTTTTGGACGAGAGAAACAGGCTGTATTATCAGGTGGCGGCTGCTTACTATCCGCTTTACGAGCTCAACGCCTTCAAAACCATCGAAGCAGAGAACATCCGGCTTCTGGAATCATACAAGGCCATAGCGACAGCAAAATTCAGTAGTGGCAGCGGCACGATGGTGGATGTGCTCCGGGTGGACATCATGCTCCAGAGCGCCAACACCAGGTTAACAATTCTTGACAAGGAAGAGGCGTCGCTGAAAACTACCTTCAACAACCTTTTGAATCGGGATATAGGTGAAGACATAGTTGTTATCGATTCGCTGGCAGTGGACGATGCTCTAAATGCCGGCGATTTATTGCCCACCACCCACCCTCGGATAGCCGAACTGGAGTTGAAGATTGAAGGGAGCCAGGCGGCTGAACATGCAGCCCGCAAGCAGGGGCTTCCGAAACTGGGCGTCGGCGTCGATTACATCATCGTTGGGGAAAGGACGGATTTAGCGGCAGGCGCTGCACCACCGGCCGACAATGGCAAGGATGCTATCATGCCCATGGTGTCTGTCAGCCTGCCGGTTTTCAGAAAGAAATACCGGGCGGCTGTGAAAGAGGCACAACTGACGCAGGAAAGCTATGCCTTTCAGAAGCAGGCCACTGTCAATGCCCTTGCTACCGACTACGAGGTCACCAGGTTTGAGCTTGCTCAACAAAGGGAGTTGATAGGCCTTTACGAGGCGCAAGCCGTTCAAACTGACCGTATGATGCAGCTCCTCTTCACAGCCTACAGCAATTCGGAAGCTGATTTTGAAGAGGTGCTGGCCACGCAGCAACAATTGCTGCAGTATCGGAAAATGAAAGTCGAGGCAGCCGCAGCTTACCAGGCTGCACTCGCCAAATTGTATTATGTGACAGCTAAAGTTTATTGAAATGACAATAGATAAAAAAACAATAATAACCGGTCTGGTTACCCTGGTAATGGGGTTATTGATTGGATGGCTGATTTTTGGGGGTTCTCCAAAAATATCAGCAAATGAAGACCATCAGCATGGTTCAGCAGAAGAGACAATATGGACATGCTCGATGCATCCCCAGATCCGTCAAAATGAACCTGGGCAATGCCCCATTTGCGGAATGGACCTCATCCCACTTGAAAGTGGCATGGACGAAGGCATTGATCCAATGGCCATCAGCATGTCGCCTGTGGCTATGCAGCTTGCCAATGTGAGCACAGCCGTGGTTGGTTCAATGGCGCCAGTCAAATCGGTGAAGCTCATTGGCAAAGTACAAGCCGACGAGCGCCTGATTTTTTCGCAATCATCTCATATTCCTGGCCGTATCGAAAAGCTACTCATTAATTTTACGGGAGAATATGTACGGAAAGGACAAACCATCGCCTTTTTGTACTCCCCTGACCTCGTGAATGCGCAAAAAGAGCTTTTGGAGGCATCGAAAATGAAGGCCACCCAGCCGCAGTTGCTGGAGGCAGCCAAAGAAAAGCTTAGAAATTGGAAGCTGACCAATCGCCAGATTGATGAAATACTTGAAAGCGGCGTCGTCAAAGAATCGTTTCCGTTGCTTGCTGATAACTCTGGCTATGTAATTAACAAACTAGTGAACCGGCATGACCACGTCGCACAGGGCCAGGTGATCTACGAAATAGTCGATTTATCAAGCGTTTGGGTGCTTTTTGATGTCTATGAATCGGATATGACCTGGGTCAAAAAAGGCGACAAGATACCTTTTACCGTTGCGTCTTTGCCAGGCGAAACCTTCAGCGGCGCCATCTCTTTTATCGACCCCATCATTGATGCCCAAACGAGGGTGGCAAAAGCAAGAGTGGAAGTGAAGAACAGCGCATCGAAGCTGAAGCCGGAAATGTTTGTGTCGGGTACGCTGGAAGCCAACCTTCCCGGCAAGGCTGAAAATATAGTCGTTCCCAAAACGGCTGTGATGTGGACAGGTCAGCGGTCGGTGGTATATGTAAAACTAGCCAGCAACCAGTCAGTTAGCTTTGTCATCAGAGAGGTGGTGCTTGGGCCTGCCCTTGGCGATAGTTACGTAGTGAAGGAAGGGCTCGAAAACGGCGAGGAGATTGCAGTCCATGGCACATTCAGCATCGACGCAGCCGCACAGCTGGCAGGAAAGCCCAGCATGATGAATCGTCAGTCTGATGGTAAGAAGGCGGCCTTTGATCATGACCACATGGTCATGCTCACTGCTCAGAAAACAGCCGAGAGTCAATCCGCTTCGGGTGTGCCTGAGGCATTCAGAAACCAGCTGACAGATTTCGCCATGGCTTACATCAGTTTAAAGAATGAGTTGGTCAACGACGACCCCGAAAAGGCTCAAAAACTGGCGGGAGCATCAAAAGAAAAGTTATCGAAAATTGACATGAAGCTCTTGAGCGACCACCAGGTTCATATGGCCTGGATGAGCACACTGGAGTTGTTGGAAGAAAACTTGGCTGTGATTGCCAACACCGGCGAGCTGGCAACTCAGAGAGCAGCCTTCGTGCCCCTGTCTTCTGCCCTCATTCAGGCAGTGGAGCAATTTGGCATAGCGAACACGACCTTCTATCAGCAGCATTGCCCTATGGCCGACAGCAACAAAGGTGCTGACTGGCTCAGCCTGGAGAAAGAAATAAGAAACCCCTACTATGGAGATGCTATGCTCTCCTGCGGGTCTGTAGAAAGAACAATTACCCCTGTAAAATAATTATTAACTAATTTTATCCCTATTATGAGAAACATTGTATTGACTTCCCTTTTTGCTGCAGCCTTGGCATTGAGTGCATGTAACAGCAACCCAAAAACCACTGAAGAAGCAGCGACACATGATGACGGCCATCAGCACGAAGCAGCTGCCTCCGACACTACTGTGGCAGCCGCTTCCTATATTTGTCCTATGAAATGCGAAGGCAGCGCAAGCGACAAACCTGGCAAGTGTCCCGTTTGCAAAATGGACCTCGTTGCGGTTGAAGAAACTCCTGCAGAAAAGTAAGCGATGAGAATTATTCATATAGTATTGGTCTGTGCGGTTTTTATGTTGGCTGCCTGTAGCGACGGAAACAAGTCTGGCACAGCAACGTCCTCCGGACAAAAGCTGGCTGAGAAAGACATTTCTCTTGCTACACTGAAGCTTCGAAACCTCGATGGCAGCGAGTTGGATGTTGCCACTTTGGCGGGCAAGCGGGTTTTCGTCAATTTTTGGGCTACGTGGTGCAAGCCTTGTCTGGCCGAAATGCCTTCTATTGAAAGAGCAACCGAATTGCTTGCAGCGAAAAACGTAGTGATGCTGGCAGCCTCGGACGAAAAGCTCGACAGGATATCGAAATTTAGAGAGAAGAATAGCTATTCTTTTAATATCGTTGCCACGGAAGCCAACTTGGGTATTTTGGAAATATTTGCCTTGCCTACTACTTTCATTTTCGATGAGCAGGGAAAACTGGTATTCAAAGAAACCGGTGCCCGGGAATGGGACAGCCCTGAAAGCATTAAGCTAATTAACGAGACAAATAAGCTATGAAGAAAGAGTTATTTGGAGCCATCATTGTTGGTGGTTTGATTTTAAAAGGCTGCGCACCAGCGCCCAGCGAAGAGCGGATGCCTGTGCAAAAACTTGAGGCCACTCACCTGAGTGGAGCTTCGCTGCCTTTTCTGTCAACGGATGCATCTGGCAAGGTTATCCTCTCTTATGTGGTGGATAACGATTCTTCTGCGGCCTTGCATTTCACCACACTTGCTGACCAACAGTGGAGTGCGCCGGTGAAAGTGGCTGAAGACACCAACTGGTTTGTCAACTGGGCCGACTTCCCGTCTGTTATTTCCTGGGGCGATGGCAAAATGGCAGCACACTGGCTGGAGAAGAGCTGGACAGGAGGCACGAACTACCACGTAAAAATCAGTCGGTCTCAGGACTTTGGTTCTTCATGGAGCGCACCGGTTACTTTACACAGCGACACCCTTCCGAGGGAGCATGGCTTCGTTTCGCTTGTCCCCTTCCCTAGCGGCCGCATGTTTGCTTCCTGGCTCGACGGACGCAAGTATCCACCTGCCAGCGAACATGGCGGACACGACCTCAGTAACGAAATGACCCTTATGGGCGGTTATGTAGCGGTTGACGGGCATGTTGAGGGAGAAGAGCTGCTTGACCAACGGGTATGCGACTGCTGCCAGACAAGTTCTGTTTTAAGTGACCACGGCCTGATTACCTTCTACCGGGATCGCTCCGATGACGAGGTGAGAGATATAGCCGAGGTGCGATGGACAGAAGAAGGTTGGACAGAGCCCAGTGTGCTTGGTGAGGATGGCTGGGACATCATGGCCTGCCCGGTAAATGGCCCTCAGTCGGATGCTATTGATGAGCAGGTGGCAGTTGTTTGGTTTACAGCGGCCGATGAGAACCCCAGGGTGCAGCTTTCGCTGTCGGGTGATGCGGGAGAGCATCCTTCCATTCCGATCAAGGTGAGTCACAACTCAACAGCCGGAAGAGCAGATATCAAACTTATCAACAAAGACTACGTGGCAGTAAGCTGGATAGAGATAGTTGAAGAAACCGGCGTTTTGAAAGTAGCCGTTTTCACAATAGATGGTCAGCGGCTTGAAGAATGGGACATCACAGAGATTTCAACCGAGAGGAAGACAGGGTTTCCACAGCTGACTTCTGACGGAAAAAACCTTATTATTGCGTGGACTTCCGACAATGCTGTCAACACGGCAATGATAGCGCTCAAAGAACTCTAGTATATTCGTTCAATTAATCTGTTATTAACTAAAACCCTTATAAGTAATGAAAAACGTTAAATTATTTTTTGGTGTATTGGCTGTTATCCTTTTCGCTACAGCGAGTCAGCGTGCAATGGCTCAGCTTCAAGCTCCTGCGCCTAGCCCGGCAGGTTATGTTTCGCAGAATGTTGGCTTTACAAAAATTAGCGTTGACTATTCATCGCCAGCAGTAAAAGGTAGAAAAGTTTTTGGTGACCTGGAAAAGTACGGTGTAACCTGGAGAGCAGGTGCCAACGGCCCAACGATGATTGAATTCAGCACTGGTGTAAGTATCGGTGGGAAAAATGTAGGAGCAGGAAAATATTCACTTTTCATCACTCCACAGCAGAGCGGCGAGTGGACTATCCACTTGAACAGCAAAGGCAATTCAGTATTTGCCTACATGAAAGATGGTAAAATTGACGAAGAGGCAGTAGCCAAAGATGACGTGGTTGCCGTGAAAGCTGCACCAGTAATGGCTGCCGATTCGATGGAGAGATTGGCTTATTCGATTTCCGCTGAAGACAACAAGGTGGCCAAAGTAACGATGGCCTGGGACAAAGTGAGACTTTCTTTTATGGTCGACACTCAGGTGAGTCAAAAACTGGAAGGATTCACTAACACGCTGAAATAAGCTATAGCTGTTTCCTCCGAGGTTCAACGGCCCCGTTCAAACGATTTTGGACGGGGCTTTTGCTTTATTAAAAGGTTTATGTCGCAGCAGCACCTATCTTTGGAGATAGCCAATTGACACAAGCATGAAAACCATCAAAATACCTTTTATCATATTTGCCTTTGCCTGTCTAATAGTTAGTCATGCAGGGGCTCAAAGCATTTACAGCAAAAGCAACCTTTTTGCCTGGTGCATTGTGCCCTACGATGCGAAGCACCGCAGCCCGGCCGACAGAATAGCCATGCTGAAGGAACTCGGCTTCAAATCATATGCTTACGACTGGAGAGCAGAACATTTGGCTACTTCGGTTGAAGAATGGAAGCTGGCAAAAAAGAACAACATCAAAATAAATGCGGTGTGGATTTGGATAGACGCCAATACAGATAGCCCCCAAAAGCTTAGCGGCGCCAACTTACAGCTGCTTAGCTACATAAAGGAAACCAAATTGAAAACACAGCTTTGGGTTGGCTTTCACGCCAATTTTTTGGAAGGGCTCGATGAGGAAGCGAAAGTTCGAAAATCAAAGGAGATGCTGGACTATCTTCATGCAAAAGCTGCCGAGGTTGGATGTACGGTAGCGCTTTACAACCATGGCGACTGGCTTGGAGAGCCAGCTAATCAGGTGAAAGTAATTAAGGCCAGTGGATTCAAGGACGTAGGCATCATCTACAACTTCCACCACGCCCACGAGCAACTTGACGACTATACCGATATTATTGATGTGGCTCTCCCCTATTTGTGGGCGGTAAACCTGAATGGCATGAGGGAAGAAGGTCCCAAGATATTGCCCATAGGTTCGGGTGACCGGGAAAGTGAGATGATGGCTTACCTGACGAAGGTTGGTTTCAAAGGCCAGATTGGTATCCTGGGGCACATCGAAGAGGAGGATGTGGCGATTGTTTTACAGCGAAACCTTTCTGGTCTGCAGCGCATATTATCGTCAATTGGAGACAAAGAAGGCCTGAGTACCTACGGGAAAAACTAAGCGAAGCCGACCGAAGTTCAGGTCGATATATCGTTTGAATGGCCGGCCTTCATATGGTCGGCGTACTCCGATGGGCTCTGCCCAAAAAGTTTCTTAAAGCAATTTCTGAAGTACTTGGGGTCATTGAAACCAACCATATAAGCTACCTCCGAGATCGAGAAGTCGCCCTCGGCCAATACTTGTGCGGCCCTCTTGAGCCTGATTGTACGTATAACTTCATTGGCCGACTGACCAGTCAAAGCCTTTAGTTTTCTGAACAATGTGGCTTTGCTCATCCCCACGTCTTTGCACAGGTCGTCAACAGAGTAGTTGGTATTAGATATGTTCGACTCAACGCTCTTAAGTGCCTGGTTGATAAATGTTTCGTCTCTTGAGGTTACGGTAATACTTTTAGGCTCCAGCGTCAATGTCCTGCTGTCAGCGAACATTTCTATCAGCTTCTTTCTTCCTTCCAGCAGATTACGCACCTTGAGTGCCAACACTTTGCTATTGAACGGCTTTGTGATATAATCGTCGGCACCTGTTTCCAGCCCCTCAATCTTATATATCTCAGAAGTTCTCGCTGTTAACAAGATAATTGGAATATGACAGGTGGCTTCTGTTTGCCGAAGAGCATTGCATAGAGCAATGCCATCCATTACAGGCATCATCAAATCCGATATAACAAGGTCAGGGTTAGTCTCCAAGGCCTTCTCAAGTCCTTCTTTGCCGTTGAAGGTTGTTACTACCTGATAATCTTTCGACAGAATAGACTGGATATAGCCTGACACTTCCTTGTTGTCTTCTACAATTAAAACTGTCGGTGTGCCTTCTGGATGCAGGATGGGGTCTGCTGAGGTAACCGCAGGCAGGCTGTGCGAATGAACACTACGGGACGAGGTTACCGACATATCTACTTTTCCTTCAACTACCTCTGTAGGTTTGAAGTGAACATTGCCTAGCGGAAGTGTCAGTGTAAACCGTGCAAACTGCCCTTCAATGCTCTCCACATCAATAGATCCATGGTGCAATTCAATGAGGCTCTTGCTCAGGGAAAGTCCTATACCTGTGCCTGTGGAGTGCCTTCCTTCCTCGTAACTGAAAAATGGTTCAAAGATAGTCTTTAAGTGTTCCCTTTTTATTCCCGTGCCATTGTCGAAAACAGAAATATAGACTTTGTCGGGTGTTTGCTCCAGTTTGATACTCACCACACCCTTTTTAGGTATTTTTTTAAATGCGTTCGAAAGAAGATTGAAAATCACTTTTTCCATCTGGTCCGGGTCAAACCAAACCATGATTTCCTCGTGACTGCTTTGCAATGTAAAATCGGCGTTCATTTCCTCGGCCAGTGTATCGAAAGAATATTTGATCTCCTTAATGAAGCTGACCAGGTTACTTTCCATGGCCGTCACTTTCATATTCCCCGACTCCACTTTGCGAAAGTCGAGTAGCTGATTGACCAGCTTGTGGAGCCTCAGCACATTGTGGTTAACCGATTGAAGCTTTCCCTTGACCCCTTTCTCAATGCCCTCGGAGTCGATCAGGTTCTGTATGGGGCCTATAATCAGTGTTAAAGGCGTTCTGAACTCATGAGAAATGTTTGTAAAGAATTGCAGCTTGGTTTTGTTTAGCCGCTCCACACTTTCGAGCTTCAGCCTCTCCAGCCGCAAGTCATTGATAAAGTGAGCCCTGATCAGCGTAATTCTGCGAAACAGGTAAAGCAGGGATATCACAATCGCTATATACCCCAGGTAAGCCCAGGATGTTTCCCACCAGGCGGGAAGCACCGTAATGGCCAACCGGGTTGGGTTGTCGTTCCAAACGCCATCGTTGTTGCTCGCCTTTACTTCAAAAACATAAGTTCCCGGATCAAGGTTGGTATAAGTGGTGGACCTTGTTTCGCCCACAAAATTCCATTTATCGTCAAAGCCAATCAACCGGTAGGCATACTGGTTCTTATCACTGGCCGACATATTGAGTGCTGCGTATTCGATACTGAAAATATTGAAGTCACTTTTCAAACTCAGTTCCTTGGTTTCACTAATGTGTCTGGTAAGGATGGAATCTTCGCTGTTTACCCTGACCGACTTATTGAATACTTTAAAGTCTTCCAGCACCACCAAAGGCGGATGCGGATTGTCCAGAATTTCTGACGGGTTGAAAGTGATGATTCCATTGCTGCCTCCGAAATACAGCAGCCCGTCGGCGTCTTTGAAAGATGAATTTCCCTTAAACCCATTGACCAACAGACCGTCGGAGTCGTCGTAGTTTTTAAACGTTTCATTTTCAGGATCAAACACGCTCATTCCATTGCTGGTGCTTATCCACAAGTGGCCCTGGTTATCCTCCAATATGCCTTTTATGTTGTGATTGGTGAGCCCGTTGTCAATAGTGTATCGCTCAAAGGTATCTTTGCTTTTCAGGTGATAGAGCCCCGATTCTGTGCCTGTCCACAGGCGCCCCTTACTGTCCTCGAACAGACAAAAAATAACCGAGAGTATATTTTCACTGTAGTTTTCACTCTCTGTAAATACGGGCTCCATTTTCATTTTCTCCGAGTTATACAGCTTTAAGCCGCTGTTCGTCCCGACCCAGATATTGGAATGTTTATCCTCAAAAATTATTCTCAGGTTATTAATGGAAGCGTCTTCTGCCCAGGTTGAATCCACAATATGCGTAAATGATTTTTTATCCTTCGAGGAAAGTACGTTAAGGCCATAGTACGTCCCCATCAGAATATTGGCCTTCTGCCTGTCCTGATGCAATGCATATACATTCTGATTACTTAAATCTTTCCTTGAACCTCCTACAGTAGCGTACCGGTCAAAACTTTGTGTGGCTTCATTGAAAACAAAAACACCTTCCGCCCATGTCCCAACCCAAATATTGTGATTACGGTCTTCGTAAATCGTCAGCACGGGAATTCCATTCTGGCCCGATTCAATAGGATCATTCAGGTAGTAAGAAGTATTGCCTTTGTACACCTTCATAATACCGCCTTCGGTGCCTATCCAGAAGCGTCCTTTTGAGTCTTTATACAATGCGTTGACAACCGTATTCTGATAGGCCGCCTTTAGCGATGTAAACTTGTTTTGATACGGGTCAATCACGCTCAGGCCAAATGAAAAAGTACCGATCCATAGCCTCCCTTCATTATCTTTATACAGCGCCTTAATGGAGATGTCACTGATTGATTTTGGATGGTCTTTGTCAGCCACATGGTGCTCAAACTTGTTTGTGCGAATGTCGAGCCGGCTTAGACCGCCATTTTCGGTACCCGCCCAAATGTAGTTACCATCGGGGCAAACAGTTCTCACCACATTTACCAAAGGACCATTTTCTCTGTTTTCGGAAGTTCTGTAGTGAGTGAATTTGCTGGATTTGACATCGAACTTGTCCAGCCCACCTCCCCTGGTAGCAATCCATAAATTCCCGATATCATCTTTGGCAATAGAGTATAAATAATTGTAGCCCAGCGAGTTGGAATCTTTGGGGTCATGAGCATATACCTTCAGGTTGCCTGTCTTTCGGTTCCATTTGTAAAGCGCCGTGTCCGCCGCCAACCAAAAGTCGCTCTTGTGAATTTGCTCAATGCCGATAATAGACAGGCGGCCCTTAAAATTGCCGGTATGGTCAGTCCAGCTATTGTCTGACAAATTAAGCGACTTTATTGTGGTGCCCACGAACCATACCCGTCTTTCGCTGTCTTCTCTGATGTCATTGATCACCAGGTTATTAAATTCAGGAACCCGGATAAAAGTATCTAATTCTCTATTGTATCGGTGCAATGTGCCCTTGGCTGTACTTACCCAAAGGGTGCCGCTACTATCCTCAAAAATTGAAAGGATTCTATTTGTTAGAAGCGTGTGCTCGTCGGATGGATCGTTCCTGTAAATTTTAAATTCATAGCCATTGTAACGGTTGAGGCCGTCTTCAGTGCCTACCCACAAATAGCCTTTGCTGTCTTTATGGATGGCAGAAATAGTGACCGACGAAAGTCCCTGCTCTACTGAAAGGCTCGAAAAAGATTCATTTTTGCCTTGCCCATGCGCCGCTAGCGGTAAAAAAAATGAAATCCACAAGAAAAGCGAAAGCAGGTAAAATGGTCTCATAAAATATGTAACAGTGTAATGGGTGCGCCTGGCTCAGAACAACATTCGGGCTACTATTCAGCTTTGGTAATTTAGTTGAATATCTTAAAAAAGTCTAATCTCCGATCAAACTACAGGCAGGCAGTAAAAGGTAATAGCAGCCGTCGCCTGAGTCGGCTGCTCAAAATACTGACTGTTTTCGATATCACAATTGTACAATTATCCGCAAATATAATAAGGAAGGTTGAGGTATTCGTAGTCAGTCGCCAAGATGCCCATGAATAGGTTTTGGAAACATTTGTCATCTATATTTGAAGGATTTATACCTCCTCAATTGTTTTATTCTTCTCAACTTGTGTCAATTGTCATAATGCAAAAAAGTGCTATGTTATGTGTGTATTACCGTTTGAAGTATCAAACCTAATATTGGACACCATGGCCCTTCGAAAAATCTAATATTTATACTATCTTGTACTATAACCTCGTAAAGCTTAAATAATTATGCCTATGAAATTAACCCGTAAAGCAAAATTCTTAAACCCCAAATGTGGAGGACTCAGTTCATGACCACCTGCACACCCGGTGTATACTATAAACACTGGTTAAATCATTTTAAACCAATTCATTCATGTTATGAAAAACAATTACCTACTTATTAGCTTATCGCTGCTCTTCTTTCTGGCGTGCTCAACAGCATTCGCTCAGCAAAGAACAGTAAGTGGTAAAGTAGTTGACCCTAATGGCACAGGTTTTCCCGGTGTCAACGTAATTATCAAAGGGACTGCTACCGGTACCACTACCAATGCGGATGGCGAGTACAAAATCGCCGTTCCTGACAACAACACTGTTCTTGTGTATTCCTTCATTGGATACTCAGCACAGGAAGTAACAGTTGGAAGCCGCTCAGTGCTGGATATTACCCTGGCAGAAGACGTGACCCAGCTTAGCGAAGTTGTTGTGACTGCCCTTGGGGTAGAAAGAAGTGTGAAAGCACTTCAGTCATCTGTGACCACTGTGTCAGGTGACAACTTCACTCAAGCACGTGAAAACAACCTTGGTAATGCCCTTTCAGGAAGAATTGCTGGTGTAAACGTTAGCAAAATTTCTGGTGGTCCTGCCGGTTCTTCACGTATCGTTATTCGTGGTAACAAAACGCTGGGCGGACAAAACCAGCCTTTGTATGTAATCGACGGTGTGCCTATGGACAACTCTGGCTTCGGTCAGGCTGGTCTTTGGGGTGGTCGTGACGAAGGAGATGGTCTTACCAGTATCAACCCTGACGACATCGAGTCTATCACAGTGCTAAAAGGCGCCAGCGCCGCTGCCCTTTATGGCTCACGTGCTGGTAACGGTGTTATCAACGTTGTAACCAAAAAAGGCACCAAAAGAAAAGGTCTTGGTATTGAATTCAACTCAAACTATGTGGCGGAAACTGCTATCAACCTGAGCGACCTTCAGAAAGAGTATGGCACTGGCAACTATGTTGATCAGTCCAATGATGGTATTCGTAATGGAGTTGCCACAAAGCCGAGAGATGCCCGTGAGGCATTTGGGTGGGGCAATGTGGCCTGGGGACCTAAATTTGATGGTAGCCAGGTTTTACAGTTCGATGGTGTGGCTCGTCCCTACTCCTATCAGGGTGACAACTGGAAGCGCTTCTATCAAACAGGTAATGCTCTTACCAATAGTGTGTCTATCAGTGGTGGAAGTGACAAGCAAACTTTCAGATTGTCAGCGGCTGACCTGAGAAGTAATAGTATCATCCCTAATTCCGGGTACGACAGAACTAACCTTACATTGTCTACAAGCTCAAGGTTTGCAGACAAGTTAACTGTGACATCAAAAATGATGTATACCCATGAAACTGCGCATAACCGTCCGGTGCTGTCCGATTCGCCAGGAAATGCCGTTCAGTCCATTTGGAGAACACCAGGCAACGTCAATGTAGAAACGTACAAAGGCGACCCTAACAAGCTTGGGGCTATTCCCGAAGGCACAACTCAGGAACAGTTGATAATTTACGGACAAGGAAGCGATGCCAATGCCAGAAGACCAGGTCAGGAGTTGCTACCTGCAGCTAACAACTGGGGACAGAACCCTTACTGGGCTACTGAACAGTTCATCAACGACGATACAAGAGACCGTTTGATCGGTTCTGGTGAGGTGCGTTATGACATTACCGATTGGTTGTATGCTTCAGGAAGTATCCAGATGGACTGGTACACAAGAAGAGACAAGTCTTTGACTCCTCAGGGAACAGGCTACCAGCTGGGCGGATCCATGTCTGAAGGCGAGGATCGTGTGCGTGAAACCAACACTCAGTGGATATTGGGCGGAAACAAAACTTTCAGCCAGTTTAGTGTCAATGCATTCGTTGGTGGTAACGTGATGCGCAGGTCGAGTGAAAGAATCGCAGCCAATGGCAATGGCTTTAACGTGGACTTCTTCCCTGCGATCAACAACGCCGCAACCAGAAACTACGGTTATGGCTTCTCTGAATCTGGCATCAATTCTATGTTCGGTTCAGCTGAGATCGGTTATAACGGTTACTTATTCTTAACTGCTACTGCCAGAAACGACTGGTTCTCTGTATTGAATCCTGAGTACAATAGCATTTTGTATCCGTCAGTAGGTGCTAGCTTTGTATTCTCTGACGCATTCACAGGCCTGCCTAGCTGGTTGAGCTTTGGTAAAGCAAGAGCTTCGTGGGCACAAGTGGGTATCGTAAATATCAACCCTTATGCGGCGAACCTAACATATTCATTGAATGGTAACTCTCACTTAGGGCGTACGATGGGAACGTTCTCTTCAGCAGGTGGAAACAACGGAAATATTCCTAACCCTCAGTTGCAGCCGGCACTTTCTACTGAATTTGAAATAGGCTTCGATACCAAGTTCTTCGACAACAGATTTGGCGTTGACTTTGCCTACTATCATCAAACAACAACCGATGATATTTTGGGCGTAACCATCTCCAGAGCATCTGGTTTTGGTTCAACTAACGTAAACGTTGGTGAGTTGCAGAACAAGGGTGTTGAGCTTCTTTTGACTGGTACACCCGTAAGAGGCGAAGTGACCTGGGACATTTCTGTGAACCTGGCTAAAAACGTCAACAAAGTGATAAACCTTGTAGATGGAGTGACTGAGTTCACGCTGGAAGAGCCACGTACCAGAAACGTATTCATTAAGCACATTGTAGGCCAGCCCTTTGGTACCATCACTGGCCGGGTACAGCAGATGAGCCCTAATGGAGACCCTATTTTCCTTCCGGATGGCAGACCATTGGCATCAACCACTTACGTTCCTATTGGCAATGGTTTGGCTGACTGGACAGGTGGTATCAACAACTCTGTTTCCTGGAAAGGTGTTAACCTAAGCATGTTGATTGACATCAAGCTTGGCGGAGATATCTTCTCTGGAACAAACAACCGTTTGACCCAGTGGGGATTGCATCAGCAATCACTTATCGGACGTGAGGGTGAAAAACCACTACATATCAAGGGTGTTACAGACAACGGTGATGGTACATTCACCCCTGTTGACAGAGACCTTACTCCACATGAAGCAAACAGCTATTGGGGTTCAGTGGGTGGCGAAAGCACTGCCATCTCCAGCATGTTCCTGTACGACGCTTCTTTTATGAAGTTGAGACAATTGACTTTGGGCTACAGCTTGCCAAGAACTATGCTTGAGAATACTCCCTTCCAAAATGTGTCACTTTCTTTTGTGGGAAGAAACCTCGCTATTCTTTTCAAGAATATCGACAACGTAGATCCTGAATCTGCCTATTCAGCTAATGCTGGTGCACAGGGCCTTGAGTATTTTGCGATGCCTACTACTCGTAGCTACGGTGTCAACTTAAGAGTAGGATTCTAACCATTAAATAGCTAAGAAATGAAATACGTTAGAAATAAAATAAATAAGATCATCATCGCCTCTGCCGCAATATTTGTATTCACGGCAAGTTGCGATACGGATGAATTGCATGAGTTGAATATCAACCCCCAGGCCCTTAATCAGGTAAACATGAATTATTTGTTTACGGCGGCTCAGCTTGGTACTGCAGCGGGTGGCTCAGCTGGAGACAACCGCTATATTGACTGGAGAACAAACATTGGCCTGTGTGCCCATGCTATTCAGCAGCTGGCCAACGTTAGTGGCGGTATAGCTCCCGGTGACAAATACACTGACAACGTTGAATCCTACAACGCACCATGGGAGTTTATCTATGGTGATCAGTTGAAGAACCTTGCTGAGGTTCTCAGACAAACCGGCCCTGACGGGTTTGAGGCAGGTCAGAGAAAGAACATGCGTGAAGCCGCTAGAATCCTTCGTGCGTTTAATTTCCACAGACTTACCGATTATTATGGTAATATTCCTTATACCGACGCATTAAGAGGAATACAGGGTACTTTCCTTCCTGAGTACGACGATCAGCAAACCATCTATATGGACTTGTTGAAGGAATTGGATGAAGCAACGGCTGCTTTGAGTGCTTCCAATCCTGACGAGGGCTTTGCTGCGGCTGATTTGTACTATAACGGTGACGTTACCAAATGGAAGAAGTGGGGTTACTCTCTGATGCTTCGGTTGGCCATGCGTATCTCTAATGCGGATGCGACCACTGCAGCCACGTATGTAAGCAAGGCTGTTTCTGGTGGCGTTTTCACGAGCAACGACGACAACACATGGGTACCAATGGACTTAGGCCCAAGTGAGTGGACTAACCAGAACGGTATTTCGAGAGCATTTGCTTCGGGTGACGGTGGGCAACCATCCATCCTGAGCAAGACTTTTATTGACATGCTCAAGGGGGCAAATGCTGCCAGCACAGCAGATGATGATCCAAGGCTTCTCATCTTTACCGATGGCGTAGGCGGAGACAAGGATCCGCTAGTTCAGGAAGGTATGCCAAACGGACAAGATGGAGGTACCATAGGTGCTTATATTGGCGAGAAGTTTGGTGACCCTACATTGAGCCCTAGTTCTGTTTTCTCTTCCATTAATGTTGCTCTGCTTGACGATAACGATCCGTACATGCTGATGAATTATGCCGAAGTAGAGTTCCTACTTGCTGAAGCAGCTGAGCGTGGAATAGGTGGCGTAACGGGTGCTGCTGCTCATTACAATGCTGGTGTTCGTGCTGCTATGCAAATGTACACTCCTTATGCACAGGGTGACCCAGACGTTGAAGAGGCTCTTTCTGTTACTGATGCCCAGGTGGACGCCTATCTTGCCGCCCACCCCTACACTGGTGGTGCAGCCGGTCTTGAAATGATTGGTAACCAAATGTGGGTGAGTAAATTTTTCAACTGGTGGGAAGCATGGTCTGATTGGAGAAGAACTGGATTTCCAGTGTTAGTTCCTGTCAACTATCAAGGTAATGTGACTGGAGGCACTATTCCAGTCAAACTGAGGCTTCCAACACACGAAGTAGCTGTTAATTCGGAAAATATAAGTGCCGGAGCTACTTTGCCTGACCAGCCAACCACAAGAGTTTGGTGGGATGTGAATTGATTTCAATAAACCATAAATCAAATAGATAGTAGAAAGTCCCCGATGATAGTCGGGGACTTTTTTCTTTTGGGGGTCAATAGAAATTCATTTAAATTGATTGAATAATGAGAAAGCAATTCGGTCAGTTCTTTATCATGCTTTTGCTTGTTGCCACAGGCGGTTGCCTGGATCCTCTGGATCCTGCCACTTCAGATTGTGAAAGGTCAGGGTTGGCCATATCCATTATTAATGTAACGTCCACAGATTGCGGCATTCCAAATGGGCAGATCGAAGTATTTTCATCTGGTGGTTTGGGCGATAAAACATTTTTCTTAAATGACGGACCAGCACAGAAAACGGGTGTGTTTCATAGCTTGAGACCTGGTATTTACTCAGTCTCCGTGATGGACTCATTGTACTGTCGCAGAGCTGTGACGGTGCATATCTCATCTGGAATTTCTTTCAAAGAATCGATACAGCCTATCATCGAGAATAGCTGTATCATCAACACTTGTCATGATGGTTCGGGTAGCATCAGCTTTAAGGTGTTTGCCAACATCAAAAAATCAGCGGCTGACATCAAGGGGCTCACCCAGGCACGAGTGATGCCTAAGGTTGGCAGTTTAACAAATGACGAAATTGAGCAAATAGCCTGCTGGGTAGATGACGGAGCACTATTTAACTAGCTCTACAAATCTTTTTTTTACCTGACCGCCCGCTAGCGAAACAATTTCATGGTATTCCTGTTTTGCAGGAATGGATGCCAATCACTTAACTAAATTTGTTTTGTTGCTTTTGCTACTCACCGTGACCTCCTGTGGTCAGGAAGCTGATTTGATCGATAAAGACTGTACCGGATCCGGGCTAACACTGACTTTACTTGGTTCGACGGATACTTCTTGTGGCGCTTCAGCGGGTGTAGTCGAAGTTGAAGCGTCCGGCGGTTTTGGAGACTACCGCTACCAGCTCGATGGAGGTGCTTTTCAGGCCAGTGGAATCTTTGGTGGCGTTGGTCCGGGGAAGTATATTGTGGGGGTAGAAGATTCCGGGGGGTGCACCAATACCCTGGACGTTCAAATCTATTCCGGCATAAGCTTTGCAGCCTCCATCAAACCAATTATTGAGGCCAATTGCGCCATTAGTGGTTGCCACGACGGCTCGGGAAATATCGACTACAGTAATTTTGATAATATTAAGCTCAACCCATCCGACATCAAGTCACGCACGCAGTCGGGAGACATGCCGAGAAACGGAACCCTCACAGCCGCCGAAATAGACATGATAGCGTGCTGGGTAGATGATGGGGCATTGAACAACTAATTCAAACTCAGCTCCCTCCTTCTCAAGCTATACTCAACTCCCGTCTTTTCATTAGTAAGCCGTAGCTCTCTGCCATACAACCACGCTTTCCACTCCGTCTGGTCATTTTCAAAAATGATTTTCCGGTGCCTTGTGTTGATGACTGCCACGCCACTTTCCTGGATGTCACCCGCAGCAACAATTGAATAGTTCCCGCTCTCGTCGATACTGAAGACTGTCTGGTGTAGTCTTTCCACCTTGTTCCCGTTCCTTATTTTGTAAAGCTCCCACTCCCCTACAATGGTTTGCTCGAATTCTTCGAAGCCAGGCACCTCGGTGATTCGGGTAAAGGACAAAGTCACATTTCGGGCTCTGTCATCTTTCCCTTTCAGCTTAAGAAGATCTTTGTACCTAAATACCGACCAGGTGGAGTTGAACCACTCCACGTCCGTACTGTACATCTCCAGCTTGTCTGATTGTAGTTTGTACACCCCAGTCAGGTCTCCTTTTACCCTTGAAACGGCAAAACTTCTATTGTCATTGATTTCCAAAAAGACAGGACTAAACGATTTTGCCAAAGCATCTTGCTCGTAGGTTTCCAGTTGCCAGAGGCCTTCAATGTCCTGGATTTCATAGCTCTGCTGGCAGCTTGCCAACAAGCTAGCGCAGAAGAGTATGAATTTTGTTAAGTTCCTTTCCATCTTATTGAAGTTAAGGTAAATGGTGCCTAAAGACAATATTCGGATTAGGACAGCTAATTGTCGCAAATCATGCAGTATTCCGTTGCAATAGAGTAGCGAGCCGATTTGCCGAGCCTTATGCAGTACGATTCATTCATCCTTCAGCGTTCTCGTCGGATTCACACTCGCTGCCTGATACGACTTCACGCTCACTGTCAGAGCACCTACTACGAATGCAGTGAGCCCAGCCAGCAGAAAAGCGGTCAACGTTAGGTCAGTTCTAAAGGCAAAACCGTTGAGCCACTCCTGCATATAATACCAGGCCACCGGTGCCGCCAGCACAAAGGCGACAATCATCAGTCTGGCGTAGTCTCTCGAAAGTAGCATGACTAACCCTGCTACACTGGCACCATGCACTTTTCTGATGCCAATTTCCTTGGAACGCAGGTCGGCTGAAAAGGACGACAGTCCAAACAGCCCCAGGCAGGAAATAAAGATCGATACGATGGCAAAAATGTTCACCAGAGCGCTGAGCGACATTTCAGTGCGGTAGGATGCGGCATAGCTGGTGTCCATGAACTCATACTGAAAGGGAAAAGCAGGGCTAAGGGCCGTTGTTACCTTTTCAATACCTGCTATGGCCTTGGGTATGTCGTTTTGAAGTCTGATGAGTGCTACCGAGGTGTACGAAGGATTGTAGGTAACAATAACAGGCGCAATCGGCTCATACAGGCTTTGCATGTGAAAGTTTTTCACGATGCCGATCACTTTGCCTTTGCTACCCCAAATAGACAGGTTTTGACCCAGTGGCTCGTTGAAACCCATGATGTCGGCCATTACTTCGTTGATGATATAATTGGCAGTGTCCGAGGCGAAGTCCTTCGAGAAATCACGACCGTCAACTATCTCCATTCCCATGGAAGAGAAAAAACCCAAATCCACCATCAATACATTGACTTCTATTTCTGCATTGGGATCTTTGCCGTCCCACTGCGAGCTGCCTGTTGAGCGGCCGTATTGCAGTGGATTGCCGCTGGCAAAAGACACTTCCTTTACCTCGGGTATATTGAGCAACTCGGTTCTGTATACGTCCCTTCGGTTGGCCAGGTCCTGCGGCATGTACAAGTATGCCATGTTTTCTTTGTCGAGGCCCAGGTTTTTGTGGAGCACAAAATTCATCTGCCGGGCGACCACCAGGCTTCCAATGATCAGAATAATGGACAAAGCAAACTGGAAAACGACAAGGCCGTTTCTGAAATAGATGCTTGAGGCAGACTGCCGGACTGCTCCTTTCAGCGAGTTAGTCACTTTGAAGGAGGGCAATAGCAAAGCAGGGTAACTCCCGGAAAGCAAGCCGGTAACAGCAATCAAAGCGAATATCCCCATCCAAAACCTTGCGTCTGTAAAATCAAGGTAGAGCTGTTTGTCCGTAAGGCCGTTGAAGTAAGGGATGATGAGCAGCACACATCCTATGGAAAGCAATGCTGCTACAATGGTGATCATGAATGATTCTACCATAAACTGCTGCCCCAGCGTGCGCCTTTGGGCGCCAAGCACCTTTCTAACGCCAATTTCTTTCGTTCTCCGGCTGGCCCTGGCTGTAGCAAGGTTCATGAAGTTGATGCAGGAAATCACTAGTAGAAAAATAGCGATGATCGTAAGTATTCTCACATATTGAACCCGTCCACCGGAGGGCACGCCGTTTTTGAAATTGGAATGCAGGTAGGTGTCTGTGGCCTTCAGCACCATGAGCCGCTCATCAGCTGCATTGTCTGTATTTTTGTTGATCTCCTGCTCTATCCTTTGCTGCACGGCGGCCAGATCGGCGCCAGGCTTCACTGTAAAGTAGATACTAAAACCGCCATTGAACCAGCTCTTGATCCACTCGTTACGGGCGATGTACTCGTGGGCAGGGAGCACAAAATCAAAAGTCATTGAAGACTGACTACCGATGTCTTCAAAAATGCCAGACACTGTAAACTCCTGACTTTCATCTATTTTAATCACCTTACTTAATGCAGCTGTTTTCCAGCTTTCTCCAAAATACTTTTTAGCGAGTTTTTCGGAGATTACAACCGAATGCGGGTCTTTCAAAGCGCTCGCCGGATCACCTGCGGCAAAAGGAAAACTAAAAATGCTGAAGAATTCGGGTGACACATACCTCCCCTTTTCATAAGACACGTTTTCGTCGAGGCGAAACAAAAGCTCCAGCTCCCAGCTGTAGTAGGTTACTTCATCCACTTCTGGGTAATTGTTGGCCAGCGCATCTCCCAAAGGGCCGGGAATGCTTCCGGTGGTGATAACCTCACCGTTGGCCTGGTACATATTGCGCCATACCTGATAGATGCGGTCGGCGTTTACATGAAACTGGTCCTTTTCTACCTCATCGTTGACCCATAGTAGAATAAGCATACTCGACGTAAGCCCCACAATGAGCCCGAAAAGATTGAGCACAGTGTACCCTTTGTACCTCAGCGCATGGCGAATCGCCATTTTAATGTGATTGAATAGCATAGCGTTGTTATTTTGAGTTGTGACAAATGCAACGTTTTTGACGATACCTGGCCGGAGGAGCTTTAATACATCCAACGCAAATAGCCACCGTGCCCGGGTTGAACTGCTTTCCGCCCGCCGCTCGAATAATTCAGTCAGGTCGCCTTCCACGTCTTCCAGTAGATCCGGATCGCAGAACCAGCGAAGAAACGTCAGTAGCCACTTGGGCGGCGATGGAATGGACTTTTCTATAGGTTTGTTGCTCATATAAACTTAAAGTCGAAGGCGACTGCCGGAATGGCCTCCCAAAGTTGCTGACGAGCCGCCATGGCCTCTTCAAGCGCCTTCTTCCCAAAGGGGGTTACTTTGAAAAAACGTTTTCTCTTCCCGCCCCTTACGGCAGTGGCCTCGCCAAACTCGGATGTCAGAAAGCCTTTCTTCTCAAGCCGCTTAAGGGCAATGCGCATGGCACCCACACTCACCGACCGCCTGAGCCTTGTTTCTATTTCTTCTTTGATGGTGATACCGTAGGCGTTGCCGTAAAGCACCGCCACGGTCAACAACACAATTTCCTCGAACTCCCCTATTGAATACTTGCCCATGATTTTTATTTTAATACTAAATGTAATTAAAATATTTAAATCCTAAAAGCAATCTTAATAGTGATGCGCATGAATTCAGTGATTTCATGGTGATATAACCAATGTCGTTTAGTTAAGAGGTTCCGTCGCCCAATTCCATTTTTATCCCTGGCCCTAAAGGGCGATACAATGACCATTAGTAGGCCCCTTTAGGGATTAAGGGCAAAATGCTCTTAACTAAACGACATTGATGGCATAACTGCGATTAATGGAGAAGGTAACAATGAAACGTAAAATTTTGCCACCACCTAACCCTGATGTGGAGATGTTTGAATGCCCATTGGAGGCAGGATGCTCCTGTTGAGTGAACATAATTTGAACGAAACATTACCGTTATCTTTCGTATATTTCATTGAATTCACTGGCCATTAAACACTTACCACCATGAAAGCTTTTCCCATCAACCGAGATTTCTATTTTTTTGGAAGCTTTCTTATTGGCCTATACATTGTCGCTAACACACTCCAAACAGTTGTTCAAATGTGGGTGGGCTACCAAATGTTCTGGCTGCCGTCGTTTGGTAGCTGGCTGCTTGTTACGTGTGCGATTTACCTGCTTCCCTCCCTGTTCCTCTTGAAATACTATCACCAAAATCAGTACCGGCTGGCTTTCTTCGGCGCTATGGCATCCAGCATCATGGTGTTACTACAAGTGATTGTCTTAACAGCCATATTACGAGCCAGGCAATTACAGGATTTTTATAACCCAGTTCTTTATCTGCTGCTTTTTGCTGGTCTTGTTCACGCAGCAGGTCTTTTGACTTCTGATGCCCGAAAGAAGCCCTTGCTCAAGACCGTCGGCCTCGGGTTGGGCATAGTGAACGTGATCTTACTCATTTCCCTCACCTGGATATTACTTTCGGGCAACAAATCTTCCACTGGTATCTTTGTCCAAAAGCTGGCGGAATGGACAACCATTGCCGGAGGGCTGGTTTGGGCATTGTTCATCAGGCAATTTATGGGCGAGCGCAGCCTTCTGAAAGAAGAACAGGTAAGCACAGAGAGCAGGAAATCAATCGCAGACATATATGCTTTCTTCAGTTTTATGGGGGTGTTTTTCATCCTGCTTTTTGGGTTCATGCTAGTCAAGCAAGGCTACTATAACACTCACGCCACCCCGGCTGCCAGAAAAATGGCAAATCCTTACGAATTTCGCTCCTACACCAGCAGCAAAGGCGAAACGTTGCAGTACAGGTTTCTGAAACCTCTCGATTACGAGCCGGGGAAGAAATATCCGATGGTCGTTTGCTTGCATGGTGGCGCTGGATGGGGAACGGACAACACCAGACAGTTCGATGGATCATTGGCAGCGCAAATGCTTTCTGACTATACCAACAGGGAAAAGTACCAGGCATTTCTTTTCGTCCCCCAATGCCCTCCCATGCATAGCTGGGGAGGTATACCTGCCTATAAGGCTATCGACTCGCTGGTATTTGAAGCCATGGCAGCGCTGGAAAAGGAATTTGACATCGACGAAAAGAGGCGCTACGTTATGGGGAGTTCGCTTGGCGGCTATGGCACCTGGCACTTTATCAGTACACGGCCCGAAATGTTTGCTGCCGCCATCCCAGTATCTGGTGAGGGTGATCCTGACTTTGCGAAAGAAATTGTTGACGTTCCTGTTTGGGCATTCCATGGCCGAACTGATGTCAATGTGCCTGTATCCGGCTCTCAGCACATCATTCAGGCGGTGAAGAATGCTGGTGGTTCCCCTCGCTACACTGAGTATCCCGACCGTGGCCACGACATCTGGAAGCAGGTAAGGGAAACTCCTGGTTTGATGGCCTGGATGTTTGCGCAAAAAAAGGAATAGCCCCGTGGCACCCAAACAATCCTGATGAAGTTGATCAATAAGTCCTGCCCACTGTAGATTGTTCAGACATATAAACTGTTGTTGGATAAACCTTACCAGGAATGGATTTCCATGCCTACCTTTGGCATCAAAGAGCCTCGTGAAGCCCCAAGGTTCGACCCAACTGCTGCATGACCAACCACCGTCCCAAAAGTAAACTTTCGTTGATATTCATTCTGGGGCTTCTTACCGCCATTGGCCCCTTTTCGGTGGACATGTACCTGCCAGCTTTTTCGGGTATTGCCAAAGGCCTGAACACCAGCGTGGATCAGGTGATGCTATCGCTGTCCAGCTTCTTCGTAGGTATTTCGGCCGGGCAATTACTATACGGCCCTCTGCTGGAGAGGTTTGGCCGCAAAAACCCCCTCTACTTCGGACTGAGCCTGTATCTGGTGGCTTCCGTTGGTTGTGCGATGGCTGGTTCGGTAGAGGTATTGATTGCCGGTAGGTTTTTTCAGGCATTGGGCGGCTGTGTGGGAATGGTGGCTGCCCGTGCTATGGTGCGTGACTTGTTTGAAGTGAAAGAGAATGCTAAGATATTTTCGTCGCTGATGCTGGTGGTGGCGGTCTCCCCTATTATTGCACCAACAGCCGGTGGCCTCATTACTTCAGTGTTTGGCTGGCGTTATGTCTTTGTTGCGCTTGTTGTTGTGGCCATCGGCGTTCTGGTGGGTATCTACTGGTTGCTGCCGGAGAGCAAAAAGCCCGATCCTTCCTTTTCGCTGATGCCCAGGCCTATCCTGCGAAACTTTGCCAGCGTATTCCGACATACCCAGTTCACTACATTCGCCCTTACGGGCGCAGTAGCCGCAGCTGGCTTGTATGCCTACGTTAGCGGCTCGCCTCATGTGTATATGGAGGTATTTCAGCTAACGGAAGGTCAGTTTAGCTGGGTGTTCGCTGTTATTGCCATGGGGTTAATAGGCTCCACGCAGCTGAACAACCTCATGCTAAAGAAATACTCCAGTGAACAGATCATTGGCGTAGGACTGTCTTTTCAGGCCGCCGCTGGAGTGGGATTGGTGGCTCTGAGTTTACTTGGCCTGGCGGACTTCTACAGTGTTACCACCCTTGTTTTTATCTTTTTATGCTGCCAGGGCTTTATCTTCCCCAATTCCTCAGCCCTCTCCATGGCGCCTTTCCACACCAATGCAGGCAATGCATCGGCGCTGATGGGGGCCATTCAAATGGCCATTGGGGCAGGTGCTTCGGTGCTGGTGAGTGTTTTCAACGACCCCACTCCCCTGCCCATGGCGGGCGTAATGGCCTGCTGCGCTTTGTCGTCACTGAGCATTTTCCACCTGGGGAGAAACATCATCAAGCACACGGCTACCCTCAAAGAGGTGGAGCAGGAAGAAGTGGACATGATTGGTACGTTGTAACCAATGGATGAGCTTGCTGGAGTAAGTTGCTCATTTCATTTTTACCGGTATTGGCCCGCCGCTCGACACATAGCTACCTCCTAGCTCGTCAATATTTACATCCAGCTCGTCGCTGGTATCTATTCCCACAATATTTACATCCAATTCATCACTTGCACTTATTTTCATCGTGATGCTTCCGTCTTCATTGAGAGGGACGAGACCATAATTTGTACCTGATATCATTGCTGGACTGGTCGATTCTCCCGCATATGCCTTTGGAAAAAGGTCTACCTGCTCAAGCGTCATCACAGTTAAACAGAGGGCTATTACTGTCAGTACAAATTTTGTGTAGTTGTCAACTTTGGAATTGTTCATGGTTGTATGGTTTAAAGTATTAATGCCACTGAATAAACAGCGAAAACTATGCAGGTATTGACGGCGGTACCGTATAAGATGCGTTTGGCGAAGTAAACTTGATTGAGTATTGAGAGGGATTCGAAATATTGCCCTGTGTGTCTTTCTTTTCCTTTTGGCCACAAAGGCACTAAGGCTCGAAGCATAGCGTATTAAAACTTTGCGGTTTGCTCTGGCAAACTTGCGCCTTTGTATGAGTACTTTGGTGACCTTTCGAATAAACTCTTTCTTTTGGCCACAAAGGCACTAAGGCCCTAAGTATGCCATATCGAGAACTTTGCGGTTTGCTTCAGCCAACCTGCGCCTTTGCGTGACTATCTCACCATCTCTGCGCTACCACAGAGAAGAGTTGATTAGCTGACTAGCAGAACGAGAAAAGCCTTGTGCGCCCAGTCCCGTAGGGACGATATGCCGGTAACACCGGCTCACTAAAATCGGGCTTACTGCGAGTGCCGTAGGTACGGCACATCTACAACCTTTGCGGTTTGCTCTGGCAAACCTACTCTTTTGCTTGTGAGCCCGGATAGTTGGCCTGCTTCCTTTCAGTCATGAATTTACTGGCGATAGACGGTTGGAAAGAAGAGTTAACATCTATTTCGTCAAAATGACTGGGTTTGTAGTGTGTTGAAATACCTCTCCGTTGTTGAGGATAAAAGATAGCTGAATGGAAAAGGAATCGCTTTTGCCAGGAGCTTCCGACAATTTAAACTGAAATTGCTGGTCGATAACACCATTATGATTGTCTACGATGTAGTTCGACAGGGGTACAAATTTCTCAAAATCGTCGTAGAAAAAGATCCAGTCTTTTATCAGAACGATTTGATTGATGGTGTCTCCTGCAGCATAAGTGTCGTTGTAGTCATACATCGTACGAACAAAGATAGTATCAACCCCAATCTTGTCCCCGGCATACCCCTGCTCAGCACACTCAAGGGCCATTAAAGATTGGCCGTAGTCCGACACAATGGCAGCAATATAGTCCGCTTGAAAATTGAAACTTATAAAAAAGCTATCCCATAGGACTTGCTCGTTTCCGATAATTTTTCTCCACGGGTTTGGCTCCGAAGTGGTAAGCCTCATGTTAGTAGATTCTATCCCCTTTATCCTGAAGTGAGGAGGACCGGATTCACAACTGCCATCCCTGGTCAGGCATGAGACAATACATGCACCCAGCATAAAAAAAATGATAAGCACTGTTTTAGTCACTCTCATATCACTGTCGTTTTTCCAGGCTTAAAAAATTCTTTGCCTGAAGAGCGTTTTCTCCACACTTTCCCCCAAACCAGCTCGCAGTCCGACGCCGCACCCACACCGATTACTGCTTAGCACTTACTGTTCACCTACTACCTCCCTCGTACCCCTTCCACATCCAAACCAGCGTATTAGCCAGGGTCAACTCATACACTTTGGTGTCGCAGTGCTTGGTGGCTTTGCTGAAAACATAGCGGTAGTCGTAGCCTCTGGCTTTGAGGGCGTCGGCAGTGCGGTTATTGGCCATTACCCAGTTGTGGTAGGTTTCCTCGGCGTCGTCATAGCGCAGGTCGAATTCCGAGACATGGGTAAAAATGCGGAGCGGTTTCTTGTCCGTAGTTTCGATGAGCTTCATGCCAGAATGGTACTCCCAGGCCCCTAGTGGATAGGTGGCCTCTTCGGCTGCATCATCGTCCTGCTGATCGACGAAGGTGCCAGAATAAGTGATCAGTCGCCTGAAAAGGTCTGGCCTGAACCAGCCCATGGTCAGTGCAGCAGCACCGCCAGAGCTGCAACCCATCACAGCTTTTCCCCAGGGGTCAGCAGTAAAGGCGATGTTGGGATAGGCCGCTTTGATGGCCTGGTTGCTGAGTACAGCTGGCAGCACCTCATCGTTGATAAAGCGGGCAAAGCGATCTGACATAGTATCGTACTCAAGGCCCCGCTCGCTGCCTTTGCTGTCGTCTCCCCCGTTCTGCACGGCGATGGTAATGAAGGCGGGCAATTTGCGAGTCGCATCTGTTGAAATGGTGAGGTTGTCCAGGGCGTTGCGCACAAGGTCTAATCGACTTGGGCCATCCAGGGTGACTAGTATCGGTGCTTTCGTGCCATCTTTATAGGCAGCGGGCACATACACAAAGATCTGCCGTGTTTCTCTTACTGGCTTTTTCGAGTCAAGCGTTGCGTCTGTACCTGGAAAAATCTTGCTATCGGCCAAACGCATGGAAAACTCGAAGTACTTTCCTTTGGGGTTGCCGAGGTCGGTGAGTGCTGGGTCAATTGTATAGTCGGGACCAACGACAAAGTTGCCATTGCCATTTTCGCTATTTGACTGTGCTGCTACAGTATAGGTAAACAACCAGCAGCCAATGGCCAGCGGGAGAAATGATTTAAAAAGCATGGTAGGTAGTGTTTAATGATCGGGATGCACAGGCGCAGCCCCGAATGAAGTTAGGCTTTGGCACAAAGAATTGCAACACTGGCATGGCTATTCAGCAATGACTGTCTTTCCTTATTTCTTTGTATTGTCCTGAAGAAGTTTGTCAAATTGAGTCCAGTTCAGAGAGATGATTTTCGCATACCTTGGCGTCCAGTCAAGTCCTCCTTTTGATATTTTTAAGGTACCTAGCTTGCCACCGTCCTGAGTCACATCAATGATTACGTCGGAACTTCCAATCTCAGTGGAAGGCAAATTGAGTTTTACGCTGTGTTTAGGCATGGTAAATGTTTTTGGTTTGTATACTGGTTGCGTCTTTATCAGGCTTTGATCGTTTTGACTAACAGCAATTCAAGCAAATTAATGGCCGACTCATGATGAGTGGGGGTTTTTAATGTAGTTCTGCTCCCGCTGGCACTTAGCCACTCAATTGATAAATTTATATTTTGTGGCGGACAATCCAAGCCTGCTGCGGCATAATTACAACCGAGCCCCCATGCATGATAGGCATGTGTTGGCGATATTTCTGTGCGTTAGAAAGCATATAAAAGGCCTCCGATAAGAAGGGCGATTCCGAGAATCAAGGCTTGAATATGGGTGGATTTGGTGGATTCGCTATAAGAACTCTTGGCTGGCTTATTTCTGGCTCCGTAGATTATCAGCAGAAGTCCGATCAACGAAATTAAGATGCCAAGTATAATGTCAAAAGATCCTTCCATTAGTTCGTTAGCTTCATCCACCAGTTCCCTACATTGTACATATCGTCAAAAGAGTCCTGAAGGCCATCTCGTTCTTGGTCTTCGTGAATCTCCCAGGTTCCTTGGAAACTGTTCTCATTTTCATCGAAAGTCCCGGAGTAATGAATGTCTGGATGCTCAATTGAATTGTCTCCGAAATATTCATCAGATTCCACAAAGACAAGTCTATTATACTTCTTGATGAAACTAATAAAGCCGTCGTCATGGAATCCTGAGATATTAGAAGGCTCGTCGGATAAGGTCAAATCTTGTGCCGTTCCGGTCAGTTCGCCGTCTATATCCAGCATTTCTAAGGTAAAAGCATGATACTCAACCTCAGGCTGCTCGTCTGACCCGATGTTAACTGAATACTCGCCTTCCCATTTGCCAGTTAGATTTGCCATTCCGTGAAATTACAGCCAACTAACTGAATATACACAATTACAATTATTTCCATCGCAGTCGCAGGTAGATCTGGTTTTTGAATTGCCCTATCGCCCTCCACACCTCAAATCCCCAGCACCTCCTTCAACTTGGCGTAACCACTCTGGCTCAGCGGAATGCGGGTACCACTTCTTAAAAGCGCCAGATGGCTGTCTTTTTCTGCAGGCTCAATGCGGGTGAGCTCCTGGAGGTTCATCAGGTAAGAGCGATGAATGCGCACAAACTGCTTAGGATCAAGCACTTTTTCGAAGTGACCCATGGTCTTCTTTTTCAGGTAAAAACCCTCTTTCGTGTGGATTTTCACATAGTCGTCGTACGCTTCCAGATAATGCACGGTCTGAATGGGAAGAATCACAATGTTACTGCCTTTCTTAACCACAATGCGCAGCCGCTCTTCGGGCAACGAGGTATTTTCGAGCAGTTCTTTGGTGCCCTGCTGTGCACCTCCCTGATGGCCTCTCCATTTTTGAATAGCCTTGTCGAGGCGCTCTTTGCTGAAGGGCTTGAGCAGGTAATCCAGGGCATGTTGTTCAAAAGCCTGAATGGCATACTCGTCGAAGGCAGTGGTGAAAATGACCGCTGGAGGGTTCTCTACCAGCTCAAGCATTTCAAAGCCATTGATTTTTGGCATCTGAATGTCGAGAAAAATAAGGTCAGGCTTATGTTGCGCAATCGCTTTTACGCCTTCAAACCCGTCGTTGCATTCGTCAACAATGGCAATGTCGGCATAAGCGCTGAGGTATTCTTTTACCATGGTGCGGGCCAGCGGCTCGTCATCTATTAGTATCACTTTGATCATATCGATGGAGGAATTCTGATAGTGGTGGTAAATTCTCCTCCCTGCTGTGAGGTGAGAAGCAAATCGTTTCTATGATAAAGCAGGTACAGTCTGCGTTTTACCGACGACAATCCAAAGCCAGTTCCTCTGGCAGTGACTGACGTTTCAGGATCGAAAGGGTTCTTTATTTCAATTTGCAGCATGGTGCCCTCCATGGCGGCCTTCACAGAAACGGTGATTTCTCCTACCGTGTCATACAGCCCGAATTTAATGGCGTTCTCCACTATAGGCTGCAACAGCAGCGAAGGGAGTTTGTGGGCCATGCAATCATCATTTTTTAAAATTTCTACTCGTAGCCTATGACCAAACCTCACTTTCTCGATATCGAGGTAAAGCTGTAAATGCTTCATCTCTTCTTCCAGCGTCACCAGCTTACCGTCTTCTTTTTTTACCGTTCCACGCAGAAAGTCTGACAGTTGCTGAATCATGCTGCGGGCTTCCTCGGGGCGTGTGACTACCAGTGCGCTGATAGAATTGAGGCTGTTGAACAGAAAGTGGGGCTGCAATTGCTGGCGAAGCTGGCTGAGTTCTGCCTCACGGGAAAGCTTCATGGCATCCTCTTTCCGTTGTTCTGTTTCTGTCCTTTCAGTAACATACACCCAAAACCAGGTAAGTATCGCCACCAGCATCATCATGAGTAAGCCAACCGTACCCCGAACCGCCAGCGTATTCCCAAGAAACGCTTCATAGCCAGGGGTTTTGGCATTGACCTGTTCAAGGATGAATTGTTGAGCGAAAAGGCAAATAACGCTTAACACAATTGCTCGCATAAGCACAAATATTGCCGTCCTTCTGCCCGGTTGATAAGCCTGCATGGAGGTGTTCATGGTGTAACCTGCCACAGCATAGATCAATTGAGTGATGGAAGCATCCGTCAGTGCCGTTTCCCAGTCAAAGCCAGCATGCAGCATAGCGTAGGTTTGAACGGCCATCCAAAGCATCCACCAGGCCAGGTAGCTCAGGGCGATGGTGGTGTGGGAAACGAGTGGTTTGGTCATGTTACAACACAGGGTTATGCATCAGCTGGAGCAATGCCGCCTTTTGATGTACATAATGAACATAGGCGGTGCTTTCTTCCGGTTCGTGAATTTGCGAAAATAATTCAACTCCATCTTTTAATTCGTCGACCGGAATCACATCGCAAACGTCGATGAACTTCCACTTCACTGTTTGATTATGCACGTTGGCAAAAGTATCTTCTTCACTACGGCCAAGCATTCGTGCTTTCTGAAAAGCCTCTTCATCACTATTGGCTTGTATCAGCCGCAGCGTTTCATCAAACTGCGGCCGATCTCCTGCGCAAATCTCAAAGACGATTTTTGACAAGTACCATTCCATCACTAGTAGCTCTTAATATCCAGTCCACCGAACATCACTGTGCCCTTCAATATCAGGACTTTGCTGTTGTCATCGGCCTGCACTATTGGTCGCTTGTCGTCGATGCCTCCCAAAATGGCCGTGGCCTCGTTCCTGATATTCCAATGAGGCGGTACTATCAGCTTAACGCCACCGAAAGCGACACTGAAATCCATCACGATGGTACCCTGGAAATCGGCTTGCATCAGGTCCAGGTCAGTGCCACCAAAAATGTTGTCAATTCTTCCTCCCTGAAAGTTCTTAGTGATTATCTTTTTTTTCACACCTCCGAAAAGCACAGATGAGTCGATAAAGTCATCGGAAGAGTTTTCCGTGGTAAGTCCTCTCTCCCACCGGTTTTGTTTTGGTCTCAGGATCATATAGAGACCAGCGCCTATAATGATGACAGGCCAGAAAACATGGCGATATTCATAACCCAGTAGTTCATCCTGAACAAGAAAAATGGTTCCAATGACAATAGGCACTATCCATCCACCAGGCTGAAACGACCTGCGTGCACCAATGAACAATCCTACGCCGATCAGGATCATTTCCCATGAGAAGATCCAGCGGGGCACATCGAGATGCATTTGCCTGGCCAATAGCACCGAGCCTATGACTATCAGAATGACTCCCGCAAGCGGGCGATTAGATTTAGGTGAAGCCCTTTGGGCGTTTTCCGGAGAAGTGTTTCGTGTATCCATTTGATTAAGTTTTTCTGAAAGTAACGGCAGAAAAATGACCCTGGCTACAGCAAAACGGCCACGACCGGAGAGAAGTCGGTGAACAAGGGATTAGCGTCGGTAAACGAAGTCACCCCCACTTCAACCCCACACCCCAGGCACCAACGGCACTTATCAGGAGCACTGAGCCTTCGTTGTACACGTCGTCGAGGGAGATGCTTAGGATATTGATGCCCAGCACATACCAAAGCCCAACGGCCAGCAAACCTACCAGCACACCGCCACTGAACGATTTCCAGGAAAATTTGCTGTCGCTTTTGAGGTATTTAACGCTGGCTCCAATGAGCCCACCTATGAGTGTGAAAAGGAGAAAGGTGTAAGGAAAGTCGTACTGAAAGCCCTCCAGGTTGGAGCTAAAGCCGGTGGAGAAGGCAGCCAGCTTCACAGGCCCATCTCCCTGGGAGCGGATGTAGACGGTTTTTGTTTCGTTGTTGCTCAACACAAAACTCTCCTCCGACAATGTGCCTGCTCCCTCTTCGAACGAGAACCTGATCTCTGCGCTGCCGTTTCCTATTCCCTTCAATATCACTTCAACGGGCACTTCCTGTATGCCATAGCCCTGTGCGAACTTCTTGCGGGCTTTGATAGTAAGGGGCGACTTCACCCCCACTTTGGTGATATATCCTTCAGGATTCAGCCGGGTACGGAGCCTCAGCTCTGCCGAATCCTTCAAGTTGTCGGTAGCTGTGAGCTTGATACTTGATGAGGGCAGGTTGAGATGATCAATCTCTATCCATCCGGGGCTGATGCCTCCTATTTCTAGAGAAGCGGGCTCAATGAAGACAGGGTCAATTGTCGGTAAATGGCCACCTCCCGACTCAGGCAACAGAATGAAATTAATGCTGCCCAAAAAGGCATTTTGAGAAAAGTCGTACTGTAGCGGCAGCGCCGAGGTGAAAAAGATGTAGTATCTGATGTCCTGGCTTTCGGTTTGGCCCGGCAGCACAAACACTTCGGGGATCAGCTGTTCTGGTGATACGGTTGTGTCGCCGGTTGTGAAAACTGGCCTTGTTTCCTGCTGCTGAAGCACCTCCCGGGCTTCGGCACCGGCTACTTCCACTTTGTCGCCAAAACGAACCGCCTTTAGTTGGTTTTGCCGCAGCGTGATTTCACCTTCTTCAACAATGTTGATCTCAGGCACTGTTTCTTGCTGCTGAAACGTTGCCTCTCTTAACTGTGTGGAATTGGCTTTGAAGATCTTACCGAGCTTATCCCGGTCGATTTTTCTATCTTGTGCCATTGCACCCTGCTGAAAGCAAATGACTAGCAGAAGTATGAAACCACGAACAAGCCACAGTGTATGTTTTCCCTTGAAGTCCATAAATTTTGATCAGCTGATTTACTTACCTAATATAATAAATACAAAAAAGTCCTCTCTGAAAACAGCCGCCGGGATGTCATCACGCCTTCCTCACCACCACAGGGCTCAATGCCAAACTTGGGTCCGACTTCCAGGGGCTACCCTTTTCCAGTGACAGGTATTCAGCCACCCTCCCGTCGAAATGTTTGATATTGACTCCCGGGTAAGAAGTATCCAGGTCTTTGTAATGGCGCACCAGGTCCCTTTGCCGCCGCAAAGTGGTTTTGAGCAAATGGATGACGATCTCTCTCGTGTGGTCTTTGCTCACCAAAAAATCAAATAGCCATTCGTCTAGCTTACCCTGCTTTTTCTTCACCTGGCTCAGGTAGCTGATCACAGCGAAAGGTGGCAGTGGCCCATAGTGATCGACAATAGTATGTTGAGCTCCTTCTACTCTCGATCCAAACTCTTCTTCCCATGCATTCATTTTATCAATCGACGGCAGATCAATGTCGGTGATGACCAGCGTGTCGTACCAAAACCTCTTCGAAGAGGGCAGGAATCTGTGCGTTCTGAGGGGAACGTCGTTTTTCTGTGACCACTCCTGCATGTGCCGAAAAAGCGGCTTATTGAATGTCAGTATATCGTGATGCGACGTCAAATGGTCAGGTTTGCGCTTGAACACCGCCTTGAATTTCTCATACTGCGCATCGAGTTCAGCCTTGATCTGTTCAACAAAAGCCTCCCGCTCGTAGTCCGTATCGAAGTCGGTGTATTTGCGGAAATATTTGCCATTGAGCAGGTTGCTTACATCCCCGGTTGATACGGGTTCGCCCGATGTGATGGTGAAATGTAGCCCCACATGGGTGGTTTCGTACAGCTTACGGCTGTCACCCACCCGTTCATAGCTGCACAGGAAGTCGTGCCAAGCTTTGAGGTAATCGCCTTTGGTATCTCCAGGTCGGTTAACGAATACGGCGATGGAGTTGATCCTACCATACCTTAGCGCTACTTTAGCACCCATATCAATATCGTCCACCACACCAATATCATCGGCAGTGACAATTAGTTTTTTCTCTATAAATGGCACTTCGGAATTGGCGTTGACAGCGCCGCTCCACACAAAGGTTTGGTTGGCTAGCACGTACCAAATGTCGATTTCCTTGTACATCTCGCCTCTGATGGCATGCGAAACCTCTACCACGGTTCCGACGGGCAAGGCAGGCGCTCTTTTTGCCCTGACGGTCGGCCTATCCAGCCTTACATTCACCAGGTGAGTAACGGTTCCTTTGAGCTTTTCCATTACCCAACTGCTTTAACTTCCACCGCATCTGCCTTCCTGGGTTCTTCCCTCGCCGCCACGGGCATTTGTAGAGAGCTTCGGATTTTCACCAGCTTATTCAGCAGGTCGAACCAAAAGGGGCCACCCAACGAAATAGCGAAGGCTGTAATGAGGTATCCAAATCCGGGCCATGTGTCGGTTTCTTCTTTTTGGCTGCTCAACACAGCATTGTATTTAGCAATTTCGCTTTTTACGGAGTCCATGTACTGCTTCTGCTTAGTAAAAGCCTCCGCATCGACACCGTCGGGATGCTGCGCCAGGAACTCAGTTGCCCCTGCCACAAACATCGCCCGCATGTCTTCGTTCTTCGACAGGTCCGACGCAATTTGAATCGTGTCGACTTTAAATGCAATTGCCAGGCCGAGTCCTATCAGGAAGGTCACGAAAGTCACCTTACGCTTATACCAGCCGATAATGCGATCCATTTGCTCGTTGTACCATTTCTCTATCAATACCTTGAATTTGTCAATGTCATTGGCGGCATCGTACCAAAGCGACTTCAGCTGGTAGTTAGTTTCTTTATCGATGGTAAAGGGTTTGAGAATTTCGGCGCTACTGCGATTGGCTTTTTTTTGGAGGTCGCCTTTGAGGTAGGCCAACTCCTCAGAAAAGGCCTCGAATTCAAACAAATCCTTTTTGGCGTCAAACTGACTGATATCGCTTTCGAGCTGATCGATCCGGTCTTGCAATTCTTTCAGATCAAACCGGGGAATGATGCCGAGCGAGGCACTGATGTTTTCTCCTTCGTCGTCGTAATCGCCACTTCTCAACAAGTCGACCATAGCAGCACTGAACCTCTCTGGTGCGATGTAAGAAGGCCTGCTGGTTGCCAGACTAACTAAGCCCTTCTGTGCCAGAAATTTAATAGACGGATGTTTGTAGAAGGCTTCCGTGAAGCCGTTGCCACGAAAAGCAATAAAGAGATTGAGAAAAGTGTAGTTGAACCTATTGGTGCTTCCATCATCCGAAAGCATCCTGTCAATACCTGCGAGAAGGTTTTTGCCCCTGGAACCAAAAGAAGAGGTGACAGACTCCACAATGGTGGTAGCAAAAAGACTGTAAAGCAAAAAAATGAATATCAGGCTGATGAAGACATCGAGCACGACAAGTCCGGTCATTGCAGTAGGTGGTTGATAAGAGGATGAATTTCAGTAAATTTTCACACCCTTGCAATCCCTATTTATCGGTATTTTGATGGTAACAACCTAACAATCATGTCATTATCAATTGTTTTATTCACTATTCAGTGAAATAGTCTAAAAAAATGTGGTTTCAATGGCAGCCAGCTTACCAGGGCCTTATGTAACATTTTGCAAGGCGAGTTGAGCACTTGACAATATATTTGGAAGACGATTGCTATCTTCACTCTATGTCTAAACGTCTGCTGCTTACCCTGGCACTCCCCATTGGTTTCGCCCTCGCCATTATTAGCTGTAACTCACAACCTGATGAGGGCACCCTGAGCAAAGGCAAGGACTTGTTTACCAAACACTGCATGTCGTGCCACGGACTACAGGATGACGGCATAGGCCCGCCGCTTGGAGGTGTGACTTCGGTGGTGGCAGAGCCACAGCTTATTGACTTCATTAAGAACCCATCAAAATACATTGACTCACAGGATATTAGATTTTCACTGTTAAAGCAAAAGTACAAGCTGGTAATGCCGCCTTTTGAATGGTTGCCCGAAGACGATATCAGCGCTATTGTGGCCTACCTCAAGCAGCAGACTGAGCTGTTCGATATTCCCCCTTTGGATGTGACGCAACAAAGCAAAGAAGCGGGACTGTCAGGGCAGCTGGTAAGTGCACCTCAACCGTCAGATATCAGCATAGAACTGGAAGAGGTCGTTCAGCTACCAGCTTTGGGTGAATCTTCCGACCTCGGCGTGGTCACGCTGCGCTCCTCTCCCATTGGCGATGGTGCTATGTTTGCCAGCGACCAGCACGGCGTGATCTATCGCATCAAAGATAGAAAGGCGACCGTATTTATGGATCTCAGAAACGAGCTTCCCGACTTCCAAAGTGGCCCCGGTATCGCCACCGGCCTTGGCAGCTTCGATTTTCACCCGCATTTTCGAAACAACGGTCTGCTCTATATTAGCCATGCCGAAGCTTATAAGGGCCAGCCCGCCGACTACGTCGTTTCCGACACACTCCGGTCGGTGGCGCAGTGGATTGTTGGTGAGTGGAAGGCCAACAATCCGATGGACACAGTTTTCTCAGGAATCTACAGAGAATTACTGCGGGTGCATGCCCCTACCTTTGCCCATGGCATGCAGGACATCGGCTTCATTCCGGGGTTGGAAAAAAACCACCCCGACTATGGTATGCTCTATTTTGGCTATGGCGACGGTGGCTCCAATAACATCCACCACCCCGAGCTGGGCATCACCCTCAATCGTTCCTGGGGAGCATCATGAGGATTGATCCCGCTGGCAGCAACAGTAAAAACGGTAAATACGGGATACCAGCAGGCAACCCTTTCTCACAGGATACTGGTGATGGCGTGGTCAGGGAAATATATGCCTACGGATTCCGAAACCCCCACCGAATGGCCTGGGATGAAGCCAATGACCACAGAATGTTCGTCACCGACATCGGGGAAGCCAATATTGAAGAGTTGAATATTGTAGTAGCCGGCGGCGACTATGGCTGGCCGGTGCGGGAAGGCAACTACGGCATCAATACAATCAAGAACCTCAAAGCAGTCTACGAGCTCAGCACCACAGACAAGGCGCTCTACAAAGGCCCGTTCGCCCAATACGACCATGAAACGGGCAATGCCATCAGCGGCGGCTATGTGTACGAGGGAAACTTAGCGGCGCTTAAAGACAAGTATGTGTTTGGAGACATTGTAAGCGGCAAGCTGTTCTTTGTTAATATTAACCCCCAGCTCAGCGATTCAACGGTTTACCAACTCTCCGTTGCCGAAAACGGAAAGGAAACGACCATGCAGGAGCTGACAGGCATCAAGCGTCAGCATTTGCGTATTGGCTATGACCGAGTCGAAAAAGAGATGTATGTCATAACCAAGGTCGACGGAAGGATCTGGAAGATTGTAAGGGCCTACTGACGGGAGGCTAGCTAAAGCGAAGGGTCAAGTAGATTGGTACATGGAGGTGAATACTTGGGCGACTAATAATAAAAAAACAAAACTGGTTCAATGCGTCCCGCCCGGCCGGGATAGGATTGGACCTTTTGTTTTTTTATTACCGGCTTGCATGAACTATTTACCGTTTTTTTTTACCCGACAATCCCCAGAAATGGAGAACGATTCAAAGATAACCCTTGGAGGGTTTCAATATTAAGACTCCCTTCAATGTCGTCGAACTGCTATTCAGGTATTTTGGCGGCCTGCCTGGCCAGCATTTTCCACTGACCGCCCTCCTTTCTCCATACCATCAAAATGATGATATCGACCTTTGAAGGATAGCCAGGGTTGTTGGCATCGGCCACCAATCTGTGCCTCACAATGGCATTGTCGCCGGATATTTTGATCGTCTGATTCAGTATGTCTACTTTACTGAAGTTGGTCCAGCGCTTCATGAATTCGTCAATGAAGCCCTGCTTGTCTCTGACGGTACCGCTTGAGTGTACATACTCCAGGTCGTCGCTGGCGAGGGAAGCCAGCACGTCGCTGTCAGGATCGGTCATGGCTTGGCGGAAACGCTCGACAGCCATAGCCACCAGCTTTTCTTCGGGTGCTTGTTGCACCGGAGCAAACTTGAGACAAACGGGCTTTTCTACAGCAACGCTTTGGCCTGTGGGTGTCAAAAGGCCCGTGTTTTCATCTCGCCGGAACACGATCACCTCATTCGTATCCTGGTTGGCTACGAGCAGAAACCTGCCGGTCGGGTCGATGGCGAAATTTCTTGGCGTTTTTCCCATAACGGGTTGGCGGCCTATCCTTGTGAGTTTTCCCTTCTGATCAATGGAGTAAATGGCTATTTCGTTGGCGTCGCCCCGGTTCGAAGCATACAGGAACTTCCCATCGGGCGACACATGAATGTCAGCCCCCGACAAACGACCATTAAAGCCTTTGTCTACCATGCTGATGGTTTGCCTTGCCTTCAGCACACCTTCAGCATAGTCGAGGGCCATTACCGCACCATGCAATTCCAATATCAGGTAGGCATATTTTCCATTGGGATGAAAAACCAGGTGCCTCGGCCCACCACCTTTGGCTACCGACAACCATGGCTTCGAAGCTGGTGTCAGTATTTCGCCTGATGTGGTACTCAGCTGGTACTGGTACACCCTGTCTGTTCCCAGGTCAGGCACCATCAGGAAGCGGCCGTCAGGCGAAAGCACCGTCGCATGCACATGGGGTGCTTCCTGTCTTTCTTTGTTCACGCTGCTACCCTGGTGCTGAACCAGCTGCACGCTCCCCTCATCAAACGATCCGTCGGCATGGGTACGAACAGCTTCCGTACTGCCGCCCCCATAGTTGCCTACAAAAACAGCGTTGCCGCCAGGAGCAACTGAGACGTAACAAGATCCGGAGGAAGGAACGCTATTGAGGAATGATAGCTGACCCGTGCCGGGATTCAAATCGTAGGCATTGACCTTGGAGCCACTTACCGCATACAGATTGGTTTGGTCGTCGCTCACGGCTAGAAAGGAAGCATTTCCCAGCTCGGTAACCGGCTGCACCTTCCTCAAAGTGCCTGTTTCACTATCGAACTGATAAGTATGGATACCGTTGGGGCCGGCCTCAGTGGCATAGGTGCCTATGAAAAGGAAATATTGGTTTGTGCTTTGGGCTTTGCCGAAGGCGGCACCCATTAAACAGCACAGGAAGACAAAAGCGATCTTTTTCATTCAGGAGAGGGTGTTTGCGAAAACAATGCTACGTGTTGGTGCTAAAGTACCAGATTTTGGCCAATTGTGACCGCCACTTCGTGGGAAGTTATCTTGAATTTGGCATTAAGGGTACATTTGCCCCATCTAGCTCGCCACCAACCAAACAACACCTAATATGGCGGCCCCAATGGTGCCAAACAACAACCTGTCTTTAAATTTATCTAAGCCCATCCTGTTGATCTGCCGCTTCAACTCCTTGTTTTGTTCTTTTAACTCCTGAATCATTGCATCCAGGTCGGTTGTATTTGCTTCGAGGTTTTTGTTGGTATCGTTAAGGCTGACTGACAGGGTCGTAAGCCTGGCAACCACTTCATTTAACGCTCCAATTTGAACGTTGCCCTCGGTGTTATTGTCCAGCAGCTTCTCCAGGGATTCCTTGGTCGTGGTGAGTTGCGCAAGCAAGCGTTTGTTTACGCCAATGTTCGTATTGTACCGTTGAAGTAACGCTTCATACTTATAGGTAAGCTCATTGATCTGATATATCACACTGGAACTCAGTAAAGAAGCAGTGTCGGCCTCTATGGCCACTGTGTCGCCCCGATACAACGTCATTTTTGTATCGTGCGAAGTAAACACTTTTACCTGACCACAGCTTTCCACACTATAACTAATCATGAAAAACAAGATGGCTAAATATCTCATATCCAATTATTTTTCATTGAGAAGCGTTCTGAGACTTCTTATCGTTTCCACATCGTCCAACTCAAGGGTATCCACCTCCTGAATGATCTCCACGATATTGGCGTGTGCAGAGGCAATCAGTAGTGTGCTCTGCCTGTTTACACTGTCAAGCTGCTGGCTAATGGAGTCAAGGCTCATAGTGGTCTGGTCAAGTGACGTTTTAATTTCCTGGTATTTCAAAAGCGTGCTTTTATAGTTCTTGCTTAATTCAGCGAAGTTCGCTGTTAAAGCCTCGTAGTTCTTCTGAATCTCCCGGAGGTTCTTAATTCTTTTGCTTTGAAAAAAGCTAAGTGCAGCCAGCCCAAGGGCCGAAGCTATAAGTAAATAGACAAAAAGGGTTTTCATAGTTTGGTTGAAGTAGGTTGGCGTGAATTCTGTTCAACAAAATAGGAAAATTTAGAGCAAAAGAGAATGCGGTAGCAAAAGCAAGAGTAAATAGCGAATACCAAGAGCTCAATTCCTGGCACTCCATGCCGCAAACGCCCCACAAAAATGGCGTTATCACGCAGCTACAGTTGGGCTAACAGGCGCTATCTTTGTGTTATCACTTAAACCAACCAACTATTATGAAAAGGATCAACCTCCTCTATTGGGTATTCACCGGTCTGTTTGGCGGCTTCATGATGTTTTCCGCTATCCCCGACATTATTTCTGTGCCGGATGCTGTTGAAATGGTCTCAGGCCAGCTGGGCTATCCTGAATATATTATTCCCTTTCTCGGAGTGGCCAAAGCACTTGGTGTAATTGCCCTTTTTATACCTGGATTCCCAAGGGTCAAAGATTGGGCATATGCCGGACTGACTTTCGACCTCATAGGCGCTACCTACTCAGGCATTGCCGTCGGCGGCTTTGACCCTGCCATGCTGATGATGGTGGTGATATTTGGGGTTGAGGCATTGTCCTACATCTATTACCACAAGCGACTAAAGCTTGCAGAGGCAAGTTAGCGGTTGACAACAGGCTCGCTCCAGCGCAGAACCAAAGGAAGTTATCCGTAGTCGAAATACCACTATCCCGCAAGCGCCAACGACACCGGTGAAAAACAATAAAGGCCCCTGGATGGAGGCCTTCATTCTTATTGGATGGCTACATCCTAGTTATTTGGCCAATTTGACCAGTTGCTGCAATGGCCGGCATTGTCAGTTCCCGATATATTTCGTCGGGCAACACTATATCCGGCATTCATCAGAGCTGCAGGCGCAAAGTGCAGCTTTCCGTTTCCACTGGCGAATGCCTTGCCAAAATGGGCCTGGCTCAAGGCATGGCCTGCTTCATGAAGAATCACTGTTTCCAGGTCATATATGCCATTGCCAAGCACATCATCGGGTGCATCCTGCCAGTTGAATACATCGTTAATGTAGATTTCTTTGATGGCCACATCAGATTTTCCGTCTGCGTCAAGGTCGTCAAGCCATACAAAGGTAAATGTCACTCCTAAAATTGAACTCGCTCCGCCAGGCGAAACTGCATCAAAAAATGCTCCCGGAAGGATACCTCCATGAACCACCGTGCCTGGAAAATACCCCGCAATTCCACCAAAGCCAAGCAGGTACTGAACGTAGCCTATATCAAAGGAAGCGACACCCAAATTCGGAATCTCCAACCCGGACGAGCACGTAACATTGCCCCAGGTTTCCATAGCAGCCACCGTTGCACTATAGGTTTCAAATTCAGACATCCCGGAAGATGTGCCTAATTCTGTGCCGTCGATAACATAAGGAACATCAATCCCTGTGCCATTGCGTGGGTCGTTCGGCACGAAGTCAGACGACAGTTGTTTATTACCAGTGTTGGCAAAAAAAACAGTGTTTCCAGCCTGCTCAGCCCCAAGAAATTCCATTTTTTGTATGGCTAAGCCCTGAGAGGCAATCGTTTCATTGACACTGGCAATCCATTGTTCAATGCCAGCGGTTCTGCCGTTTCTGTTTTCAACCGATGATGGATCCACCCTTGTTAGCTTGTCCTTTAGCGTAGGGTTAAACTCAACGGTTTGTGGCACATTCTCATTTGGCTCGCAACTCCAAATGAATAAAACAACGGTTAATAAGGCGGTGATTAGTTTTCTCATAACTGTGTAGATAATGGGGTAATTGATTGATTTCGCTCAATAAATTAACGATCAAATACCAGCCTGACAAATATTGAATTATATGGATATTTTCTATAACAATACTTATGCGATCCTTGGGAGATATTTTCGAAAAAAAATTACCGCTGTAGTTAGAGATTAGGCGTGGGTTAAAGCATTTCGAGCGATTCATTAACCATTTCAAAAAGACACACCTCAATAGCCCACCTTACCAACCCGCACCGGAACTTCAAGAGCAGAGAAATTTACGCCGGCTCCAAGTCCCTTTTTGACTTTCTGTAAAGAAACGAGTTGAAGATATTTCGCTTGCCAAACCTGTAGGGCTTGTCTGAATTGATCAGGCCCTGATACACGTGCTTTGTCACACCAAAATACTCATAGGTGGTACCATCCAGAAAGGTTACTTCAAGTACCAATCCCTTGAGCTTGAAATCGACAATACCAGATTCGGTTGTGGTAGTCGTGTATTCAGCCAAATTGGCTTCTTTGGTTTCGGGCGCTATGCTCACCAAAAAATGATATGCGTCGATGATTTGTAAACTCTTCTGCTTTGCTTCGGCAGCTTTTTCATCATCCTGCTGAAACTTATCAGGATGCCACTCTTTCACCAGGTTCCTGTAAGTGGTTTTTAGTTGTTTAAGGTCTGTATCTGCCTCAGCATTAAACAGTTTCCTGTATTCATTGATGCGCTTCATTGCTGCCCTCTGTTAATTCGGCTGCAAAGCTAGAGATTTAAATGATCCAAAGCGAAGTTGTGGCAAATATCATATCCGAATCCGGCTACGAGCACTGCTCACTTTCCTTCGAATACCCCATCGCCGTTGGAGCCCATATAAGCTCCCCATCTCACAGGGTTGTCCATTTCGATACCCGTTGATATGCGCTTGATCTTCATACCAAGAAACACCATCAGATCAGAGGTGGGATTGAAGTACTGACAATGAACAATATCGAGGTAGCCATCACTGTCCATGTCTCCGATATGGGGAGTTGAGAAAATGTTTTTGAATCCATTGAGTTGGTCGATGGGAATGACTGATTTGTCTGTAAAATTAATGGCAACCAGTTTTGTAAGTATCTCGCTCGATTTCTTGTTCACAAAGCCCTCTGCACAGTCAAATTCGTTGATGCTGATGATCGCCTCATCTATTCCATCATCGTTTAGGTCGTAAACAACGGGCGAAGAGAAACCAGTGCACCCCATTTCGGCCAGGTAGGCGATCTCTCCTGTTTGTCCGTCAAGCATTACTTGCACCGATCCTGTGTTTTCCGGCCAGGCACCTCTGCTCACAAAGGTGAAAAAGTCAGGCACGCTGTCATCAGTGAAATAGCCCACAGCAAAGCTATTGCTCGACTCTGAGTCTTCAATCTTTTTTGTCCAAATAGGCTTTTCAGTTTTCCCGTCGATGGCAAAAATGCTACTAGCATGTGAAATAGCTACGACGTCATAAAAGCCATCACCAGTAATGTCAGCCACAGAAGGTGGTGCAATGAAACCGTGGTCAATTTCTGTAGCCAGCACGTTGGCTTTTGCCAGCTGACGGCCCTTTAAATCAGCCAGGGTAGTTGCGTACAGGCTGCCTGAGATCGTCTCCCCTCCTGTGCCGAATAGTATAATAACGTCGTTGCTACCGGGCTGCTGAAAAGCTATAGGCGACATGTACGACTCTTTACCATCAGGCATCGTATCCGCTGCCAAAATCTCACCGGTTTTGGTATCCATCAGCATTAGTACGCCAGGAAATCGGTTGCTGGTGGAAAATGGCTCAACCTTGGAATTTCCGCCATTCACAATCAGCAAGTCCTTGAGCCCGTCCCCATTTTGGTCAGGCACCAGCACACTATTGTAAAAATTGAAACGGGCATACTGAAGGATGGAATCCTGGTGGTACAACTCATGATTATAGGCCCAGATAACCTCACCTGTTTTTCCGTCCAGCGCCCTTAAATGGGGCGACCTCCCACCAATAAACACATCAGGCACCTGGTCACCGTTCACATCGTAGAGTGTCGCCGAACCAAACACCTGGTCAGTGGTTTCTTGTCTCCAAAGCAACTCACCTGTTTTTCCGTCCAGCGCCATCACGCCAAATTCTGACTTTTGGTATTCGTTCTTCCCGGCACCCATCACAATATCCAACACACCATCCAGATTAAGGTCAGCGGCCCTTGGCGACGACTGAGAACCAATGATAGAGAAGTCCTGCACCCAGGCAACTTCCGTCTTCTTTTTTTTGCAGGAGGTAACTGCCACGCCAGCGCACACAACAAGCAAGAGCAACAGTTGATGGGAAAATTTCATAGTAATCGCTATTTCGGTCGCTAAAGTATTGAAAACCGGACATAAAGCTAAATAAATGAAAGTCTTGGCCACTTGACGGCAACTTCGAAATGTGAGCCCGAGCCGCTATTGTAGTATCCTTGCTTAAAAAACCCGGTGAGCACTACCATATGCTTTTCATAAACATTAACTTGTGTTTGGTTTGGATCGGAAAAATATGCTATTCTCTGACCTGCATGTGATAAAATGCAGCCATATTTGAGAATTGAACCCTTACGAATTGTGATGTTGAATTTTTACTTCTTCCCTGATGGACGCCCGTAGATACATATTGAATCAATTCAGCGCTATTTCGATCAATAATTATTTGATTGTTAATATAATAGTAGCACTGTCTTTCATAAGCACATTGTCCTTTGGTCAACAAAAAGGACCGCTTTTTGAGCTGATGCCCACAACTAAAACAAGCATTACATTCAAGAACATATTGACGGAGAGCCCTACTGCCAACGTGCTCACCTACGAATACTTCTACAACGGCGGCGGCGTGGCCATTGGCGACATCAATAACGATGGCTTGGACGACGTATACCTTATTGGTAATATGGTAGAAAATCAGCTCTACCTCAACCAGGGCAATTTCAGCTTTAAAGATATCACGAAGTCTTCGGGAACAGCTGTGAGTACAGGCTGGAAGACAGGAGCTAACATGGTGGATATTAACGGAGATGGCTGGCTCGACATCTATGTATGCCTTTCAGGGAAAACTGCGCCCGATACCAGAAGGAATAAACTCTTCATCAATAACAAAGACCTGACCTTCACAGAAAAGGCGGCAGAATACGGCTTGGATGATCCATCACACAGCACCCACTCGGCCTTTTTCGACATCGACAATGATGGTGATCTGGACATGTACCTGCTCAATCACAACATTACTGTGATCCGTGAGTTTGAGTTTGCCAAGGCAAAAGAAACACGTGATCCCTACGCTGGCGACAAGCTTTACAGGAACGACAACGGGCACTTTGTCGACATTAGCGCCTCAGCAGGTATCAAAGGCAATCCGCTTGGTTTCGGATTAGGCGTCAACATTGCAGATGTGAACCAGGATGGTTTTCAGGACATTTACGTATCCAACGACTATGTAGAGCCCGACTATCTCTACATCAACAATGGCGACGGCACATTTACTGATGAGATGACCAACTACATGCAGCACATCTCCTACTTCTCCATGGGCTGCGACATCAGCGATATCAACAACGACGGCTGGCCCGACATTTACACGCTCGACATGCTGCCGGAGGACAACAAGCGCCAAAAGCTGCTTTACGGGCCGGAAAATTACGAGCATTTTGCCCTGCTGGTCATCAACGGCTTCTATTTTCAGAACATGCGCAACATGCTCCATCTGAACAACACCGATGGAACCTACAGCGAGATTGGGCAGTTTTCTGGCATTTCCAACACCGACTGGAGCTGGTCTCCCCTCTTTGCCGACTACGACAACGACGGCTGGAAAGACCTGTTCATCAGCAATGGCTATTTCCGTGACTACACCAACCGTGACTTCCTGAAATACAAGGGCGACTACTTCTTTGATATGGCCAGAGAAAAGCAGCCTGCCGACACCTTTCACCTGGTCTCCACCATGACGTCCACGCCCGTTCATAACTATATCTATAAAAATAATGGCGATCTGACATTCACGGACATGAGCAACGACTGGGGCTTTGCCAATCCAGGCTTTTCCAGCGGCGCTGCTTATGCCGACCTTGACAAGGATGGAGATATTGACCTGATCGTCAACAATCAAAATAACGCCGTTTCCATCTATAGAAATCAAACCCAACAAAGATACCCCGACCGCAACTACCTGGACATTACGCTGAAAGGCCTTTCAAAAAACTCAAGGGGCTACGGTGCAAAAGTACATGTGTATGCAGGCGAACAGGTACAATATTTTGAGCAGATGCCCACCAGAGGCTTTCAGTCGTCCGTTACCGGCAGGCTTCATGTCGGACTTGGGCAGCAGAACAAAATAGACTCAATCAGAGTAACATGGCTGAGTGGTGCTGAGCAAAAGCTTTCAGGCATCGCTGCGAATCAAACTATTACGATAGAAGAAACAAATCCTGAAAAGCCTTACCTGTTTGCTTCTGCCAGGACGTCATTTGAGCCAACAAACTTTTCAAGAGTAGAATGCCCTGTCTACTACGAACACCTCGAGTATGGTTTCAACGACTTCAAACGTCAGCCACTCCTGATGACGATGCTCACCAACTGCGGCCCGATCATGACGACGGGTGATGTGAATGGAGATGGCAGAGAAGATATTTTCGTGGGCGGCGCACAGGAGAACCCCGGGATGCTGTTCATTCAGTCGGCCGCTGGTTCGTTCGAGCCTGGCAACTTTCCGGTCACGCAGTCCGACCTACAGTATACAGACGCAGGTGCCAGCTTCTTCGACGCCGATAAAGACGGCGACCTCGACCTTTACCTTGTTAGCGGTGGCTACAATGATTACAGTGAGAAGGATAAAGCCACACAAGACAGGCTTTACCTGAACGATGGGAAAGGAAACTTCACCAAAGCGATGGATGCCTTACCTGACATGCTCGTTAGTAAATCATGCATCGCCTATGCCGACTTTGACAAAGATGGAGACATGGATCTTGTGCTGGGCGGAAGAGTTATTCCCGGAAGGTATCCCGAAGTGCCACAAAGCTTTTTCCTTGAGAACAAAGGAAACGGCAAGTTTGTCGACGTAACGGCTGCCAAAGCCAAAGAACTCGGCACTATTGGCATGGTGACAGATGCTTCCTGGGTGGATTTGAATGGCGACAAGTGGGATGATTTGGTAGTGGTTGGCGAGTTTATGACCATTGAAGTGTTCATTAATAAGCAGGGAAAATCGCTGGAGCGGTCAACGAGCCAATATTTCGACAAGCCAATCTCAGGTCTCTGGAGCAAAATGGTAGTGCATGATTTTGACAAAGACGGCGACCCTGACATTGTTGTGGGGAACTTCGGGCTAAATACCCAGCTTCATGCCAGCGAAAAAGAGCCCATCACCCTTGTTTACAAGGACTTTGATAACAATGGGTCGGTGGATCCCATCCTCAACTACTACATTAAAGGCGAATCGGTTCCATTTGCCAGCAGAGACGAACTGCTTGATCAGATTTACGCTATGCGAAGCAAGTATACTGACTATTCTTCCTACGCCGATGCCAGGCTGAGCACCATCTTCTCAAAAGCTGACTTAAAGGATGCCAAAGAGCTGAAGGCCACCGAGCTGCGGAGTATGTACCTGGAAAATAGAGATGGCAAACTCATTTCTCACGCCTTGCCGGATGAAGCACAGTTCGCTCCTGTTTATGCAATGACGCTGGTCGACTACAACAAAGATGGAAACATGGACCTGGTTGTTGCGGGTAACCAAAGCTCTATTCGCATTCGCATGGGGGTTATCGATGCCAACTTTGGCCAACTGTATGAAGGTGACGGCAAGGGACATTTCAAATATGTATCGCAATCAAAATCTGGCTTCAGGTTCACTGGAGATACCAAGTCGCTTGACGTGATAGATGTGGCAGGTGAGCAGTTCCTGCTCGTGGGTGTGAATAATGTGGGTATCGAAGCGTATAAATTGAATAAGTGATGAGAAAGATTGTTATACTGGGTGTTTTGTTGGGCACTATGCAATTTACCACCTCTGCGCAGACCAGCCTAAGCAATACGGAAGCGGCCAAAGTGTTTGCCGAGAACGTCTTCCACCTGTCGGAGGTGATGCTTCACGATGTGGCTAACCCGCCTGCTGCCAGCCGGTTTTATGCTTATGCAATGCTGGGTGCTTACTACACAGCTAGCACCAGTGGTAGCGACATTCCTCAAATTGGCCCAAACTTCAAAGTAAACCCTGGCGTTCATGCCCCCTACTCCGCAAAAGGCTTTGACCTGACTTTTGCCGCTACCTATGCTATGCTGGAGGTGGGAAAAAAGATCATGCCCTCGGGCTACCTGCTCAAAAGCAATCAGGAGCAGTTGGAAGCTCAGTTCAAAGAGCAATACAAGCTTTCATCCAGGTCTATTGACGCCAATAAGAAGTACGCCATTGAAATAGCAGACCAAATCATTCAGTATGCCAAAGGCGATGGGTACAATAAGCTGAGCACCTACACCAGGTACACGCCAAGCAAAGAGGAAGGTCGGTGGTACCCCACACCTCCTGAATACATGTCGGCCATCGAGCCGCAATGGAAAACCATCAGACCATTCTTTCTCGAGTCGTATGACCAGTTTGTGCCGGCAGCCCCGGCTCCTTTCAGCCTCGACACTACGAGCTCGTTTTACAAGCAAACCATGGAGGTGTATGATGTTGTGAAGAACATAACGCCAGAGCACAAATTGATTGCCAGCTTTTGGGACTGCAACCCCTTTGCCGTGGCCTATTCGGGCCATATGGCCATTGGATTGAAGAAAATCTCTCCTGGCGGCCATTGGATGAGTATTGCGGGCATCGCCTGCGAAAAGGCTAACATTTCCTTCGACTCCACCCTCTTTGTTCATGTCATGGTAAGCACTACCCTACACGACGGCTTTATTAGTTGCTGGGATGAAAAATACCGCAGCGATAGGATCAGGCCTGAAACCATGATCAACAAATACATCGACTCCGAATGGCGACCAATTCTCCAAACACCTCCCTTTCCTGAATACACCAGCGGGCACAGCGTAGTGTCTGCAGCCTCTTCTGTTGTGCTCACAACACTTCTCGGCGATAATTTCGCTTTTAGAGACGACTCTGAGGTGTATTTCGGATTACCGGAAAGGGATTTCAATTCGTTTTACGAGGCTGCAGCCGAAGCGGCCATTTCAAGGCTTTACGGCGGCATTCACTACCGAGACGCCTGCGACGAGGGAGTAAAACAAGGCCGGGCCGTAGGCACAAATTCCATCAACAAGGTTCTGAAGCCAGCCAGCAAAGGCACAAACTGAAGAGGCAGTGGGTATTTTTGTTTTTCTGCTATCAACCATTTTTGATAGGATCGCTCAGCATGAACCTGCTGACTTTTACACGATGAGACTGAAAACAAAAAAGCTTTCGGGCGAACCCGAAAGCCTTTTACCTGCTCAGGAATGAGGTAACTAAACCTCTTTTAGACAAGATTTAGGCTCCTCCTTATCGCAACCTTCCACTGTTAACCTGCCCGCCAGCTGGCGGGCGAGGTCCGCCAGCTGGCGGATGAGGCCTGGTTTTGGCAAGAAGGTTAACCCGGAATTGTATTCATGTTAGGTTTAGAACCATCTGCCTGCTCAGGATTTAATACGAAGTTAGAGCATTCAATACTTTTTGACAAAGAGAAGGAACCAATATTTCTATTAATTTTTCGAACCGAAATAAATGGCAAAAAGCATCGTTTATAGGCACCTTAAAGCTCCTTGATCATGATGTTTCTCCACTTCACACGAATACCACCTCCGTCGTGAATTTGAAGGGCAATTGACCCCGTCGCCTGCCCGATCTTCTCGTCTTTGAAAGAGATCATCTCGGTACCATTAACCCAGGTAGTCACTTCATCGCCCACCACCTTGATGCGCATCGTGTTCCACTCTCCCATCTTCAGGGCCTTGTCCTTTTCAGGATCTGGCTTGATCAACCAGCCTCTGCCGTAGGACTCGTAAATTCCGCCAGTATCATGTCCCGGAGGTGCCACTTCCGCCTGCCAGCCAGTGATCTTTGTGCCCTCGATGCTCGACCTGAAAAACACACCGCTGTTTCCATTGGCCTCCTGCTGAAACTCGAGCGTAAGGTCAAAGTCCTTGTAAGTTTTCTCTGTTGCAAAATAACCGTATCCTTTATCCGGCCCACTTTCGCACACCAGTAAGCCGTCTTCTACAAACCACTTTTCAGTGCCGTAAATCTTCCACCCTTTCAGGTTCTTGCCATTGAAAATGGATTTTTGAGCAAACGCCCCGTTAGTCATCAAAAGCGCCAGGCCAATCGCCAAGGATACCCCCGTTAATTTCATTCTTTTCATTGTTGCTTATTGTTTAAGTATATCTTTATTAGCTACTAAATTGTATTACCTTCTGTCGACTCCAAAGGCGAAACTTACCATAGCATAGGCTATTTTTCAAATTGAATCGTTTTCAAAACCGCCAGGTTGTCGTTCGGCTTTTCAGGTTTCATGATAAAGAAGTACATATCATGGCGTCCCTCTAACGGTTTTTCCAGTGTTCCGCTCACTGTACCGTTCTCACCCCAGGAGCCCGTGGCAACAAAATCTGTCTTGCTGACAATTGGCCCGGCATATGAGTCCAATCGAACTTCTATATAGCCATTTTTCTTGTCTGCGGCATACTCGTAGCTGAACCCTTTGATCCCGGTCATGTCTATATTCTTCAAAAGAATATAAGACTTATGGCCTCCCTGACTCAAGCTGTTTCCCCACCGTGGGAAGCCTTCGTGTGCGTCTGCAAATACCGTGCTCACCCTGGCATTTCGAAGAGTAATTAGCTCTGAGCCGGTCAGCGGCCCCACGCCATTGGCGCCTTTGTCTGTGTAGGTAGCCAATAAATTATACACACCACGTCTATCGTCTTTTTTGTGCTTGTTCAGGGCCACTTTGCCTTCCGCCGGCAGCGTAGTAGCCGTTGATGGGTTGGCCAGCGATAGAATGTAATTGACAATCTCTTTGGCGTCGTCCATGGGGATCTGCGGGTGGGCTGCCATCACGTGCACGTCACCCCAGTTGCCGCCGCCGCCCTGGATAATCTTCCTGGCCAATGTATTGACTGCCGAAGGGTCTCCCTTGTATCTTTCTGCCACTTTCAGGTAGGCGGGCCCGACAGAAATGTCTTTTACAGTATGGCAAGCCTTACAATCGCTGGCTTCAATAAGCGATTTACCAAGAGAGTTATCCCCCAGCACTGCCTGGTGACCAACTGCTTCCGCTGCTGCCATACTTGGCGTGGGATTGTAGTCAAACAATACAGTCACTGCTGAAGGGGGTATAATCCCTTCTTCCCTATCGTTTACCTTCACCTTGTAAGCGAACGACGGATTATTGTCCCAGAAAAACGACTTGTTGCCAGCCGTTTCAACTGCTGCCTGTGGCCGCTCGTTGCCCACTCGCACCAGCACTGTATCCAAGCCTACCGCACCAGCCTCGTCGATTACCCGCAACACTGCGTTATACAGTCCTGGCGTCTCGTAGGTATAGTTTGCGTTGCGCTCCGTAGCTCCCACTGTCTTCCCATCAAACAACCACTGGAAGCTCATTTTATCGTCATCATCATAATCGGTTGTGCCAGCGCTGCTGAACTTCACGGCCAGTGGTGCCACACCTGCTATTTCCGAAGGCCCCTTGTATCGTGACTCTGAGGTAACAAAAGCCCTGGATCTCATCTCCTCCATCGCTACCGAGTCGACAATGCTTGCCCTGGCAATTGGTGCCCGGTTGCCGGTATTGTATTCCACCCTGACCAACCTCGCATCGTCATTATCGGCACCGTACACCGACCCGTACTCCAGCATGTACATCACGCCTTCCTTGCTGAACACCATATCAATAGGTCTTCGGAAGTCGCCATTGTTGGTCATAAAGGGCTCGTTGCGCACATAGTTCTCGTTTTCATCGAACCGCAGCACCATGACCCAGTTTCTCATCCAATCGAATACGAACAAGCTGCCGTCGAAATACTCGGGAAACCCATTTGGAGACTTCTGCGAAGCATTATATGTGTAAAAAGACCCCGCCATGGCGCTTCTTCCTCCTTTGCCCAGCTCAGGAAAATCGGGTGATGCAGCGTAAGGGTACCAAATCATTGCTGGAGTCGCAGGAGGCAGGTTAGTAAGACCCGTATTGTTCGGCGAGTTGTTCACCGGTGCTGCCGGGTCATATTTCGGCCCTGCGGTGTTTGTGGCAAAGTCCCACTCAGCGTAGGCGTAGTTGTTGCCAACAAAGTAAGGCCAGCCGAAGTAGCCTGCCTTTTTGGCCTGGTTAAATTCATCATATCCTCTTGGGCCTTGTATACTGTCCTCACCTGCATCCGGCCCTATCTCGCCCCAATAGATTGTTCCTGTTTTAGGATTGATCGCTATCCGGTACGGATTGCGGCAGCCCATCGCATAAATTTCAGGCAAAGTCTTCTCTGTGCCTGGTGCAAACAAGTTTCCTTCCGGTATTGTGTACGTTCCATCTTCCTGCGGACGAATCCGCAAAATCTTTCCTTTGAAATCGTTGGTGTTGGCAGCCGACCGTTGCGCATCCATGGGGAAGTACTGAGGCTCAGGCCTTTCGTCGATGGGTGCATAACCATTCGAAGGAAATGGTGTGGTGCCATCCCCGGTCGATAGAATCAGGTTGCCATCCTTGTCGAAGGCCAGTGAGCCACCATGGTGTGCCCCGCTGTTGATCTGCACAGGCACTTTCAAGAGCACTTTTTCCGAATTCAGGTCTAGCGTGTTGTCGGCAGTTACCACAAATCGGGACAAATGGAAGAAAAATGGTTCCCCCTCCATCGGCGGTGAGTGATACAGATAAATATATCCGTTGCTGGCAAAGTCCGGGTCAAGCGTCACTCCTATCAGTCCGGTGCCTCCTTTGTTCATCACATCGAGCTGATGCACCAGCTTATTCTCCCCGCTCTTTGTGTCGAACATCCATAGCTTTCCGTTGAACATTTCGGTGTAAAAAAGCCTCCCGTCGTCAGCAATGGCCATTTCCATCGGCACGTCAAGGTCATTCACCAGGATTGTTTTCACGAAACGATTTTCCTCAGGCGCTTCCACCGCATATGATCTAGAGTAATCAAGGGTCACATTTTCTCCTATGGCATATTGAATACCGCCATAAAGATGCTGTAGAAACAAGGGGTCACTAAAGCTGTCTTCCACATGACCGCCTCCGGTGTAGAAGGCCCGACCGCCGTCAAACTCATGGTACCAAGCAATGGGGTGGTTGGCTCCATTCGTGCCACCATTGTAGGTGTTTTCGTCCAGGTAGGCGAGCACATTCAACTCAGAGTAAAAGCTTTTATAACTATACCACTCGTCTGTTCTTTCCCATTTGGCTGGAAGCCCCTTTGTAGAAATATGCGTAGTGTCGGTGACAAGCACAGTGGCTTTTTGAATATTGGAATTTCGGGGATGGCTGGAAAAGTGGGCTCCCATGAGTTTGCCGTACCACGGCCAGTCATATTCGGTGTCAGCGGCAGAGTGAATACCAATATAGCCACCACCCGCCTGGATATAGCGTTCGAAGGCCGCCTGCTGTTTGGCATTCAGTACATTACCGGTCGTGCAATTGAATACTACTGCTTTATACTTCTTTAGGTTATCGTCGGTAAATACCTCGGAGTTACGGGTGGTGTCTACGGCAAACCCGTGCTCCTCGCCTAATTTTTGAATAGCGGCTATCCCATAGGGAATGGAGCCATGCTGGTAGCCCCTGGTTTCAGAAAAAACCAGCACCCTTGGGCCGCCTGAACCATTTTCGCACGATTCAAGTGTTAGCAATGAGAGTAAAAGAACACAGCCAGAAAGGAGGTGCCTGGAGTAAAGAAGTAGTTTCATAGGATGTAGCTTAAACAATTAAATGTAAGGCTATTCTTGCTGCTTTCTGATTCGAGAGTTTATGAATGGAAAAATTGAAGGATGAAAGCTTTTGATGCCCTTAGCAAATTGCCAAACAAAAACACTTTTTCCCAGCTTATTTCTTTGTTAGAGCCACATTACTTCCTCATTTTTGCGCAACGGTTCTATCGATTTTTTATCCACCCTTTATGGCAAAGAAAATTTACTTCACCCCAGGTCCTTCCGACATCTATTTCACTGTGGAGGAGCATTTAAAAAACGCCCTCAAAGAGCAAATACCTGCTATTTCTCATAGAAGTAAGCGGTTTCAGGAAATTTATGCAGAGGCTGAAAGCAATCTCCGCACCCTGTTTGGCCTGCCCAACGATTTTCACCTGGCTTTTACCGCTTCCGCCACCGAGGTGTGGGAGCGACTGATTCAAAACTGTGTAGAGAAAGAATCCTTCCATTTTGTCAATGGGTCATTTTCTCAAAGGTTTTATGAAATAGCCGGAGAGCTGGGCCGGACTGCTAAAATGGCAAAGGCTGACTACGGCAGCTACACACCTATCGGAGAGGTCGCTATTCCAGCTTCCGCAGAGCTTATTTCGGTCACGCAAAATGAAACCAGCACCGGCGTTGCCTTCCCGCAAAATGAGATAGAACAGCTTAAAGCCGCCTATCCAAATGCTCTGATTGCTGTAGACTTTGTTAGCTCAGCGCCAGTTTCCAATATTGACTTTAGCAAAATCGACACTGCCTACCTTTCAGTGCAGAAATGCTTCGGCTTGCCGGCCGGATTGGGTGTTTGGTTTTACAACGATCGCTGTCTCGAAAGAGCAAAGGCCTTACAATCAAAAGGTCAGGTAATTGGCTCCTACCACAGCCTGCTCAAGCTACACGAAGGTGGCCTCAAGAAGCAGACGCCGGAAACGCCAAACGTCTTGTTCATCTACCTACTTGGCAAAGTCGCCGGTGATATGCTGTCCAAAGGCCTAGATAGAATCCGAATTGAAGCGGAATACAAAGCAACGGTGCTGTACACCTATTTCGAAAATCATCCTTTGTTTGCTCCTTTTGTAAAAGACGCAGGCGCCAGATCCAAAACAGTGATTGTGGCAGAAACAGGGCAACACACAGCGGCATTGATCGATTTTTTGAAAACTAGAGGCATGGTAGTGGGTAGTGGTTATGGCCCGTTCAAAGATTCGCATATCCGGGTTGCCAACTTTCCAACACACTCAAAAGAAAGCATCGAGCTGCTGGTCGACACGATTGACACCTTCAAGCAATGATTTTTGCCCATTTAACTGCTAATGGCCAAAAAAATACCGTACAAATACTTCTTAGGCGGAGTTGTTTCAAGAATAAATTAGTTTTAGTAAAGTAACTTTGTGTTGATAAAACCTTAATGAAGTAGATGCATAATTTTCATAAAATTCTGGTAGGACTCGACTTGACTGATATTGATGAGCAGTTGATCAAAGCAGCGTCATTCATCACCACTGCGTTTAAGTCCAAAGAGATTTACTTCTATAATGTGATCAGGGACTTCAGCGTGCCTGAAGAGCTTATCAAGGAATTCCCAACTGTTGTGGAACAACTCATTGTCGATAGAAAGCATGAGATGGAAAACAAAGTCAATCAGTACTACAGTTTTCCGGACGGAATAAAGGTCAACTTCCTTGTGAAGCAGGGACAGCCTACCAAAAAGATCATGAAGTTTGCTGATGAGAAAAAGATAGACCTGATCATGGTGGGGCGAAAACCAAAGCCCAAAAGCGGCGGCATCATTATCAACCGTCTTGCGAGGCGTGCAGGGTGCTCTCTGCTTATAGTCCCCAAAGAGTATGACCATGCACTTGAGAAGCTGTTTGTTCCTATCGATTTTTCCGACTACTCTCTTGACGCCATGCAACAGGCGGTGGCAATTGCCCGATCCAATACTAAACCGGTGAAAATTATAGCGCAGAACGTCTACAACGTGCCTCAGGGCTACCACTACACGGGCAAATCCTACAAGGAATTTGCTGCCATAATGAAAGCCAACGCAGAAAAAAACTATGAGAAGTTCATCAAGCAGATAGACACTGAGGGCATTGACATTGAACCGATTTATTCGCTCGACAAGAACGACGACGTGATGGGGACTATTTTTGCCGTTGCTAAAAAGAGCCTCGCCGACATCATCATCATTGGAGCCAAAGGGCGTTCGGCAACAGCCGCCCTGTTCATAGGTACAAACGCAGAAAAACTGGTGCAAATTGACTCAAAAATCCCCATCCTTGTGATAAGACCTACGGGAAGAACGGAAGGTTTGCTGGAGTACCTGAAAGAACTTTAACTATTTTAAAACATTCTTGCCGCCATGTGATTTTATAATAAGCCCTCTTATCATAACTTGCTGGCATGGAATTCCAATTTTCGGCGTCGTCTCATTTCAAACAATTCAAATCGCTCTCTACTGGACGTTTTGATGTCATCGTTATTGGCGGTGGCATTACAGGGGCCGGCATTGCTGTCGATGCTGCCAAGAGAGGACTCAAAGTAGTGTTGTTCGAAAAGGGTGACTTTGCTTCGGGCACCAGCAGCCGGTCGACCAAGCTCATACACGGCGGCCTGCGTTATCTCAAACAGCTGGAGATTGGTCTCGTGCGAGAAGTGGGAATGGAACGCTCCATAGTGCACAAAATGGCCCCTCACATGGTCATTCCTGAAAAAATGCTCCTCCCCCTCGTAGAAGACGGCACATTTGGAAAGTGGGCGACGTCACTTGGCTTATGGGTATACGATGTGCTGGCCGGAGTAGATGGAGACGACCGCCGGGAAATGCTCAACCAGGAGGAAACATTGGCGAAAGAACCA